>NZ_CAMPPR010000007.1:0-129075 GCF_946901985.1 Streptococcus sp. Marseille-Q5855
TTTTGTCATAGTAGACCTCGTTTCTAACTCAAACGTCTCACACTTAATTCCACCATAAAAATCCGTTTTAGACTAACTTCCACTTTGGATAGGCAAGTGGAAGTTACTTTGAGAAGTTACAGGTTTTTAAAAATTGCAAGTCAATAAGGAATTTTCAGATAATTATTGAAAAAGAGACGTTTTTATGTTATAATGATAGCGATTAAATTCGAGGTGAAAAATGGCACATTTATTAGAAAAAACAAGAAAGATTACATCAATTTTGAAGCGCTCAGAGGAGCAGTTGCAGGATGAGCTGCCTTACAACGCTATTACGCGTCAGTTAGCGGATATTATTCATTGCAATGCCTGCATTATCAATAGTAAGGGACGTCTGCTTGGCTATTTTATGCGTTATAAAACAAATACAGATCGCGTAGAGCAATTCTTCCAAACTAAGATTTTCCCAGATGACTACGTTCAAGGGGCTAATATGATTTACGAAACAGAAGCAAATTTGCCTGTTGAGCATGATATGAGTATTTTCCCTGTTGAGAGTAGAGACGATTTTCCAGATGGCTTGACGACTATTGCACCGATTCATGTATCGGGGATTCGCCTTGGTTCTTTGATTATTTGGCGCAATGATAAAAAATTCGAAGATGAGGACTTGATTCTTGTTGAGATTGCCAGTACCGTTGTTGGGATTCAGCTTCTTAACTTCCAGCGTGAAGAAGATGAGAAAAATATCCGTCGCCGTACTGCTGTTACCATGGCGGTTAATACCCTTTCTTATTCCGAACTCCGTGCTGTTTCAGCAATTTTAGGAGAATTAAATGGAAATGAAGGGCAGTTAACTGCATCAGTGATTGCAGACCGTATCGGGATTACCCGCTCTGTGATTGTCAATGCCCTTCGTAAACTTGAATCTGCGGGAATTATTGAAAGTCGCTCACTTGGAATGAAGGGAACCTATCTTAAGGTCTTGATTTCAGATATTTTTGAAGAAGTGAAGAAAAGAGATTACTAATGGTAAAGGCTTTAATTTCGATTGATTATACAGAAGATTTTGTTGCTGATAGTGGAAAATTGACAGCAGGGGCTCCAGCTCAAGCTATTTCGGAAGCCATTAGCAAGGTGACTCGATTAGCTTTTGAACGCGGAGATTACATCTTCTTTACTATCGATGCTCATGAAGAAAACGATTGTTTCCATCCAGAAAGTAAACTATTCCCGCCTCATAATCTGATTGGGACTAGTGGACGGAATTTATATGGAGATTTGGGGATCTTTTATCAAGAGCATGGTTCAGACAGTCGTGTCTTTTGGATGGATAAACGCCATTACTCAGCTTTTTCAGGGACTGACCTAGATATTCGTTTGAGAGAGCGTAGAGTGTCTACAGTTATTTTAACAGGAGTCTTGACGGATATTTGTGTCCTGCATACAGCTATAGATGCCTATAATCTAGGATATGACATCGAGATTGTTAAACCAGCTGTTGCTTCTATCTGGCCTGAAAATCATCAATTTGCCCTAGGTCATTTCAAAAATACACTTGGAGCTAAGTTGGTAGATGAAAATCTAAATGAACTTTCTGAGTAATTTGGTAGATGAAATGAAAAATTTTGAAAAAAAGTGTTGACAAGTATCCCAAAAGTTGATATACTAGTAAAGTAATCGACGCGGGGATGGCGGAATTGGCAGACGCGCAGGACTAAGGATCCTGTGACCGCTTTAGGTCGTGAGGGTTCAAGTCCCTCTCTCCGCATAGGATAAGAGTTAGCTTAGGCTAGCTCTTTTGTATTTCTCTAAAAAATTAGAATCCAGTCAAATGTAGTGGAGAATCAGCGAAAATATGGGAAAACTAATCCTTGTTTCTGCTTTTGTCTTTTGTATAGAAGAATAATAAAGATTATCTTCTTAAAATTCTCCGATATTCTCTAAAGTTTTGTGCAAGTTGCACAGAACTTTTTTGTTTTTTTGGTCACCTTGCCATAGAAATGTAAAGCGTTTTCATCTATAATATAATTATCAAAAGACAAAAGGAGTTCACCTCATGGTAGAATTAAATCTTAAAAATATTTACAAAAAATATCCAAACAGCGAACACTATTCAGTTGAAGATTTCAACTTGAACATCAAAGATAAAGAATTTATCGTTTTCGTAGGTCCTTCAGGATGTGGTAAATCAACTACACTCCGTATGATTGCTGGTCTTGAAGACATCACAGAAGGTACTGCATCTATCGATGGCGTGGTTGTCAACGACGTAGCTCCAAAAGACCGTGACATCGCCATGGTATTCCAAAACTACGCTCTTTACCCACACATGACTGTTTATGACAACATGGCTTTCGGTTTGAAATTGCGTAAATACAGCAAAGAAGACATCGACAAACGTGTGCAAGAAGCAGCTGAAATTCTTGGATTGAAAGAATTTTTGGAACGTAAACCAGCTGACCTTTCAGGTGGTCAACGTCAACGTGTTGCCATGGGTCGTGCCATCGTCCGTGATGCAAAAGTATTCTTGATGGACGAACCTTTGTCAAACTTGGATGCTAAACTTCGTGTATCAATGCGTGCTGAGATTGCGAAAATCCACCGTCGTATCGGAGCTACTACTATCTACGTAACTCACGACCAAACAGAAGCGATGACACTTGCAGACCGTATCGTTATCATGTCAGCAACTAAGAACCCTGCTGGTACAGGTACTATCGGACGTGTTGAACAAATCGGTACTCCTCAAGAAGTTTACAAAAACCCAGTTAATAAATTCGTAGCAGGATTCATCGGAAGCCCAGCTATGAACTTCATCAATGTGAAATTGGTTGGAAGTGAAATTATTTCTGATGGTTTCCGTTTGAAAGTTCCAGAAGGTGCTTTGAAAGTTCTTCGTGAAAAAGGCTACGAAGGTAAAGAATTGATCTTCGGTATTCGTCCAGAAGACGTGAATGCAGAACCTGCTTTCCTTGAAACATTCCCAGACTGTGTTGTAAAAGCGACTATCTCTGTATCAGAACTGCTTGGTTCAGAATCTCACCTTTACTGCCAAGTTGGTAAAGATGAATTTGTTGCAAAAGTTGATGCTCGTGACTACTTGCAAACAGGTGCAACAGTTGAACTTGGATTTGACTTGAACAAAGCACACTTCTTTGATGTAGAAACTGAAAAAACAGTCTACTAAAATAAATAAAATTCAAAGCACTACAAGAAAAGATATCTCTTTATCAATTGTAGTGGAGAGATATCAGTTAATCTAAGGAGAGAAACAAAATGCTTCTCTCCTTTTTGCTAGGGAAGTCATATTATGCATCTATCTTGTGATACCCTTTGAATAAAAATGGTCATCTTATTTGCCTTATAGGGTGACTAGCAGATGAAATATTGTTTTCTCTTTCTTCTTTACTAGAAAGTATGGTATAATAGAGAGTAAAAAACTTTGAAAGAAAGAAAAAGATGAATTTAAAAGATTACATTGCAACAATTGAAAATTATCCAAAGGAAGGGATTACCTTCCGTGATATCAGTCCTTTGATGGCTGATGGAAATGCATATAGCTACGCTGTTCGTGAAATTGTTCAGTATGCTACTGACAAGAAAATAGACATGATTGTAGGGCCTGAGGCTCGTGGATTTATCGTGGGCTGTCCAGTTGCCTTTGAGTTGGGAATTGGTTTTGCCCCTGTTCGTAAGCCAGGTAAATTACCACGTGAAGTCATTTCTGCTGACTATGAAAAAGAGTACGGTGTTGATACCTTGACTATGCATGCGGATGCCATCAAGCCAGGTCAACGTGTTCTTATTGTAGATGACCTCTTGGCAACAGGTGGAACTGTTAAGGCAACCATCGAGATGATTGAAAAACTTGGTGGTGTTGTAGCAGGTTGTGCCTTCCTTGTTGAATTGGATGAATTGAACGGCCGTGAAAAAATCGGTGACTACGATTACAAAGTTTTGATGCATTATTAATGAAAAACAGTCCCTAGGGCTGTTTTCTCTACATTAGGATATAAAAATAGACTATAGCTAGTTAGAGAAAAACTATAATTGAAAACTATATCTTCTTGCAGTATAATAAAAGGACTAAGTGTTTGAGATTTGGCTTCAAACATATGCAATGATTCCTGAAAGAATACAGTTAGGAGAGGGTTATGCCGATTCGAATTGATAAAAAATTGCCAGCTGTTGAGATTTTACGGACAGAGAACATCTTTGTCATGGATGATCAACGTGCTGCTCACCAAGATATTCGTCCTTTGAAGATTTTAATTTTAAATCTCATGCCACAGAAAATGGTCACAGAAACCCAGTTGTTACGCCACTTGGCTAATACCCCCCTACAACTGGATATTGATTTTCTCTATATGGAGAGCCACCGTTCTAAGACAACTCGTTCAGAGCACATGGAGACCTTTTATAAAACTTTTCCTGAAGTCAAGGATGAGTATTTTGATGGGATGATTATCACGGGTGCTCCAGTTGAACATTTACCATTTGAGGAAGTGGACTATTGGGAGGAATTTAGCCAGGTGCTTGAGTGGTCCAAGACTCATGTCTATTCGACGCTTCATATCTGTTGGGGGGCTCAGGCTGGGCTCTACCTACGCTATGGGGTAGAAAAATACCAGATGGACAGTAAGTTATCAGGTATTTATCCTCAGGATGCTTTAAAAGAAGGGCACCTTCTTTTTAGAGGCTTTGACGATAGCTATGTATCCCCTCATTCACGGCACACGGAGATTTCTAAGGAAGAAGTCTTAAACAAAACCAATCTCGAGATTTTATCAGAAGGGCCACAGGTTGGGGTTTCGATTTTGGCTAGTCGTGATTTACGAGAAATTTATAGTTTTGGGCATTTGGAATATGATCGTGATACCTTGGCAAATGAATATTTCCGAGATCGTGATGCAGGTTTGGATCCTCATATTCCAGAAAATTACTTTAAGGATGATGATGTCAACCAGATACCTTGTCTTTGTTGGTCTTCATCAGCAGCCCTCTTTTTCAGTAACTGGGTGAATTATGCGGTCTATCAGGAGACGCCTTTTGACTGGAGAAAGATAGAAGATGATGCATCCGCATTTGGGTATTTATAAGAGGAATTATGACATATTTAGACGCTTTTAAATCAGGGAACTTGGTTTTACCGAGTGCCCTGCTCTTGCATTTTAAGGAACTCTTTCCTTCTAGCGACGATTTTCTGGTCTGGCAATTTTTCTATTTGCAAAATACGACAGGCTTGGAAGAAATGTCGCCAAGCCAGATTGCTGAAAGGATTGGCAAGGAAATTTCGGATGTCAACCAGTCTATCTCTAATCTGACGGAGAGGGGACTTCTCCAGTATCGTACTATCGAATTAAATGGTGAAATCGAATTGCTTTTTGATGCTAGTTTGGCTTTGGAACGCTTGGACGACTTGCTTGGAGTCGCTGATTCAAGTTCAGACCAGTTGACACCTCAGAATCAGCTCAAGGATTTGGTGGAAACCTTCCAGCAGGAATTGGGACGCTTGTTGACACCTTTTGAGATTGAAGATTTGACCAAGACACTAAAGGAAGATGGAACCAGTGCTGACTTGATTAAGGAGGCTCTTCGTGAAGCTGTTTTAAATGGAAAAGCAAACTGGAAGTACATTCAGGCGATTTTGAGAAACTGGCGCCATGAAGGTATCAAAAGTGTGGCTCAAATTGAGGCTAAGCGGGCAGAAAGAGAAGCCAGCAATCCTCAGTTGACACAGGTATCTGTGGATTTTAGAAATGCCATGGATCTCTGGAAGGATTAATCGTTGGAAGCAGGCTTGAAATCCGAGTAAGATTTGCAAGCTGTGTCTAATTGTGATAAAATAAGTAGAAAATAAATTGAAAAAAGAGGTATGTGAAATGTCACGTAAACCATTTATCGCTGGTAACTGGAAAATGAACAAAAATCCAGAAGAAGCTAAAGCATTCGTTGAAGCTGTTGCATCAAAACTTCCTTCATCAGATCTTGTTGAAGCAGGTATCGCAGCTCCTGCAGTTGATTTGACAACTGTTCTTGCTGCTGCAAAAGGTTCAAACCTTAAAGTTGCTGCTCAAAACTGCTACTTTGAAAATGCAGGTGCCTTCACTGGTGAAACTAGCCCACAAGTTTTGAAAGAAATCGGTACTGACTACGTTGTTATCGGTCACTCAGAACGCCGTGACTACTTCCATGAAACTGACGAAGATATCAACAAAAAAGCAAAAGCAATCTTTGCAAACGGTATGCTTCCAATCATCTGTTGTGGTGAGTCACTTGAAACTTACGAAGCTGGTAAAGCTGCTGAATTCGTAGGTGCTCAAGTATCTGCTGCATTGGCTGGATTGACTGCTGAACAAGTTGCTGCATCAGTTATCGCTTATGAGCCAATCTGGGCTATCGGTACTGGTAAATCAGCTTCACAAGACGATGCACAAAAAATGTGTAAAGTTGTTCGTGACGTTGTAGCTGCTGACTTCGGTCAAGAAGTTGCGGACAAAGTTCGTGTTCAATACGGTGGTTCTGTTAAACCTGAGAACGTTACTTCATACATGGCTTGTCCAGACGTTGACGGTGCCCTTGTAGGTGGTGCGTCACTTGAAGCTGAAAGCTTCTTGGCTTTGCTTGACTTTGTAAAATAATCAGTAGCAAAAGCTAGGTGGAACAGCATTCAGGTGCCTGTTCCATTTTTTATAGGAGAGGAAAGATTGAAAACAAAAATTGTATGTATAGGGCTAGCAAGTCTCTGCTTACTTGGCGCAAGAGTTTCAGGAATTGCGGCAGATGAAACAAGTGGAAGCACAGTTTCAGAAAAATCTAGTCTATCAACAGGGACTTCATCAACTAGTAGCAATGAACAGAGAAACAGTGTCTCTGCCCACTGGGATGGGGATTATTATGTAAAGGCTGATGGTTCTAAAGCTCAAAGTGAATGGATTTTTGACAACTACTACAAGGCTTGGTTTTATATTAATTCAGATGGTCGTTACACGCAGAATGAATGGCATGGAAATTACTACCTGAAATCAGGTGGCTATATGGCCCAAAACGAGTGGATCTATGACAGTAATTACAAGAGTTGGTTTTATCTTAAGTCAGATGGGGCTTATGCTCATCAAGAATGGCAATTGATTGGAAATAAGTGGTATTACTTCAAGAAGTGGGGTTACATGGCTAAAAGCCAATGGCAAGGAAGTTATTTCTTGAATGGTCAAGGTGCCATGATGCAAAATGAATGGCTTTATGATCCGGCTTATTCTGCTTATTTTTATCTAAAATCCGATGGAACTTATGCCAACCAAGAGTGGCAAAAAGTGGGCGGCAAATGGTACTATTTCAAGAAGTGGGGCTATATGGCGCGGAATGAGTGGCAAGGCAACTACTATTTGACTGGAAGTGGTGCCATGGCGACTGATGAAGTGATTATGGATGGTGCTCGCTATATCTTTGCGGCTTCTGGTGAGCTCAAAGAAAAGAAAGATTTGAATGTCGGCTGGGTTCACAGAGATGGTAAACGCTATTTCTTTAATAATAGAGAAGAGCAAGTGGGAACCGAACATGCTAAGAAAGTTATTGATATTAGTGAGCACAATGGTCGTATCAATGATTGGAAAAAGGTTATTGATGAGAACGAGGTGGATGGTGTCATTGTTCGTCTAGGTTATAGCGGTAAAGAAGACAAGGAATTGGCGCATAACATTAAGGAGTTAAACCGTCTGGGAATTCCTTATGGTGTCTATCTCTATACCTATGCTGAAAATGAGACCGATGCTGAGAATGACGCTGAACAGACCATTGAACTTCTGAAGAAATACAATATGAACTTGTCTTACCCTATCTACTATGATGTTGAGAACTGGGAGTATGTGAATAAAAGTAAGCGTGCTCCGAGTGATACAGGTACTTGGGTTAAGATTATCAACAAGTACATGGAGACGATGAAGCAGGCGGGCTATCAAAATGTGTATGTCTATAGCTATCGTAGTTTATTACAGACGCGTTTAAAACACCCAGATATTTTAAAACATGTAAACTGGGTAGCGGCCTATACCAATGCTTTAGAATGGGAAAATCCTCATTATTCAGGAGAAAAAGGTTGGCAGTATACCTCTTCTGAATACATGAAAGGAATCCAAGGGCGTGTGGATGTCAGCGTTTGGTATTAAGATATAAGTTTGAAAAAGGAGTGTGCAAGAAAATTGCATCCTCTTTTTCTTTATTTTGTCGCAGTTAAGAGATGTGTAAGGGGACTGTGTTTTATTCTAAAGAATTCTTAAATTATCAGTCTATTGCAACTTTTCTCATGTGGGTCATTTGGCTTGCTATTGTCTTTCCTTAGTAGTATACTAAGGTAGTAATCATTAAGAAGTGGTTACAAAAAATAATGAACGAGGTAAAATAAAATGGTAGAATTGAAAAAAGAAGCAGCAAAAGATGTCGCAACATTAACAAAAGCAGCGCCAGTAGCATTGGCAAAAACAAAGGAAGTTTTGAATCAAGCTGTTGCAGATTTGTATGTAGCGCATATTGCTCTTCATCAAGTGCACTGGTACATGCGTGGACGCGGTTTTATGGTATGGCATCCAAAAATGGATGAGTACATGGATGCTCTTGATGGTCATTTAGATGAAATCAGCGAACGTTTGATTACACTTGGAGGTAGCCCATTCTCTACATTGACAGAATTCCTTCAAAATAGTGAAATCGAAGAAGAAGCTGGTGAATACCGCAATGTTGAAGAAAGCTTGGAACGTGTGCTTGCTATCTACCGTTACTTGTCAGAACTCTTCCAAAAAGGTTTGGATGTTACTGATGAAGAAGGTGACGATGTGACAAACGGTATCTTTACAGATGCTAAAACTGAAACTGATAAAACAATCTGGATGCTTGCCGCAGAACTTGGACAAGCACCTGGTTTGTAAGAAATAGAATAATCATATAAAAATCTGTAGGATGCCTCTTACAGATTTTTTTCTATTCTGTAAGCTATTCCAAACCAGTCTTTTTTTGAGTTTTTTGATAAAATAGTACTATCAGTGAAAAGGATGGAAGCATGACTAAGAAAATCGTAGCTATTTGGGCCCAGGATGAAGAGGGTGTGATTGGTAAGGACAATCGTCTGCCTTGGCATTTACCAGCAGAATTGCAACACTTTAAAGAAACAACTCTGAATCATGCTATCTTGATGGGGCGTGTGACCTTTGATGGAATAGGACGTCGTCTTCTTCCAAAACGGGAGACCTTGATTTTGACACGTAATTTGGAAGAAAAGATAGATGGGGTTACTACTTTTAAGGATGTCCAGTCTGTCTTGGACTGGTATCAGGGTCAAGACAAGAATCTCTATATTCTCGGTGGGAAGCAGATTTTTCAGGCTTTTGAACCCTACCTTGATGAAGTGATTATGACTCAAATTCATACTCGGGTGGAGGGAGATACCTATTTCCCTGAAGAGTTTGACTTGTCCCTTTTTGAGACAGTTTCAAGCAAATCCTATACCAAAGATGAGAAAAACCCTTATGATTTTACCATCCAATACCGCAAGAGAAAGGAAGTCTAATGGAACGTAGTATATTTGGTTTTTTCACAGCCATGCTGTGTTTGGTCTGCTTGCTTGCAGGGGCACAGGCTTTTCGTAAAAAGCGTTACGGGCTTTCTATCCTCCTTTGGTTAAATGCCTTTACCAATCTGGTCAATAGTATTCATGCTTTTTACATGACCTTATTTTAGATAGAATGACAGTATAGAATGGAAGGAAATCATGTCTACAAATAGAAAAAATGATATGATGGTTTATTGCTCATTTTGTGGCAAAAACCAAGAAGAAGTACAAAAAATAATCGCTGGGAACAATGCTTTTATTTGTAATGAATGCGTGGAGCTAGCTCAGGAAATCATTCGAGAAGAATTGGTTGAGGAAGTCTTGGCAGACTTGTCTGAGGTGCCAAAACCAATTGAACTCCTCCATATCTTGAACTACTATGTAATTGGTCAAGATCGTGCCAAACGTGCTTTAGCAGTAGCAGTATACAACCACTACAAACGCATCAATTTCCACGATACGCGTGAAGAGTCAGAAGATGTGGATTTGCAGAAGTCAAACATCTTGATGATTGGCCCAACTGGTTCAGGGAAAACTTTCCTTGCCCAGACCTTGGCTAAGAGCTTGAACGTGCCTTTTGCGATTGCGGATGCAACAGCTCTTACTGAAGCTGGTTATGTAGGTGAGGATGTGGAAAATATCCTCCTCAAACTCTTGCAGGCTGCTGACTTTAATATTGAACGTGCAGAGCGTGGCATTATCTATGTGGATGAAATTGACAAGATTGCCAAGAAGAGTGAGAACGTGTCTATCACACGTGATGTTTCTGGTGAAGGGGTGCAACAAGCCCTTCTCAAGATTATCGAAGGAACAGTTGCTAGCGTACCACCTCAAGGTGGACGCAAACATCCGCAACAAGAAATGATTCAAGTAGATACCAAGAATATCCTCTTCATTGTTGGTGGTGCCTTTGATGGTATTGAAGAAATTGTTAAACAACGTCTTGGAGAAAAAGTCATCGGATTTGGTCAAAATAATAAAGCGATTGATGAAAATAGCTCTTACATGCAAGAAATCATCGCAGAAGATATTCAAAAATTCGGGATTATTCCAGAATTGATTGGGCGCTTGCCTGTTTTTGCGGCTCTTGAGCAATTGACAGTGGATGACTTGGTTCGCATCTTGAAAGAGCCAAGAAATGCCTTGGTCAAACAATATCAAACCTTGCTTTCTTATGATGATGTCGAGTTGGAATTTGACGATGAGGCCCTTCAAGAGATTGCCAACAAGGCCATCGAACGGAAGACTGGGGCGCGTGGTCTTCGTTCGATTATTGAAGAAACCATGTTGGACGTTATGTTTGAAGTACCGAGTCAGGAAAATGTGAAATTGGTTCGCATCACAAAAGAAGCTGTCGATGGAACGGATAAACCAATCCTAGAAACAGCCTAGAGGTGACTATGGAACTGAATAGACATAATGCTGAAATCTTGCTCAGTGCGGCGAATAAATCCCACTACCCACAGGATGAACTGCCAGAGATTGCCCTAGCAGGGCGTTCCAATGTTGGTAAGTCTAGCTTTATCAACACTATGTTGAATCGTAAGAATCTGGCTCGTACGTCAGGGAAACCTGGGAAAACCCAGCTGCTCAACTTCTTTAACATTGACGACAAGATGCGCTTTGTGGATGTTCCTGGCTATGGTTATGCCCGTGTTTCCAAAAAGGAACGTGAAAAGTGGGGGCGCATGATTGAGGAGTATCTAACGACTCGGGAAAATCTCCGTGCGGTAGTCAGTTTAGTTGACCTTCGTCATGACCCGTCAGCAGATGATGTGCAGATGTACGAATTTCTCAAGTATTACGAGATTCCGGTTATCATCGTTGCGACCAAGGCGGACAAGATTCCTCGTGGTAAATGGAACAAGCACGAATCAGCAATCAAAAAGAAATTAAACTTTGACCCAAGTGACGATTTCATCCTCTTTTCATCTGTCAGCAAGGCAGGGATGGATGAGGCTTGGGATGCAATCTTAGAAAAATTGTGAGGAAAAGAAAATGGCAAAAACAATTCATACAGACAAAGCTCCAAAGGCTATCGGACCCTATGTTCAAGGAAAAATCGTTGGGAACCTTTTGTTTGCTAGTGGTCAAGTTCCTCTCTCTCCTGAAACTGGGGAAATCGTTGGAGAAACGATTCAAGAACAGACAGAGCAAGTCTTAAAAAACATCGGTGCTATTTTGGCAGAAGCAGGAACAGACTTTGACCATGTTGTCAAAACAACTTGCTTCTTGAGCGATATGAACGACTTCGTTCCTTTTAACGAGGTTTACCAAACGGCCTTTAAAGAGGAATTTCCAGCTCGTTCAGCTGTGGAGGTAGCTCGTCTTCCTCGTGATGTAAAAGTCGAAATTGAAGTCATCGCAGAGATTGGATAAGCTAGTTGAAGTTTGGTGCTGCCAAGCTTCTTTTGATATAAGGAGAAAAAGATGACAAAGAAACAACTTCACTTGGTGATTGTGACAGGGATGAGTGGTGCGGGCAAAACTGTAGCCATTCAGTCTTTCGAGGATTTAGGTTATTTTACTATTGATAATATGCCGCCAGCCCTCTTGCCTAAGTTTTTGCAGTTGGTGGAAACTAAGGAAGACGATCCTAAGTTGGCCTTGGTAGTGGATATGCGTAGCCGTTCTTTCTTCTCGGAGATTCAAGCTGTTTTGGATGAGTTGGAAAACAAGGAAGAACTGGACTTTAAAATTCTCTTTTTGGATGCAGCCGATAAGGAATTGGTCGCGCGTTACAAGGAAACCAGACGGAGTCACCCATTAGCTGCAGATGGTCGGATTTTGGATGGAATCAAGCTGGAACGTGAGCTCTTGGCGCCTTTGAAAAATATGAGCCAAAATGTGGTGGATACGACTGAACTTACTCCTCGTGAGCTGCGTAAAACCCTTGCAGAGCAGTTTTCAGATCAAGAACAAGCCCAGTCTTTCCGTATCGAAGTCATGTCTTTCGGCTTTAAATATGGAATCCCGATTGATGCGGACTTGGTCTTTGATGTCCGATTCTTGCCAAATCCCTACTACCTTCCAGAACTGAGAAACCAAACGGGTGTGGATGAACCAGTGTATGACTATGTCATGAATCATCCTGAGTCAGAAGATTTTTATCAGCATTTGTTGGCCTTGATTGAACCGATTTTGCCAAGTTACCAAAAGGAAGGTAAGTCCGTTTTGACCATTGCCATGGGATGTACGGGTGGACAACACCGTAGTGTGGCCTTTGCCAAACGCTTGGCGCAGGACTTATCCAAGACTTGGCCTGTCAATGAAGGGCATCGCGACAAAGACCGAAGAAAGGAAACGGTAAACCGTTCATGAGAAAACCAAAGATAACGGTGATTGGTGGAGGTACTGGGATCCCCGTCATTCTTAAAAGTCTGCGGGAAAAAGATGTGGAAATCGCGGCTATCGTAACGGTGGCAGATGATGGTGGTTCTTCAGGTGAACTCCGAAAAAATATGCAACAATTGACACCGCCAGGTGATCTTCGTAATGTCCTTGTGGCCATGTCGGATATGCCTAAGTTTTATGAAAAGGTCTTTCAGTATCGCTTTTCTGAAGATGCTGGAGCCTTTGCTGGACATCCATTGGGAAATCTCATTATTGCAGGTCTGTCAGAAATGCAGGGTTCGACCTATAATGCCATGCAGTTGCTGAGCAAATTTTTCCATACGACTGGGAAGATTTATCCTTCCAGTGACCATCCTTTGACCCTGCATGCAGTCTTTCAGGATGGGACAGAAGTGGCTGGAGAGAGTCATATTGCAGACCATCCAGGCATGATTGACCATGTCTATGTGACCAATACCCTCAACGATGATACGCCTCTGGCCAGTCGTCGAGTAGTGCAGACCATTCTTGAAAGTGACATGATTGTCCTAGGGCCTGGCTCTCTCTTTACCTCTATTTTGCCCAATATTGTCATTAAGGAAATTGGGCAGGCGCTTTTGGAAACTAAGGCAGAAATCGCCTATGTCTGCAATATCATGACCCAACGTGGGGAGACAGAACACTTTACAGATAGTGATCATGTGGAGGTCTTGCATCGTCATCTTGGTCGCCCTTTTATCGATACTGTCTTGGTAAATATCGAAAAAGTGCCTCAGGAATACATGAATTCCAACCGGTTTGATGAATACTTGGTGCAGGTGGAACATGATTTTGCAAGTCTTTGTAAGCAAGTTCCGCGCGTGATTTCATCCAACTTCCTCCGTCTGGAAAATGGTGGTGCCTTCCACGATGGGAATTTGATAGTGGATGAGTTGATGCGGATTATACAGGTGAGAAAATGAGTTTCACAGTAGCAGTAAAAGAAGAAATCCTAGGTCAGCACCATCTAAGCCGGCATGAATTATCTGCCATTATCAAGATGTCTGGTAGCATCGGTCTCTCGACCTCGGGCCTGACCTTGTCCGTCGTGACAGAAAATGCCAAACTGGCTCGTCACCTCTATGAGTCCTTTCTCCATTTCTATGAAATCAAATCGGAAATACGTCACCACCAAAGAAGCAATCTCCGCAAGAATCGGGTCTATACCGTTTTTACAGATGAAAAGGTGCAGGATTTGTTAAGTGATTTGCACTTGGCAGACTCCTTTTTTGGTTTGGAAACAGGTATTGATGAGGAGATTTTATCAGACGAGGAAGCAGGCCGTGCCTATCTCTGTGGTGCTTTCTTGGCAAATGGAAGCATTCGTGACCCTGAGTCAGGCAAGTATCAGTTGGAAATCAGTTCTGTTTATCTGGACCACGCGCAAGGGATTGCCTCCCTTCTCCAGCAGTTTTTACTGGATGCCAAGGTGCTTGAACGCAAGAAGGGAGCTGTGACCTATCTCCAGCGTGCCGAAGATATTATGGACTTTCTTATAGTAATCGGAGCCATGAAGGCGCGTGATGATTTTGAGCGGGTTAAGATTTTGCGGGAAACTCGTAACGATCTTAATCGAGCCAATAATGCCGAGACAGCTAATATTGCTCGGACAGTTTCTGCCAGCATGAAGACTATCAACAATATCAGCAAAATCAAAGATATTATAGGCTTAGAAAATCTGCCAGTGGATTTGCAGGAAGTAGCGCAGTTGCGGATTCAGCACCCAGACTACTCTATCCAACAGTTGGCAGATAGCCTCAGCACCCCTCTGACCAAAAGTGGTGTCAATCATAGATTAAGAAAAATCAACAAGATAGCCGATGAACTATAAAACCACGAATCCTATGTGACTCGTGGTTCTTTTTTATAAACTAGTAGAGTGTTTTGGTTGTACTTTTTGCTCAGGGTCGATGTAGTTGATAGCATTATTGACAGCAGTTGGAGCTTCTCCGAGACCTGTCGCAATCAAGTCAATTTTTCCGTCATAGTAGCAGCAGTCACCGATAGCATAGATACCTGCTTGGCTAGATTCTTGTTTGCTGTTGACAATAATCTTGTGACGATTGAGGTCGAGACCCCAGTTTTTAAGGTTACCGACAGAAGATTTGAAACCATAGTTGACAAAGAGGTGGTCTAGGTCAATCGTTTCTGTTTCATCAGATTTGACTTTTGTGATTTCAAGTTTATCGAGCGTTTTTCCATCTCCAAGGAGTTGGCTAGGGACGAATGGTGTCTTGATGGTTACAGATGATTCCTGTAAGGCTTGAACACTGTGTTCCAAGGCACGGAAATTATCTCTGCGGTGAACAAGGGTAGTTGGCGCAATTTTTTCAAAAGCCAAAGCCCAATCCACAGCCGAGTCTCCACCACCCAGAATCGTCACTTTCTTACCAGCATATTGCTGGATGTTGGAAACGTGGTAGTGGATATTTTCATAGTCCTCAACGCCTTCTAGTTCTAGAGAACGTGGTTTAAAGGCACCGCCACCCATAGCGATGATAACAGTTTTAGACAGGTGACTTCCTTTAGAAGTTGTGATGGCAAAGCCATCTTCTTGTTTTTCAATCTCAAGAACCGTTTCGTTGAGATGAATAGGGGTATCAAAGCCATTTAATTGCTCGATTAGACGGTTGGTCAATTCTTCTCCAGTCAGGTTTGGGAAACCTGGGACGTCTAAAATTTCCTTTTCAGGGTAGAGAATAGCAGGTTGTCCACCTAGTTGCGGAAGGGAGTCGATGATTTGGACCTTGGCTTGGCGTAGGTGGGCATAAAAGGCTGCAAAAAGACCGACAGGACCACCACCTACAATGGTAATATCATAGAGTTGAGACATGGTTTCTCCTTTGTTTTTTCTAGTCAGTTTATTGTATCATATTTTTGCTCAATGTAAAATGGACTAGGATAGGGAAAAAAATGCCAGAAAATGGTATAATAGGACGAAAGTGTTTTGATAGGGAGGATATCAGGGATGAATTTTCAACAATTATCCAATCTGCAATATTGGACCAGTTTGTTTGCAAGTCCATGGACGATAGCTATCAATCTGATTGATATTTTGATTGTTGCTTATATTTTATATCATTTTACAAAAGCTATTGCAGGAACCAAGATTATGATTTTGGTACGTGGAGTTTTGGTGTTTATTTTAGCTCAAATCCTTGCAAATATGATTGGCTTGACTACGATTTCTTGGTTAATCAATCAAATTATTACTTATGGGGTTATTGCGGCGGTTGTTATCTTCTCTCCAGAGATTCGGACTGGTTTGGAACGTTTGGGAAGAGCGACAGATTTCTTTTCCAATGCCCCTATTAGTGCTGAGGAACAGATGATTCGTGCCTTTGTTAAGTCTGTTGAATACATGAGTCCTCGTAAAATCGGAGCCTTGGTTGCTATTCAGCGTGTCCGTACCTTGCAGGAGTATATTTCGACAGGAATTTCCTTAGATGCTAAGATTTCTGCAGAACTTCTCATTAACATTTTTATTCCCAACACTCCCCTACATGATGGCGCGGTGATTATCAGAGAAGAACGTATCGCTGTGACGTCTGCCTATCTGCCCTTGACAGAAAACACAGGGATTTCCAAGGAATTTGGGACCAGACACCGGGCGGCTATTGGTTTATCAGAAGTATCCGATGCCTTGACCTTTGTCGTATCAGAGGAAACGGGAGGAATTTCGATAACCTATAATGGAAGCTTTAAGCACAACCTAACACTTGATGAATTTGAAACAGAATTACGTGAAATCTTACTTCCAAAAGAGGAAGCAGGTCTTAGTTTTAAAGAACGATTGCTAGGAGGATGGAAACATGAGAAAAAATAGTTTATATATCATATCCTCACTCTTTTTTGCTTGTGTCTTATTTGTCTATGCTACGGCGACGAATTTTCAAAACAGTACCAGTGCTAGGCAGGTAAAAACGGAAACCTATACGAATACAGTAACAAATGTCCCTATTGACATACGCTATAATAGTGATGAGTATTTTATTAGCGGTTTTGCTTCAGAAGTATCAGTGATCTTGACTGGTGCAAATCGCCTATCGCTAGCTAGTGAAATGCAAGAAAGTACACGTAAATTCAAGGTTACTGCTGACCTAACAGATGCCAGTGTTGGAACGATTGAAGTTCCTTTGAGCATTGAAGATTTACCCAATGGGCTGACCGCTGTGGCGACTCCGCAAAAAATTACAGTCAAGATTGGTAAGAAGGCTCAGAAGAATAAGGTAAAGGTTGTACCAGAGATTGACCCTAGTCAAATTGATAGTCGGGTACAGATTGAAAATGTCACGCTGTCAGATGAAGAAGTGTCGATTACGAGTGACCAAGAGACATTGGATAGAATTGATAAGATTATCGCTGTCTTGCCAACTAGCGAACGCATAACAGGTAATTACAGTGGTTCAGTACCTTTGCAGGCAATCGACCGCAATGGTGTTGTCTTACCGGCAGTTATCACTCCCTTTGATACAATAATGAAGGTGACTACAAAACCAGTAGCATCAAGTTCAAGCACATCAAATTCAAGCACAAGCAGTTCATCGGAGACATCTTCGTCAACGAAAGCAACTGGTTCAAAAACGAATTAAAAATAGAAAAAGGATTTTATAAAAATGGGTAAATATTTTGGGACTGATGGAGTCCGTGGAGAAGCTAATGTAGAACTTACTCCAGAATTAGCCTTTAAATTAGGACGTTTTGGAGGCTATGTTCTTAGTCAACATGAAACGGAAGCACCGAAAGTCTTTGTAGGACGTGACACACGTATTTCAGGGGAAATGCTGGAATCGGCCTTGGTGGCAGGTCTCCTATCTGTAGGAATTCACGTCTACAAACTAGGTGTTCTGGCAACACCAGCAGTAGCTTACTTGGTCAAAACTGAAGGAGCAAGTGCCGGTGTCATGATTTCTGCTAGCCACAATCCAGCCCTTGATAATGGGATTAAGTTCTTTGGTGGTGACGGCTTCAAACTAGATGACGAAAAAGAAGCAGAAATTGAAGCCTTGCTAGATGCTGCGGCAGACACTCTTCCTCGTCCAAGTGCAGAAGGCTTGGGAACCTTGGTAGATTATCCAGAAGGCTTGCGAAAGTATGAAGGATACCTTGTTTCAACTGGAACTCCTCTTGAAGGAATGAAGGTTGCCTTGGATACAGCTAATGGAGCAGCTTCTACTAGTGCCCGTCAAATCTTTGCAGACCTTGGTGCCCAATTGACGGTTATAGGGGAAACACCAGACGGTCTTAACATCAATCTTAATGTTGGTTCAACTCACCCAGAAGCTCTTCAAGAAGTGGTCAAAGAAAGCGGATCAGCTATTGGTTTGGCCTTTGATGGAGACAGTGACCGCTTGATTGCTGTTGATGAAAATGGTAAGATCGTTGATGGTGACAAGATCATGTACATCATCGGGAAATACCTTTCTGAAAAAGGACAATTGGCCCAAAATACAATCGTGACGACTGTGATGTCTAACCTTGGTTTCCACAAGGCCTTGGACCGCGAAGATATTAACAAGGCAGTCACTGCAGTTGGCGACCGCTACGTTGTTGAAGAAATGAGAAAATCAGGCTACAACCTTGGTGGTGAACAGTCTGGGCACGTTATCTTGATGGACTACAATACAACAGGTGATGGTCAATTATCCGCTGTCCAATTGACAAAAATCATGAAGGAAACTGGTAAGAGCTTGTCAGAGTTGGCAGCAGAAGTAACCATCTATCCACAAAAATTAGTCAACATTCGAGTGGAAAATGCCATGAAGGAAAAGGCTATGGAAGTGCCAGCTATCAAGGCTATCATCGAGAAGATGGAAGAAGAAATGGCAGGGAATGGCCGTATCCTTGTTCGCCCAAGTGGAACAGAGCCTCTCTTGCGTGTTATGGCAGAAGCGCCTACAACAGAAGAAGTAGACTACTATGTTGATACCATCGCAGACGTAGTTCGAGCTGAAATCGGGATTGACTAAATCCTAGAAAACTAGATGAAAATAAAAAATTATGGTACAATAGCTTATAATATTGTAGCCGAGGGAGAAAGACATGAATCTTAAACGTGAACAAGAATTTGTTAGTCAGTATCATTTTGATGCGCGTAATTTTGAATGGGAAAATGAAAATGGGGCTCCTGAAACTAAGGTGGATGTGAACTTCCAATTGCTCCAACATGATCAAGAAAATCAAGTGACTTCCTTGATTGTCATCTTGACCTTTATGATTGTATTTGATAAGTTTGTCATCAGTGGAACCATTTCACAGGTAAATCATATCGATGGCCGTATTGTCAATGAACCAAGTGAATTGAGCCAAGAA
This sequence comes from Streptococcus sp. Marseille-Q5855, assembly GCF_946901985.1. Taxonomy (NCBI): domain Bacteria; kingdom Bacillati; phylum Bacillota; class Bacilli; order Lactobacillales; family Streptococcaceae; genus Streptococcus; species Streptococcus sp. Marseille-Q5855. Next base: position 19,268 of record NZ_CAMPPR010000007.1, read on the forward strand.
GAAGTGGAAACTTTGGCTCGCCCAAGTTTGAACATGCTCAACCGTTTGACTTACGAAGTAACTGAAATTGCATTAGACTTACCAGGAATCAATTTGGAGTTCTAATATGAAACTAGCTGTTATCACAGATTCTTCTGCCTATCTCAGTGCAGAGACCTTGCAAAGAGAAGATTTATTTGTCTTGGATATTCCTGTCAATATTGATGGTGAGGAGTATGTCGAAGGTATCAATCTGACTGCTGAGGAATTTTACCAAAAAATGGCTCAGGCTTCTGAATTGCCTAAGACTAGTCAACCAAGTATTGCCAAGTTAGATGAAATCTTAACTTCGCTCAAAGAACAAGGTTATACACATGCCTTGGGGCTTTTCCTATCTTCTGGAATTTCTGGTTTTTACCAAAATATCCAGTATATGGTTGATGACTATGAGGGCTTAACTATTGCTTTTCCAGACACTTTGATTACAAGTGCTCCTCTGGGTATCATGGTTGAAAGCGTCTTTAATTGGCGTGACCAGGGCGATGATTTTGCCAGCATTCAGGAAAAGCTAGCCATTCAAATCAGCCGTACGTCAGCTTTTATCATGGTAGATGATTTAGATCATTTGGTAAAAGGTGGGCGCCTTTCAAATGGGGCTGCCATTTTGGGCAATCTGCTAAGCATTAAGCCAATCCTTTATTTCAACGACCAAGGTGTGATTGAAGTTTACGAAAAAGTTCGTACTGAAAAGAAAGCAACCAAGCGCTTAATTGAAATTATCAAGGAAACAACGGCTTCAGGCCAATATCGGGTCATTGTCATTCATGGAAATGCTCCTGAAAAGGCTGAAGAATTGCGTCAGCACTTGCTAGAATCTGGAGTGGGTTCGGATGTTTCACTTGCTACATTTGGTAGTGTCATTGGAACTCACCTAGGAGCAGGAAGTATTGCTCTGGGTTATATTCCAGTGATTTAGTTGGCACTTCTAGACTAGTTAAGATGCCTTGTATCTTAGAAATTGAACACGGACTACCTACCTCTTAAAAAAAGATGCCTGTCTGGCCTTTCGTGGAAAGTCAGCGCCATTCCCTATTTTTCATGGGTAGCTAATGTCCTCTGTATCTTAGACAGGAGTAGAGATGAGTATTCGAGTAATTATTGCCGGTTTTAAGGGAAAGATGGGCCAAGCTGCTTGTCAGATGGTCTTGGCTGATCCAGACTTGGACTTGGTAGCAGTTTTGGATCCTTTTGAGTCTGAGTCAGAATGGCAGGGAATTCCTGTTTTCAAGGATAAGGCTGATTTAGCAGGCTTTGAAGCGGATGTCTGGGTAGATTTTACTACTCCAACTGTTGCCTATGAAAATACACGCTTTGCTCTTGAAAATAGCTTTGCTCCAGTAGTTGGAACGACTGGTTTCACGAGTGAAGAAATTGCAGAGCTAAAAGCATTTTCTCGTGCCCAAGACTTGGGTGGCCTGATTGCCCCTAACTTTGCCTTGGGTGCTGTCTTGCTTATGCAATTTGCAAGGCAGGCTGCTAAATATTTCCCAAATGTGGAGATTATTGAGCTCCATCATGACAAGAAAAAGGATGCTCCGAGTGGAACAGCTATTAAAACAGCTGAGTTGATGGCAGAAGTTCGAGAGTCTATCCAGCAAGGTGCGCCTGATGAGGAAGAATTGATTGCAGGTGCCCGTGGTGCTGACTTTGATGGTATGCGTATTCACTCAGTTCGTTTACCAGGCTTGGTAGCCCATCAGGAAGTCATCTTTGGCAATCAGGGAGAAGGATTGACCCTCCGTCATGACTCCTATGATCGCAGCTCCTTCATGACAGGGGTCAATTTGGGAATTAAAGAAGTTGTCAAGCGTCATGAGCTTGTCTATGGATTAGAACACTTATTATGAGATTAACGCAAATGCCTTCTGAATTTCAGAAGGCTTTACCAGTATTAGAAAAAATTAAAGAAGCAGGATTTGAAGCCTATTTTGTTGGGGGCTCTGTTCGAGATGCCCTCCTCAATCGTCCCATCCACGATGTGGATATTGCGACGTCTTCTTATCCAGAAGAGACCAAGCAGATTTTTCCGCGAACAGCCGATATCGGAATCGAGCATGGAACCGTCTTGGTCTTAGATGGGGATGAGGAGTATGAGGTAACCACCTTTCGGACAGAGGATGTCTATGTGGACTATCGCAGACCCAGTGCGGTTTCCTTTGTGCGCTCGCTAGAAGAAGACCTCAAACGCCGTGATTTCACAGTCAACGCCTTTGCCTTGGACGAGACAGGGGAAATCATTGACTTGTTTCATGGGCTAGACGATTTAGAAAATCAAGTTTTGCGAGCGGTTGGTGTAGCTAGTGAGCGTTTCAACGAAGACGCTCTGCGGATTATGCGTGGTTTCCGTTTTCAGGCCAGTCTTGGCTTTGAACTTGAGCCAGAAACATTTAAAGCGATGAAGACCTTGACGCCACTTTTGGAGAAAATTTCTGTAGAGCGTACCTTTGTTGAGTTTGATAAACTCTTGCTGGCTCCATTTTGGAGAAGGGGTTTGGCTTCCATGATTGAGAGTCAAGCTTATGACTATCTCCCTGATATGGCATCTAGCCAAGACAAGCTCAACAGACTGTTTGATTTGGAGGCTAATTTCACCTTTGAATCCTCTGAACAAGCCTGGGCAGCTCTTTTGTGGGCTTTGGAGATTGAAAATGCGCAGCCATTTTTGAAGGCTTGGAAGACCTCACGACAGTTTGCCAAGCAAGTTCAGGATTTGCTGACTATTTTGGCTCTGCGTGAAAAGGGAGAATTGAGCAAGCGCGATTGTTATCGCTTTGACTTGGATTTACTTTTACAGGCTGAAAATCTTCGTCAGGCCCAAGGGAAACCAGTCAACCCACAAGCCATCACAGAAACCTATCAGAGTTTGACCATTCATGACAAGAAAGAAATCCAAATCAACGGTGGTATTTTGATTAAGGAATATGGATATCAACCAGGCCCAGACTTGGGAGAGATTTTAACAGAGATTGAATATGCCATTGTCGATGGAGAATTGGAAAATGACCGTCAAGCCATCCATGCTTATCTGAGGGAGAAAAAATGAGTGATTTTATCGTTGAAAAACTAAGTAAATCCGTCGGTGACAAGACCGTTTTTAAGGATATTTCCTTTATTATCCATGACCTAGACAGAATTGGTTTGATTGGTGTCAATGGAACGGGTAAGACCACCCTTTTAGATGTTCTTTCTGGCGTTTCTGGCTTTGATGGGGACGTCAGTCCCTTTTCAGCTAAGAATGATTACCAGATTGGCTACTTGACTCAAGATCCTGATTTTGATGATAGCAAGACGGTCTTGGATACGGTTCTTTCCAGCGACCTCAAGGAAATCCAGCTCATTCGTGAGTATGAGTTGATTATGCTCAACTACAGTGAGGACAAGCAGGCTCGTTTGGAGCGTGTCATGACGGAGATGGACTCTCTTCAAGCTTGGGAAATTGAGAGTCAGGTCAAGACTGTCCTTAGCAAGCTGGGTATTCAGAATTTATCTACTCCAGTTGGAGAATTGTCAGGTGGTCTAAGAAGACGGGCCCAGTTGGCGCAAGTTCTTCTTGGCAACCACGACCTCTTGCTTCTGGATGAGCCGACCAACCATCTGGATATTGCGACTATTGAGTGGCTGACCCTCTTTTTGAAAAATTCCAAGAAGACCGTCCTTTTTATTACCCACGACCGCTATTTCCTAGATGCTTTGTCAACTCGGATTTTCGAATTGGATCGCGCAGGCTTGACCGAGTACCAGGGAAATTATCAGGATTATGTTCGCCTTAAGGCGGAACAGGACGAGCGCGATGCGGCTCTTCTCCACAAAAAGGAACAACTTTATAAGCAAGAATTGGCCTGGATGCGCAGACAACCGCAGGCGCGTGCAACCAAGCAACAAGCTCGTATCAATCGTTTCCATGACTTAAAGAAAGAGGTTTCAGGCAATACTGCTGAGACAGACTTGACCATGAACTTTGAAACCAGTCGGATTGGGAAGAAAGTCATCGAGTTTCAGGATGTTTCTTTTGCCTATGAAAACAAGCCCATTTTGCAAGATTTTAATCTCTTGGTGCAGGCTAAAGATCGTATTGGTATTGTTGGTGACAACGGTGTTGGAAAATCAACTCTCCTCAACTTGATTGCAGGAAGTCTTGAACCAACTGATGGACAAGTTATCATTGGGGAAACGGTTCGCATTGCCTATTTCTCTCAGCAAATTGAGGGATTGGATGAAAGCAAGCGAGTTATCAATTACCTGCAGGAAGTGGCAGAGGAGGTCAAGACCAGTGGTGGTTCTACGACTTCGATTGCAGAGTTGTTGGAGCAGTTCCTTTTCCCACGTTCGACGCATGGAACCTTGATTGAGAAATTGTCAGGTGGCGAGAAAAAACGTCTTTATCTCCTCAAATTGCTCTTGGAAAAACCAAATGTTCTTCTCTTGGACGAGCCGACCAATGATTTGGATATTGCTACTCTTACAGTTTTGGAGAATTTCTTGCAAGGCTTTGCTGGTCCAGTTTTGACTGTTAGTCACGACCGCTATTTCTTGGATAAGGTAGCGACCAAGATTCTCGCTTTTGAGGATGGTAAAATTCGTCCTTTCTTTGGTCATTACACCGACTATCTTGATGAAAAAGCCTTTGAAACAGAGATGGCTAATCAAGTGCAAAAGGCTGAAAAGGAGAAAGTGGTCAAGGTCCGTGAAGACAAGAAACGCATGACCTACCAAGAAAAGCAGGAGTGGGCAAGCATTGAAGGTGATATTGAATTTTTAGAAAACCGTATCTCTGCTATTGAAGAGGAGATGCAGGCCAACAGCTCTGACTTTGGCAAACTGGCTACTCTCCAAAAAGAACTGGATGAGAAAAACGAAGCACTCCTTGAAAAATACGAACGCTATGAATATTTAAGTGACTTTGATAGCTAGAAGAATAGAAAAATCCCGTCTCATGACAGGATTTCTCTATTCTTTTTTGGTTTCTTGATGAAAGATATTTTGCCAAGTTTCGTGGCGACGCCAGATACTGGTATGGATGATACCATCTAACTCATAGCAGATGAGTTTGGTCTTCTGACTGATGGAAGTAATCTGAATATCCTTGATAGCGGAATTCAAGTCTTTTTCGGCTTTATAGGCCTCTTTATCCATCTGCTCTCCATCTTGACGAATATAGACAAAATCGTCAGCCAATAGTTCTTCCAGTTGATTTCCTTGGTCAATCAATTGTTCACGCATAAGCAATTTTTTATAGACATTGTCTAAAATTTCATCCTCAGGGATAGGTGCTGGCTCAATATGGACATCGGTATCAAAGACGCCAAAATGTTCCTCCAGCATAGATTCGACCTGATCCGCAATCTCGTGACTCTCATAAACAGATAAGTCAGGATTCATTTCTAGCGTAATATCAAGGTAAATGTTGCTACCGTAGGTGCGACCTCTTTGGGATTTGACCTTGCTGATTTTGGGAATTTCCATGATAGCCTTTTGGTATTCCTCAAGCAGACGATCGTCAAAACCATCTGAGAGACTAAAGGAAGACTCGATAAAGATATCATAGGCAGTCTTCAAGATAAAGAAAGTGATGATAATGGCAACCAGTTTATCCACAATGGGATAATTGAAACTGCTAGCTAGGATGGCAATAGTAGTACCAAGTGAGGTAACAGCGTCAGAAAGATTGTCCTTAGCTGCGGCCTTCAGTGCCTTGGAGTTGGATTTCTTACTGAGACGAGTATTGTAGAGATAGACCACAAACATGATTGCTGCAGACATAATTCCTAGAGTTGCACCAAGAGGATCAATGACCGTTTCTTCCCGACTGAGAATCTTTTGAATGGTATCCCTTAGAACATCAAAGCCAACATAGAACATGATGATGGAAGTGATTAAGCTAGCCAAATCCTCAATCTTCCAGTGGCCAAAACGGTGGTCTCGGTCAGCAGGTTGGCGTGCCATTCGAATCCCAATCAAGAGGGCCACATTTCCAATGATGTCCGACACGTTGTTAAAACCATCGGCCACCAAACTGGATGAATAGAGGAGGTGCCCAGTTGCTAATTTGGCTGCAGACAAGATCAAATAGGTCGAAATACTGATAATGGCCCCACGCTCAGCTAACTTGAGATTTGAAATAGATTGCTTCATTCAACTTCCTTTCTAGTCACATAGCATTCTACCATTATACTGGTTTTCAAGGGAAAATTCAAATAGGACAGATAAAATTAAGAAAATACAAAGCAGAAAATGCTTTTTTTTTTTAGGAAATATGATAGACTGATAAAGTGAAAAGTTGAGGTAAATAAAATTGAAAAAAATGAGTATTTTAGTAATGAGTATTTCTTTACTCTTTACTGTTTTAGTCTGGTTCTCGATGGTAACAAATGTCAAACAAGGAATACCGTTTTCAGATGCTAGTATTTTTGAATATTTTGGGTATGCAATGAATCGAGGAGAATTGATGTATGCAGACCTATTTGATCATAAGGGGCCAGTTGTTTTTTTACTGAACTACCTAGGATATCTTATTGGTGGTGCGTTAGGAATTAAATTTTTATACCTATTTTGCACATTTCTATTCTTTATAGTTAGCTATAAGATTTCAAGGTTATTTACTGGGAATAAGCAAACAATTTTAACTTTAGCAATTATCTTTATAATTTATGAGTATTTTTTTGATGGTGGCTGGAGTTTAGAAGGTTTTATTTTACCTTTTTTGGCTTATTCATTATACATTTTTTTAAAATTATTTATACAAAATGATTTCAGCAAAAATGATATCGTAGTATCAGGTGCATTTTTCGCTATTGTATTTTTTACGAAAGCAAATATGATAGGGATTTGGCTAGTATTTTGTATTTATGTATTGATTGATTTTATACTAAAGAAAACATATAGGGAATTGTTTTCTTTGATAGGATTATTTTTCGTTGGAGTATTAATACCAACTATCCCTTTGTGCCTATATCTGTTATCAAAGGGCATCTTTTTTGAAATGGTATACCAGTCGATTGGAATTAATTTTATTTATACTACAGAGTCTAATAACGTTTCGATGTATGAGATTATCAGATGGTACATTTCTCAAACAAATCTCTTAAGTCTTAATTTATTGATGTTATTTTCCTTGATACCACTATGGAAGAAATTTGGAATAAAATCAATCTTCTATCATTTTGTTTTTATTGTTTGTTTACTTCTGGCTCTTATCTCAAAAAGAAGCTATGGTCATTACATTTTAGTAATGCTCCCGATTTTGATTCCATATATTTCCTATTTATTTCATAGCATATCCAAGAAAATGTCTTTTCAAGTATTTTTTGTCTTATTCTTAGGATTTATTATTGTATACCAGAATGATGTAAAATCCATCATGAAAAGTATGAATACAAGATATCTGAATAGATCGGAGAAACAGCAACGCGTTGCTAGCTATATAGAGAAAAATACGTCGATGGATGACCGAATTTATACACACCGTCAAAATGGAACAATTTATTTGTATAGTGAACGGCTAGCTAGTACAAAATTTTTCTTTATTCCAGCTGTGACAGATGATCGAGTTATTATTGATGAGTTTAGAAAATCTATACAAGAAAATCCTCCTATCTATATTGTATTTGATACTGAATGGGATTATGGTAAGAGAACTGACTCTTTTATAAAGGATTATATTAAAGTAAATTATCACTTAGAAAAACAGATTGATACGGCTATGATTTATAGAAAAGGAGGAGAATAGCATGAGCAGGAAAAAGCCAATTTTATATATTGTTGTTCCATGTTATAACGAAGAGCAAGTCCTACCACATACTAATCCAATGTTCGTTGAAAAAATTGAACAATTAGTGAAGAAAGAAGTAATCCATCCTCTTAGTAAAATCATGTATGTAAATGATGGTAGTAAGGATCAGACTTGGGAACTGATAGAAAGTTATGCTAAAACCATCCCTTCTGTAGTTGGTGTGTCGCAAAGTCGTAATAGGGGGCATCAGAGTAGCGTTCTTGCAGGTATGTATGAAGCTATTCAGTTTGCTGATATTGTCATTACTATAGATGCTGATGGACAAGATGATATCAATTGTATGGACAAAATGGTTGAAGAATATAAAAGTGGTTCTGAAATTGTCTATGGTGTCCGTGATAATCGTGATACGGACTCTGCATTTAAACGAATTACAGCTGAAGGTTTTTATAAAGTTCTGCGCCTATTTGGGGCAGAAGTTGTTTTTAATCATGCCGATTATCGATTGGTATCAAAAAGATTTTTGCAGGAGTTAGAGAGGTTCCAAGAAGTTAATCTTTTTCTTCGTGGTTTAATGCCTTTAGTTGGTTTTAAATATTCTTACGTTTCATATAAACGCCATGAACGAATTGCTGGTGAGAGCCACTATCCACTATCTAAAATGCTTGGTTTGGCTATGGATGGTATTACCAGTTTATCAATCAAACCGATTCGGTTGATTACAAGTCTTGGTGTTTTGACGTCACTATTTAGCTTTCTATTGATTATTTGGGTTTTATGGAGCAAGTTTGCTGGTTCGGTTGTGGCTGGTTGGGCAAGCACCTATGCAATAGTCAGTTTACTTGGTGGGGTTCAATTGATTAGTTTGGGAGTAATTGGTGAGTATATTGGAAAGATTTACCTAGAAACGAAACGTCGTCCGAGATATATCATCAGTGAACGTACTTTTGATAAGGATAGAATCTTTACTCTTTGAAAACTTTTCAAAATTTGGTATAATAGTACTACTCAAGGGAGTAGCTGGCAGAAACCTGTGATAGTGTCGTCATTCCGAATTTTATACTGAAAAGTATGCTTTCCGGCACTATCTTAAACAGCGAGACTTGTTATGATTAACAGGTCTCTTTTTGTTTGTCGTGAAAAGATACGATGAGAAAAAGAGAGCCTGTTTTGCACACAATGTCAAGGAGGAGACACATGTCAAAAGAACAAAAACGCCAAGCGTTTTACACTCAAAGTCCTGAAGAGGTCTTGCAGGCTGTGGATGCGACCGAGCAGGGTCTTTCATCTAGCGAAGCGCAGAAACGCCTTGCCGAATTTGGCCACAATGAACTCGAAGAAGGCGAGAAACGATCAATCCTGGTCAAATTCATCGAGCAATTTAAGGATTTGATGATTATCATCCTAGTTGCGGCAGCAATCTTGTCAGTCGTGACTTCTGGTGGGGAAGATATCGCAGATGCCATTATCATCCTAGCCGTGGTTATCATCAATGCTGCCTTTGGTGTTTACCAAGAAGGAAAAGCAGAAGAAGCTATCGAAGCCCTCAAATCCATGTCTAGTCCAGCTGCCCGCGTTCTTCGTGATGGTCATATGGCTGAGATTGATTCTAAAGAATTAGTACCAGGTGATATCGTCGCTCTCGAAGCTGGTGATGTTGTACCAGCAGACTTACGTTTGCTAGAAGCCAACTCTCTTAAAATCGAAGAAGCTGCCCTGACAGGTGAGTCTGTTCCAGTCGAAAAAGACTTGACAGTCGAGCTTGCGACAGATGCTGGTATTGGTGACCGTGTCAACATGGCCTTCCAAAACTCAAATGTGACCTATGGTCGTGGTCTTGGTGTTGTTGTCAATACAGGGATGTACACGGAAGTTGGTCATATTGCTGGCATGCTCCAAGATGCGGATGAGACGGATACACCACTCAAACAAAACTTGAACAACCTTTCTAAGGTTTTGACCTATGCAATCTTGGTCATTGCCCTTGTTACTTTTGTAGTTGGTGTCTTTATCCAAGGGAAAAATCCACTTGGTGAGTTGATGACCTCTGTTGCCCTTGCTGTTGCAGCCATTCCAGAAGGTCTCCCAGCTATCGTAACCATCGTTCTTGCCCTTGGTACTCAAGTTTTGGCCAAACGAAACTCTATCGTTCGTAAGTTGCCAGCAGTAGAAACCCTTGGTTCAACTGAAATCATTGCTTCTGATAAGACTGGTACGCTGACTATGAACAAGATGACCGTTGAAAAAGTCTTCTACGATGCAGTCCTACATGACTCAGCTGACGACATTGAACTGGGTCTTGAAATGCCCCTTCTTCGTTCAGTTGTTTTGGCCAATGATACGAAAATCGATGTGGAAGGCAATCTAATTGGTGATCCAACCGAAACAGGCTTTATCCAGTATGCTTTGGACAAAGGTTATGATGTTAAAGGATTTTTAGAGAAATATCCTCGTGTGGCTGAGTTGCCATTTGATTCTGAACGTAAGCTCATGTCAACAGTTCATCCACTTGCAGATGGACGCTTCCTCGTAGCTGTTAAAGGTGCGCCAGACCAACTTTTGAAACGTTGTATTCTTCGTGACAAAGCTGGGGATATTGCTCCGATTGACGAAAAGGTTACAAACCTCATCCATACAAACAACTCTGAAATGGCCCACCAAGCCTTGCGTGTCCTAGCAGGTGCCTATAAGATTATTGATAGCATTCCAGAAAACCTGACTTCTGAAGAGCTTGAAAATGATTTAATCTTTACTGGTTTGATTGGGATGATTGACCCTGAACGTCCTGAAGCTGCTGAGGCTGTTCGTGTGGCTAAGGAAGCTGGAATTCGTCCAATCATGATTACGGGTGATCACCAAGACACTGCAGAAGCTATTGCCAAACGTTTGGGAATCATTGACGCAAACGATACAGAAGGACACGTTTTAACTGGTGCTGAACTCAACGAACTGTCAGATGAAGACTTTGAAAAAGTAGTTGGCCAGTATTCTGTTTATGCGCGTGTGTCTCCAGAGCATAAGGTTCGTATCGTCAAGGCATGGCAAAAACAAGGTAAGGTCGTTGCCATGACAGGTGACGGTGTCAATGATGCGCCAGCTCTGAAAACAGCAGACATCGGTATTGGAATGGGAATCACTGGTACAGAGGTTTCTAAGGGTGCATCTGACATGATTCTTGCAGATGATAACTTTGCGACTATTATCGTCGCAGTTGAAGAAGGACGTAAGGTCTTCTCAAACATTCAAAAGACCATTCAGTACCTACTTTCTGCCAATACTGCTGAAGTATTAACTATCTTCCTATCAACCCTCTTTGGTTGGGATGTCTTACAACCAGTTCATCTCTTGTGGATTAACTTGGTAACGGATACTTTCCCAGCTATCGCTCTTGGGGTTGAACCTGCTGAACCAGGTGTTATGACCCACAAACCGCGTGGACGCAAGGCGAGCTTCTTCTCAGGTGGTGTCATGAGTTCTATCATCTATCAAGGTGTACTCCAAGCAGCTATTGTTATGAGTGTTTATGGTCTTGCGATTGCTTACCCAGTACATGTGGGTGACAATCATGCCATTCATGCAGATGCCCTAACTATGGCCTTTGCAACCCTTGGTTTGATTCAGCTCTTCCATGCCTACAATGTGAAATCTGTTTACCAATCCATCTTGACAGTTGGCCCATTCAAGTCTAAGACCTTCAACTGGTCTATCTTGGTATCCTTCATCCTTCTCATGGCAACAATCGTCGTAGAACCGCTTGAAGGAATCTTCCACGTAACCAAACTAGACTTGTCACAATGGGGAATCGTTATGGGCGGAAGCTTCTCAATGATTATTATCGTCGAAATTGTTAAGTTTGTTCAACGTAAACTTGGCTTTGATAAGAATGCGATTTAAGGGAGGTTTCGGATGTCAGCATATCAATTACCGACCGTATGGCAGGATGAAACTAGTAATCAAGGAGCTTTTACGGGACTAAACAGACCAACAGCAGGCGCCCGTTTCGAACAAAACTTGCCAAAAGGAAAGCATCCTTTTCAACTTTATTCACTGGGAACACCAAATGGTGTGAAGGTCACTATCTTATTGGAAGAATTACTAGAAGCTGGTTTTGAGCAAGCGGCTTACGACTTGTATAAGATTGCTATCATGGATGGGGATCAATTCGGTTCAGACTTTGTAAAGCTCAATCCAAATTCAAAGATTCCAGCCTTGTTGGACCAGTCAGGGACTGAAAATGTAAGAGTCTTTGAGTCTGCTCATATTCTCCTTTATCTTGCTGAGAAATTTGGAGCCTTTTTACCAAGCAATCCTGTGGAAAAGGTAGAAGTTTTGAATTGGCTATTCTGGCAAGCAGGTGCTGCACCTTTTCTAGGTGGGGGATTTGGACATTTCTTCAATTATGCTCCTGAAAAATTGGAATATCCTATTAACCGTTTTACGATGGAAGTGAAACGCCAGTTGGATTTATTGGATAAGGAATTGGCTCAGAAGCCTTATATTGCAGGTAATGACTATACGATTGCAGATATTGCTATCTGGTCTTGGTATGGCCAGTTGGTTCAAGGAAAACTTTACCAAGGTTCTGCAAAATTCTTAGATGCCTCAAGTTACCAGAATTTAGTAAACTGGGCAGAAAAAATTGCCAATCGTCCAGCTATTAAGCGTGGGATGGAAGTAACTTATAAAAAAATTAAATAGAAAAAAAGTCATCTTCGGATGGCTTTTTACTACAGTTGAGGGAAAGGGCTTGCAGTTATCGGCTTTTGTGCTATAATTGCTATAATATAGTAAACATCAAGAGGAGTGTGAGGAAGTGGAGAAGAAAATTGTAAAGGATATTTTGTTTTTATCTCAGGTGTCTCAGCCAGCAAGTCAGGAAGACCTTTATCTTGCTAGTGATTTACAGGATACGCTTTTAGCAAATAGTGAGACTTGTGTCGGTTTAGCTGCCAATATGATTGGGGTGCAGAAGCGCGTGATTATCTTTAATCTTGGCTTGATTCCCATGGTCATGTTTAACCCAGTGCTCCTGTCATTTGAAGGACCTTATGAGACAGAGGAAGGTTGTTTGTCCTTGGTAGGTGTGAAACCTACTAGGCGTTATGAAACTATAAGGGTTGCCTATCGTGACAGCAAGTGGCAGGAACAGACCATTACCTTGACAGGCTTCCCAGCTCAGATTTGCCAGCATGAACTGGATCACTTGGAAGGACGAATCATTTAGGAGGAAAGCAAATGAAACGAATAGTCTTTGAACTTATTTTTATCGCAACGACCTGGTATATCTTTTTACCGCCCCTTAACCTGACCAGCTGGGAATTTCTCTTTTTCTTCTGTGGGCATTTGCTGGTTGTAGCAGTCTTATTTGGCTTTGGCAAGGGAATCAATCTGGTCAAAACGGTTCATGTGCGCCACGGCAAGGCAGAAGCTGCCTTAAATCTTGAAGGTTTCAAAATCAATCGGTTAGGGAAAATCCTTTTAGCTTCTATTGGAGGAATTCTTCTCTTGGCAGCCTTGGTTTCCTTGGTGACTTCTAGCATTTTTCAGGCTAAAAATTATGCCAATGTAGTCACGGTCACGGAAAAAGACTTTACTGAATTTCCTAAGACTGACACCAGTAAGGTTCCTATTTTAGATAGAAGTACTGCTGAAAAAATTGGGGACCGCTACTTGGGTTCCCTAACGGATAAGGTGTCGCAGTACGTAGCGGCAGATACCTATACTCAATTGACAATTGATGGGAAGCCTTATCGGGTTACACCCTTAGAATACGCAGACCCTATCAAGTGGTTTAACAATCAGGCCAAGGGAATCGGCGAGTATATCAAGGTGGATATGGTAACCGGGAATGCAGACTTGGTGGACTTGAAGACACCAATCAAGTATTCTGACTCGGAGTATTTTAACCGTGATGTCAAGCGTCACCTACGCTTGAAGTACCCAACTAAAATCTTCAAGACTCCATCTTTTGAGGTGGACGATGAGGGCAATCCTTTCTATGTAGCAACGGTTTACCAAAAGCAATTTGGGCTTGCAGTTCCTCGTCCCGTTTCAGTCATTATCTTGGATGCCACAAATGGAGACACCAAGGAATACAGCTTGGCAGATGTTCCAGAATGGGTGGACAGGGTCTATCCAGCTGAGGAAACCATTGAGCAAATCAACTACAACGGAAAGTACAAGGATGGTTTCTGGAATGCTATGATTTCCAAGAAAAACGTGACCCAGACTACCAAGGGATATAATTATTTGTCTATCGGTAATGACATCTACCTCTACACAGGTGTGACATCGGCCAATGCAGATGAGAGTAATCTTGGTTTCATTCTTGAAAATATGCGAACAGGAGAAATCACGAAGTATAGCTTGGCTTCTGCGACTGAAGAATCAGCCCGTGAATCAGCCGAAGGTGCTGTTCAAGAGAAATCCTACAAGGCAACCTTCCCAATCCTCATCAACCTTAATGACAAGCCTTTGTACATCATGGGCTTGAAGGACAATGCTGGTTTGGTCAAAGAGTATGCTTTGGTGGACGCAGTCGAGTACCAAAATGTTATCGTAGCTACTACAGTGGAAGAGCTGCTCAGCAAGTACGCTAATAAAAACGACCTTGAAATTGATAATTCAACAACTGAAAGTATCAAGGGTGTGGTGGCAGACCTCAAATCAGCTGTTATCAAGGGCGACACCGTCTACTTCTTTAAAGTTGATGGTAAGATATACAAGGTCAAGGCCTCTGTATCAGATGACCTTCCTTACCTTGAAAATGGTAAAACCTTCGAAGGTCAAGTAGGAAAAGACAACTATCTCAAGACCTTTAAAGTACAGTAATACTCTTCGAAAATCTCTTCAAACCACGTCAGCTTTATCTGCAACCTCAAAGCTGTGCTTTGAGCAATCTGCGGCTAGTTTCCTAGTTTGCTCTTTGATTTTTATTGAGTATAAAAAAGGTTTATTTAAAAATATATGTTATAATAAGGTAAATTAAGCCTAATGGAGGACAAAGAAATGGGTTTTTATTTGATGCTTGCTTCAATGCTACTCGGACTGCTTGCTTTGAAGATAGGTTTTTCTCAGTTCAAGGAGAAAAAAGATAAATTCTTATCTATCTTAACAAGTTTAGCTGGGCTAGCCCTTGTTCTCGTGGCTGTCTGGTTAGGATGGCCAAAATAAATAGAGAAACCTCGGTCAAACCGAGGTTTTTCAGATGAATTTCTTGGTTGTGGCTAAAAAATATGCTACACTATCAATATGAAAATTTTAATCCCAACAGCAAAAGAAATGAACACAGACTTGCCAAGTATTGAAGCCGCTCCTTTAAAACCAGAAAGTCAGGCTGTGCTGGATGCCTTGGCCCTCTATTCTGCTAGTCAATTGGAGAGTTTTTACAAGGTATCAGCCGAGAAGTCTGCGGAAGAATTTCAAAATATCCAAGCTTTGAAAAGGCAAACTGCTCAACACTATCCAGCCTTGAAACTTTTTGATGGGCTGATGTATCGCCATATCAAGCGAGATAAGTTAACCGAGGCAGAACAAGCCTATCTTGAAAATCATGTCTTCATTACCTCGGCTTTGTACGGTGTTATTCCAGCCTTGTCACCTATGGCACCTCACCGTTTGGACTTTTTGATGAAGTTGAAAGTCGCTGGTAAGACTTTGAAGAGCCATTGGAAGGCAGCCTATGATGAAGCTGTGAAGCAGGAAGAAATGATTTTCTCTCTCTTGTCATCAGAATTTGAAACTGTATTTTCTAAGGAAATTAGAGAAAAAATGGTGACTTTCAAATTCATGGAGGATAGAGGTGGTCAGCTGAAAATTCACTCAACTATTTCTAAGAAAGCCCGTGGTGCCTTCCTGACAGCCCTGATAGAAAATCAAGTACAGACGGTCGATGAAGCTCGTCGATTAAGTTTTGCAGAATTTAACTACCGAGAAGATTTGTCACAGCCACAGGAATTGGTTTTTGTAAAGGAAGTATAGAAATCAGATATTTTGTATTTGGCAATATGTATCATCAGCTATTTTAGTTTATAAATGAGAAAAAAAGCGAACAAGCTAGTATTCTGAGTGTCAGAAAAGTAGTCTTGTTCGCTTTTATTATATTAGTTACTTGATAGCATTAACCAAGTCTTCCGCTTGTTTTTCAAGTGAGTTTAGGACTGTTTCTTCTAGAACCAATTTTCCATCTGCCCAAGCAGAGTCATTAACACGTGCAGCCGTGAAATCACCAACGACTTGTGTACGGATAAATGGCAAGAGGTCTTTATAGATAGCAAAGAGTTGATCGTGACCTGCATTGGCTACAGATGATACGGTGACAAACTTGTCTTGAAGAGCAGAAGCGCCGCGTGTATCAGACAAGTCAAGGGCACGAGATAGCCAGTCAAGCAAGTTCTTCACTGTACCAGGGATAGAGAAGTTGTAGACTGGAGAGAAAATCCAGATAGCATCCGCAGCGAGAACTGCTTCACGAGCAGCCGCTACAGCTGGATGAGTTGGAACTTCCAAATCTTGGCTGAAGAGAGGAAGGACTGAATAATCAAGGTAGCTAACTTCCGCTTTACCAGCAAGTGCTTTCTCAGCTTCGAGAGCCATTTGGTGGTTGAAAGAACCTTGACGTAGTGATCCGACGATGAATAATACTTTTTTAGACATGATGTGTCTCCTTTTTCTTAAATTTCCGAGAATCCTCTCGTTGTTATAAAATATATTACAACAAAACAAAAGGACTTGCAAGAAATTTGCTCAGAGTTAATTTGAAAATGATAAAATTGCAGAAATTCTAGTCATTTGCGACTAGAAAAGCAAGAACTGTTTTTTGGATTCTGGTTTGAATTTGATTTTCGAAGAGTATTCTAACATTCTCTTGTAATATGATGACATAAGTGCTAAAATAAACGAAAAAACTCGCAATAGAAACCGCAGAACGGTTATTTTCTGATATCATTTCATAAAAAATTAAAGGAACAATAATGGCATTGAAGAATGCTTCTAAAAAGGGGTGGAGATCATGTAAGGCAAAGATTAACAAGTGACGGACAAAAGAAATAATAATACACTTGTTAAGGAGAAAAGATGTTAATAAGAAATTATCGGAAAAATATTGGCCTGATGGCTGGAGTTGAGTTTTTTGCATTTCTAGGGATTACCAGTTTTTGGATTCTCTTTCTCAGTCAAAACGGAATGTCTCTTTGGCAGATTGGACTTCTGGAAAGTATTTTTCATACGACCAGTCTTCTCTGTGAAATTCCATCTGGTATGTTAGCTGATCGTTATTCCTATAAGACTAACCTTTATTTAAGTCGAATAGCAGGGATTGTGTCTTCTATTCTCATGTTGGCTGGGCAGGGGAATTTTTGGATTTATGCCTTAGCGATGGCGGTAAGTGCCTTGTCTTATAATTTTGATTCAGGAACAAGCGCAGCAATGGTCTATGACTCGGCTGTAGAGGCTGGACTAAAGGAGCGTTATCTATCCATTTCAAGCTTCCTATCAGGGGTGTCGGAAGGAACTCAGTCTTTGGGAACAGTGTTGGCAGGATTTTTTGTCCATGGTCAATTGCACCTGACCTACTATATCATGATTGCGACTTCTATCATAGTTCTTTTCCTGATTTGGATGCTGAAAGAACCTAGTGTCAAGCTAGAAAAAGCTGATAGTGTGACCATGAAACAGATTATTTGGACTGTTAAGGAAGAGTTGGAGCGAAATCCCATGCTGTTCAACTGGATGATTTTGTCTCAGATTGTCGGAGTACTCATGTGCATGTTTTATTTTTACTATCAAAATCAGTTACCAGATTTAAGTAGTTGGCAAATTTCAGCAGTTATGCTACTTGGTAGTCTCTTGAATATCGTCGCAGTCTATCTAGCGAGTAAGATTGGAAAGAAATATGCTGCCTTGAAGCTTTTCCCTGTCCTCGTCCTGCTGACTGGCGTCACTTATATGTTGTCCTACTTTGGAACACCTCTAATCTATATTTTGATTTATTTGATGAGTAATGCTCTATATGCTCTTTTTCAGCCGATTTTTGACAACGATTTGCAAGAGCGGCTCCCAAGTGAAGTAAGGGCAACCATGCTGAGTGTTTACTCTATGATGTTTAGCCTTAGTATGATTGTCTTCTTCCCACTGACAGGGTGGTTGATTGACCATTTAGGCTTTGTAGTAACATTTCTTTATCTAGGATTCTTTTTAGTCATGATTAGTCTTCTACTGGCTATCTTTTTAGGAAAATTGGCTAAAAGAATGGATGAAAAAATTATTTCCTAGATTAAAATAATTTCTGAAAACTTGAGTGCCAAGCTCAGGTTTTTTAATAGGTTGATTTTGGAGCTGTCTTTACTTTTCTTACTCGATTTTAACTAAGAAAAATCAGTTTGCTTTGAAGGAAGAAATAGAATTGGTTGCTTATACTCAATGAAAATCAAAGAGCAAACTAGGAAGCTAGCCGTAAGCTGTACTTGAGTACGGTAAGGCGACGCTGACGTGGTTTGAATTTGATTTTCGAAGAGTATTCTTGCATTCACTTGTAATAAAGCTTAATAGATGGTAAAATAGACGAGTGAAAAAAAGACAAAATAAAGCAAAAAATAATCTACTGTGGCAGTATGGTCTAGGGATGACGATTTTGCTTGTGGTTATCAGTGCTTCCTTTCTGTATCTGGTTTCTCTTGGCATGAAACCTTATCAAACAGCTAAAAGTGAAGGAGAAAAATTAGCTCAGCAGTATGCAGGATTAGAGCAGGCTGATCAGGTTGATTTATACAATGGCTTAGAATCTTATTATAGCGTTCTTGGTCGCAATAAAAAACAAGAAGTACTTGCTGTCCTGATTGGAAAAGATGACCATAAGATTTACGTTTATCAGCTAAATCAAGGTGTTTCACAAGAAAAAGCAGAAGCCGTTTCTAAGGAAAAAGGAGCCGGCGAGATTGACAAGATTATCTTTGGCCGTTATCAAGACAAGCCAATCTGGGAAGTTAAGTCAGGCTCTGACTTTTATCTAGTAGATTTTGAAACAGGAGCATTGGTCAATAAGGAGGGCCTATGAAACTATCCAACCGTGTTTTAGAAATGGAAGAAAGTGTTACTTTAGCTAGTGATGCGAGAGCAAAAAAATTAAAAGCTCAAGGTAAGGATGTCCTTTTCTTGACCTTGGGACAACCAGATTTTCACACTCCTGAAAATATTCAGGATGCAGCAGTTAAAGCTATTCGAGAAGGACAGGCTTCCTTCTATACAGTAGCTTCAGGTCTACCAGAATTAAAAGCTGCAGTGAATACCTACTTCGAGCGCTACTATGGCTATTCTGTCGCAAGTAACGAGGTTACCTTTGCTACAGGTGCCAAGTTTTCCCTCTATACTTTCTTTATGGCTGTAATCAATCCTTTAGATGAGGTTATTATTCCAACTCCATACTGGGTTAGTTATGGAGACCAGGTCAAGATGGCAGAAGGCGTTCCCGTCTTTGTTCCTGCTAAGGAAGACAACCACTTTAAGGTAACTGTAGAGCAGTTAGAAGCAGTTCGCACTGATAAGACCAAGGTTTTGCTTCTCAATTCACCATCTAATCCGACTGGTATGATCTATACTTGTGAAGAATTACTAGCTATCGGAAATTGGGCAGTTGAGCATGACATTCTGATTTTAGCTGATGATATATACGGTCGCCTTGTTTATAATGGAAATGAATTTGTTCCAATCTCAAGTCTATCAGAAGCAATTCGTAAGCAAACCATTGTCATTAACGGTGTATCAAAAGCTTATGCCATGACAGGTTGGCGGGTAGGTTATGCAGTGGGTGACCCAGAAATCATTGCTGCTATGAGCAAATTGACAGGCCAAACAACTTCTAACCTAACTGCTGTTTCACAATATGCAACTATCGAAGCCCTAACTGGACCGCAAGATTCTGTGGAAGTTATGCGTCAAGCATTTGAAGAACGTCTCAATACCATCTATCCACTCTTGTGTGAAGTCCCTGGTTTTGAAGTTGTCAAACCACAAGGAGCTTTCTATCTCTTTCCAAATGTCAAAAAAGCTATGGAGATGAAAGGTTATAGCGATGTAACAGCATTTACAACGGCTATTCTTGAAGAAGTTGGTCTAGCCTTGATTACAGGAGCAGGATTCGGAGCGCCAGAAAATGTCCGCCTCAGCTATGCGACAGACCTAGACACGCTTAAAGAAGCAGTTAAACGCTTGAAAGCATTTATGGGTAGTGAGAATGATTGATCATTTTGAAATTAAGGTAAAGGATTTACAAATTTCAGAAGGATTTTATAAGAGTTTTCTCGCTCCTTTGGGCTATAAATTGGCTTTTAAGACTAGTTCTCTAATCAGTTTTCATGCCCCAAATAGCCCTCATCCTGGTGGTGATTTTTGGCTGGCTCAGGGGACACAAGATCCTATTCACTTTGCTTTTTTAGCAGAAAATAAGGAAGAGGTTCAAGCTTGTTATGAGGCTGGCTTAGAGGCAGGTGGGCGAGACAATGGAGCTCCTGGTTATCGCAGTGAGCATCCGATTTACTACGCTGCTTTTGTGATTGACCCAGATGGGAACAATATAGAAGTGGTTTGCCATAAAGAATAAAAAAGAAAAAGGAAAAACAATGACAAAACGTGTAACGATTATTGATGTAAAAAACTATGTTGGTCAAGAAGTGACGATTGGCGCTTGGGTTGCCAACAAATCAGGAAAAGGGAAAATCGCCTTCTTGCAATTGCGTGATGGAACAGCCTTCTTTCAAGGTGTAGCCTTTAAACCAAACTTTGTCGAAAAATTTGGTGAAGAAGTGGGGCTTGAGAAGTTTGATGTCATCAAACGTTTGAGCCAAGAAACGTCTGTCTATGTGACAGGAATTGTCAAAGAAGATGAACGTTCTAAATTTGGTTATGAGTTGGACATTACAGACATCGAAGTGATCGGTGAATCTCAAGACTACCCAATCACACCAAAAGAACACGGAACAGACTTCTTGATGGACAACCGTCACTTGTGGCTTCGTTCTCGTAAGCAAGTGGCTGTGATGCAAATCCGTAACGCTATTATCTATGCAACTTATGAGTTCTTTGACAAGAACGGCTTCATGAAATTTGATAGCCCAATTCTTTCAGGAAATGCAGCAGAAGATTCAACTGAACTTTTTGAAACAGACTACTTCGGTACTCCAGCCTACTTGAGCCAGTCAGGTCAGCTTTACCTAGAAGCAGGAGCTATGGCTCTTGGTCGTGTCTTTGACTTTGGTCCAGTATTCCGTGCCGAAAAATCAAAAACGCGCCGTCACTTGACTGAGTTCTGGATGATGGACGCAGAGTACTCATACTTGACACACGATGAGTCACTCGACTTGCAAGAAGCTTATGTGAAAGCTCTTCTTCAAGGTGTTCTTGACCGTGCGCCTCAAGCCTTGGAAACCTTGGAACGTGATACAGAGCTCTTGAAACGCTACATTGCAGAGCCCTTCAAACGTATCACTTATGATCAAGCCATTGACCTTTTACAAGAGCATGAAAATGATGAAGATGCTGACTACGAGCATTTGGAACATGGTGATGACTTTGGTTCACCACATGAAACATGGATTTCAAACCACTTTGGTGTGCCAACATTTGTCATGAACTATCCAGCAGCCATCAAGGCCTTCTACATGAAACCAGTTCCTGGAAATCCAGAGCGCGTGCTTTGTGCAGACTTGCTTGCCCCAGAAGGCTATGGAGAAATTATCGGTGGGTCTATGCGTGAGGAAGACTACGATGCTCTTGTAGCTAAGATGGATGAACTTGGTATGGATCGTACAGAGTACGAATTCTACCTTGACCTTCGTAAATACGGTACAGTTCCACACGGTGGATTTGGTATCGGTATCGAGCGTATGGTAACCTTCGCGGCAGGAACAAAACACATCCGTGAAGCTATTCCATTCCCACGTATGTTGCACCGTATTAAACCGTAAGAACAGGAAAACGCCCATGTGGCGTTTTTTCGAATTTCAGAGTTTTTACTTGCGTAAAAAAATTTTTTCTAGTATAATAGTTTATTGTGAGCGAACCTCACTTACCCCTTGCAAAGTCTTGGGGTCATTAGACCAAAAGGAGGAACATATCAATGGCTAAATACGAAATTCTTTATATCATTCGTCCAAACATTGAAGAAGAAGCTAAAAACGCTTTGGTAGCACGTTTTGACTCTATTTTGACTGACAACGGTGCAACTGTTGTTGAATCAAAAACTTGGGAAAAACGTCGTCTTGCATACGAAATCCAAGATTTCCGTGAAGGACTTTACCATATCGTTAACGTTGAAGCAAACGACGATGCAGCTCTTAAAGAGTTTGACCGTCTTTCAAAAATCAACGCTGACATTCTTCGTCACATGATCGTCAAAATTGACGCGTAAGAAGGTAAACTATGATTAACAATGTTGTACTTGTAGGGCGTATGACACGTGACGCTGAGTTACGTTATACCCCATCAAATGTAGCAGTTGCGACTTTTACTCTTGCAGTAAACCGTACATTTAAGAGTCAAAATGGCGAACGTGAGGCTGATTTTATCAATGTCGTTATGTGGCGCCAACAGGCTGAGAACCTTGCTAATTGGGCTAAAAAAGGCTCACTTATCGGGGTGACAGGCCGTATCCAGACTCGTAGTTACGATAACCAGCAAGGACAACGTGTCTACGTGACAGAGGTCGTGGCTGAGAATTTCCAAATGTTGGAAAGCCGTAGTGTGCGTGAAGGTCATACAGGTGGAGCTTACTCTGCCCCAACTGCAAACTATTCAGCACCTACAAATTCAGTACCAGACTTTTCACGTGATGAAAATCCATTTGGAGCAACAAATCCTTTGGATATTTCAGATGATGATTTACCATTCTAATGGACAACTAAAATTATAAAGGAGAAAAAACATGGCTCAACAACGTCGTGGCGGATTCAAACGCCGTAAAAAAGTTGATTACATCGCAGCAAACAAAATTGAATATGTTGATTACAAAGATACTGAGCTTCTTAGCCGTTTCGTTTCAGAACGTGGGAAAATCCTTCCTCGTCGTGTAACAGGAACTTCAGCTAAAAACCAACGTAAAGTAACAACAGCTATCAAACGCGCTCGCGTAATGGCTTTGATGCCTTTCGTAAACGAAGATTAAAGAAAAGACCCGGTTGGGTCTTTTTTTCACGAGCTTTGAAATAAGAGAGCGAGTTTAGGTCCAGTTGGACCTCTTTTTCACGAAATAGTTTTTTTCTGACCTTGGCGTGCTATAATGGTAATAAAAAGAGTAAAGGTGGGTAAGTCAAAGATGAATTGTACGATTAGAAATATGATTAAGTCTGATATTGAATCCTTATCTCATGGATTTATCAATCAAGGTTGGCCTGGTAGAGAGGAAATTTTGGCTAGATATTTTCTGGAACAGGAAAGTGGGGAGAGAGAAGTCTTAGTTGCAGAGATTGATGGTGCTGTAGCGGGCTACGTTACCATTTTGCCCTCTGCTAAACATGGTCCTTTTGCAGAAGTCTATCCAGAATTATCAGATTTTAATGTGTTTGAACCTTTTCGAAATCAAGGGATTGGGAGTCAACTGCTAGAAGAAGCAGAAAATCGAGTTAAGTTTTTTTCAGACAGAGTGACGTTGGGTGTAGGTTTGCACTCAGGCTATGGACCTGCCCAGAGATTGTACATCAAACGAGGCTATATTCCAGATGGTTCAGGCGTTTGGTATCGAAATCAGCCGTTGGAAATGAATGCTACTATTCAAAATAATGATGATTTAGTTCTGTACTTATCCAAGAAGTTCGAATAAGAGATAGCGAATTTCTTTGAAAATAGGGGATTTAGCTACTTTATGGTATAATGGAAAGAGTTAGATTGAAAGAGGTAGTGAGATGGATGCGAAATTAAGATACAAGGCAAAGAAAATCAAGATTGTCTTTTTTGATATTGATGATACATTGCGAAATTCCAAGACGGGTTTTATTCCAACTTCAATCCCAGTTGTTTTTAAGCAATTACGTGAGAAAGGAATCTTGACAGGTATTGCTTCTGGACGAGGGATTTTTGGTGTCGTTCCGGAGATTCGTGAACTCAAGCCTGACTTTTTTGTGACCCTGAATGGGGCTTATATCGAAGATAAAAAAGGTCAGGTCATTTATCAGTATCAGATCGAGAAGTCAGATGTTGAGGAGTATATTTCTTGGGCCAAGCAAGAGGGAATTGAGTATGGTTTGGTTGGGAGTCATGATGCCAAGTTGTCGACTCGCACCGATATGATTAGTGAAGCTATCAATCCAATTTACCCTGATTTGGATGTAGATCCTGATTTCCATGAAAAAGTAGAGATTTATCAGATGTGGACTTTTGAAGATAAAGGAGATGACTTGCACTTGCCTGACAGTCTCTCAGACAAACTTCGCATGGTTCGTTGGCATGAGCATTCGTCTGATATTGTGCTGATTTCAGGCTCCAAAGCGACGGGTGTGGAAAAGGTTGTGGAACACCTTGGCTTGAAACCAGAGGACGTCATGGTTTTTGGAGATGGACTCAACGACTTGGAACTCTTTGATTATGCTGGAATCAGCGTTGCCATGGGAATTTCTCATGATAAAATCAAAGAAAAAGCAGATTATATTACAAAAACACTAGAAGAAGATGGCATTTTTGATGCCTTAGAAGGATTTGGTATGGTAGAAAAAGACTTGCATTTCCCACAAGTAGACATTGAAACAGCAGAAGGTCCTATCGCGACTATTAAGACCAATCACGGAGACTTGCGTATCAAGCTCTTCCCTGAACATGCTCCTAAAACTGTGGCTAACTTTGTTGCACTTTCAAAAGATGGCTACTATGATGGAGTCATTTTCCATCGTATTATCAAGGACTTTATGATTCAAGGTGGAGATCCAACTGGAACTGGTATGGGAGGCGAGTCCATCTACGGCGAATCATTTGAGGATGAATTCTCAGAAGAACTTTACAATATCCGTGGTGCCCTTTCTATGGCCAATGCTGGTCCAAATACCAACGGCAGCCAGTTCTTTATCGTCCAAAACCAACACCTGCCTTATTCTAAGAAAGAAATTGCTCGTGGTGGTTGGCCAGAACCGATCGCAGAAATCTATGCCAACCAAGGTGGAACCCCTCACCTAGACCGCCGTCACACGGTTTTTGGTCAGCTAGCTGATGAAGCTTCTTACGCTGTCTTGGATGCCATTGCTTCTGTTGAGACAGGGGCTATGGACAAGCCAGTTGAAGATGTTGTGATTGAAACAATTGAAATTGAGGACTAAGATGAAAATCGGTGATAAGCTAAAGGGCCGTATTACAGGGATTCAGCCCTACGGTGCCTTTGTTGAGCTAGAGACAGGTGATACGGGTCTGATTCACATTTCAGAGATTCGGACTGGCTTTATTGAAAATATTCATGAAGCCTTGAAAGTCGATGAAGAGGTTCAGGTTCAGGTAGTGGATTTAGATGAATTTACAGGGAAAGCTAGTCTTTCTATCCGCACTTTGGAGGAAGAAAAGCACCAGTTTCCGAGACGGAGACGCTTTTCAAGCGACCGTTTTAACTACGGCTTTGCGCCTCTTAAACGAATGATGCCAATTTGGACTAGAGAAGCCTTGCACTATTTGAAAAAGAAGAAGTAGTTTAGAATTTTATATTTTTTGTAATGTTAATATAAATCTGCTATAATAGAACCATGGAAGAAGAACAATTATTAAAATCAGGGGAGCGAATTAACCAGCTCTTCTCAACAGATATCAAAATTATTCAAAATAGAGAGGTTTTTAGCTATTCGGTAGATAGTGTTCTCTTGTCACGCTTTCCACGTTTCCCTAAAAAGGGCTTGATTGTGGATTTCTGCGCTGGAAATGGAGCAGTGGGGCTATTTGCTAGCACTCGAACTCAGGCACAGATTTTGGCTGTTGAGATTCAGGAGCGTTTGGCGGATATGGCTGAACGCTCTGTCCGTTTGAATGGTTTGGAAGAGCAGATGGAGGTCATCTGTGATGATTTGAAAAATATGCCTGCTTACATCCAGGGAAGTAAGGTGGATATGATTTTGTGTAATCCGCCCTATTTTAAGGTGGATCCTCATTCAAACCTGAACGAGAGCGAACATTACCTCTTGGCGCGCCATGAAATCACGACCAATTTGCAGGAAATCTGTCGCAGTGCCCAGAGTATTCTCAAGTCTAATGGACGGTTGGCTATGGTTCATCGTCCTGACCGTCTTCTGGATATTTTGGATACCTTACAACGGCATAATCTAGCCCCTAAGCGCCTGCAGTTTGTTTATCCAAAGCGGGAAAAAGAAGCCAATATGCTTTTGATTGAGGCTATCAAGGATGGCTCGACAAGTGGCTTTAAGGTCTTGCCACCTCTCATTGTCCACAATGATGATGGCTCTTACACGCCGGAACTCGAAGAGATTTATTATGGATCATAAGGCTTATATGTACGTGCTGGAGTGTCGTGATGGCTCCTACTATACAGGTTATACGACTGACGTGAGAAAACGCCTTGCTGTCCACAATAGTGGGAAGGGAGCCAAATATACACGAGCACGCTTGCCAGTCAAACTTATCTATGCTCAAGGTTTTGCCAGTAAGGAAGAAGCCATGTCAGCTGAAGCCCTTCTCAAGCGTAAGAAGAGACCACAGAAGGAGCAATTTTTATCTGAAAATCAAGATAGAAATTTACTCAGTTATTTTGAAGAATCGTGAGGAGTCCTTTGACTCCTCTTACTTTTGTCAAAAAGCGAAAAAAATGCTACAATAAAGAGAATAAACAAAATGAGGTATTATCATGTCTAAGATTCTAGTATTTGGTCACCAAAATCCAGACTCAGATGCCATCGGGTCATCTGTAGCCTTTGCCTACCTTGCAAAAGAAGCTTACGGTTTGGATACGGAAGCTGTTGCCCTTGGAACTCCAAATGAAGAAACAGCCTTTGTCTTGAACTATTTTGGTGTGGAAGCACCGCGTGTTATCACTTCTGCTAAAGCAGAAGGTGCAGAGCAAGTTATCCTGACTGACCACAATGAATTCCAACAATCTGTATCAGATATTGCTGAAGTAGAAGTTTATGGTGTTGTAGACCACCACCGTGTGGCTAACTTTGAAACCGCAAGCCCACTTTACATGCGTTTGGAGCCAGTTGGATCTGCGTCTTCAATCGTTTACCGTATGTTCAAAGAACATGGTGTAGCTGTACCTAAAGAGATTGCTGGTTTGATGCTTTCAGGTTTGATTTCAGATACTCTTCTTTTGAAATCACCAACAACACACCCAACAGATAAAGTCATTGCTCCTGAATTGGCTGAATTGGCTGGTGTAAACTTGGAAGAATATGGTTTGGCAATGTTGAAAGCTGGTACCAACTTGGCTAGCAAATCTGCTGACGAATTGATTGACATTGATGCTAAGACTTTTGAATTGAAAGGAAATAATGTCCGTGTTGCTCAAGTAAACACAGTTGACATCGCTGAAGTTTTGGAACGCCAAGCAGAAATTGAAGCTGCAATGCAAGCTGCTAACGCAGCAAACGGCTACTCTGACTTTGTCTTGATGATTACAGATATCGTCAACTCAAACTCAGAAATCTTGGCGCTTGGTGCCAATATGGGCAAAGTCGAAGCGGCTTTCAACTTCAAACTTGAAAACAATCATGCCTTCCTTGCTGGTGCCGTTTCACGTAAGAAACAAGTGGTACCTCAATTGACTGAAAGCTTCAATGCTTAAGAGTTTGAGTGTTAATTCAAATTAGGAAAGGCTAGTTTGCCTTATATCGAAAGGAGTTTCGGCTCCTTTTTTTCTAGGAGTGAAGTATGTTAGAAAATGGCGATTTGATTTTTGTGAGAGATGAGTCAGATATGGGACAGGCTATCCAGATTTCAACAGGCAACTATAGCCATGTTGCCATTTATTTGGATGAGATGATTTACCACGCTAGTGGAGAATTTGGTGTGGTCTGTCAGGAACCAGCAGACTTCTTTGAGCCCAATCATTTGTACGACATCTATGTTTACCCAGAAATGGATATCCAGTCTGTGAAGGAAGAAGCTTGCAAACATCTTGGAGCACCCTACAATGCTTCTTTCTATCCAGATGAAGCTGGTTTTTACTGTTCCCAGTACATGGCAGAAATTCTCCCCATTTTTGAAACTATTCCCATGAAATTTGGGGATGGGAAGCAAGAGATTAGTGATTTTTGGAGGGAGTATTACAGAGAATTAGGTCTTCCTGTTCCTCTGAACCAAGCTGGGACCAATCCTAGTCAGTTGGCAGCATCGCCTCTGTTAGAATGTAAAGAAAGGAATCTTCATGATTCAGATTTTTAATCCCTCTCGTTTGACGAGACAGCCATTTTTTGGAGAATTGATCCGCTATCTGGACCAGCATGATGATGTTATTTTGAGAGAAATTAAGGCTCAATTTCCAGATGTGGCAGTTGATAAACTCATGGAAGAGTATATAAAGGCAGGCTTGATTCTACGGGAAAATAAGCGCTATTACCTCAATCTTCCTATGCTTGAATCACTCGATAGTCTCGAACTGGATCAAGAGATTTTTGTCAGCGAAGATAGTCCGGTCTATCAAGCCTTGTTGGAGCAGACTTTTGAGACAGAATTACGAAATCAAACCAATGCTGCTATTTTAGTTGAAAAGACGGACTTTGCGCGGACTAAAATGACCCTGTCCAATTATTTCTACAAGGTCAAACAGCAGTATCCTTTGACAGAAAAACAGCAGGAACTTTATGACATTTTAGGAGATGTCAATCCTGAGTATGCTCTCAAATACATGACAACTTTTTTGTTGAAATTTCTCAAAAAAGATCAACTGATGCAGAAACGCCGTGATATCTTTGTGGACAGTTTAGTCGTTCTAGGCTATATTGTCCAAAAGGAAGATGGGAAGTATGAGTTGGCTATCGATTTTGATAAGGAAAGATTAACTTTCTACTTGGCGTGATTTCTTGTTTCTGAGCAAATTGTTTGACTTCCCTTAGTATTCAGTATAAACTATATGTAACCGGTAACATATATCGGAATAAACCCAAAGGAGACAATCATATGTCACTTGAAAACAAATTGGAACAAGCAACAGGCACTATCAAAGAAGGTTTTGGTAAAGTTACTGGAGACAGCAAGACAGAACTTGAAGGAGCTGTTGAAAAAACAGTTGCTAAGGCAAAAGAAGTAGTTGAAGATGCTAAAGGTGCCGTAGAAGGTGCCGTTGAAGGTTTGAAAAACGTTTTTACTAAATAATAGTAAAAAATCAAGGGTTTCGTTTTCCCTTGATTTTTTCTATTCTTATAAATAATTTTCTGCTACGGCGGCATCTCCTGGATAGGCTTCTTTTTTTCCTTGGACGATTTGGTAGCAATCAGCTCCCTTACCAGCAATAATCACAGCATCGAGTTCTTGTTCAGTGATGGTCATTGCCACCTTGATGGCCTCTTGGCGATTCGCAATTTTTTCAACAGGATGATTGATGTAGCTACTGATTTCATCTGCAATGGTCATTGGGTCTTCATAATTGGGGTCATCAGCAGTCAAAAAGACTTGAATCTCAGGGTGTTGATTAAGGAGGAGGCCAAAGTCCTTACGACGGTTTTCTCCCTTGTTTCCAGTAGCCCCCAGAACCAGAGCAATCTTTCCAGTTTGATGAGTTTCAACCACATTGATGAGTTTTTTGAGACTGTCCCCATTGTGGGCGTAGTCGATGAAAACCTTGGCTCCATTTTTCTGGGTGAGGACTTCCATACGACCAGGAACGCGGGTTGCAGCGATTCCTTTTTTGATGTCCTCAAGACTGGCTCCGAGACGGAGGCAAGCAAGTCCAGCAGCAACGGCATTTTCTTGGTTGAAGTTACCAATGAGTTGAATATCATAATCTCCAGAGAGTTTACCCGTAGCTGAAAAGCTAAAGGCTTTGGAATTCTCGATTTGATTATTTGATTGGCTACCATAGAAATCATGGTCTTGATCTGCCACTTGTTCTTTCAAGACAGAGAAGTGGTCCATGTCACTGTTAATGATGACTGCTCGGCTATTTTCCATCAAAAGACGCTTGTGGTAGAAGTAGTCTTCAAAGCTAGGGTGTTCAATCGGGCCGATATGGTCTGGAGTGATGTTAAGAAAGGTTCCTACATCAAAGGTCAGACCATAGACTCTATGGACTAGATAGGCTTGACTAGAGACTTCCATTACGAGATGGGTTCTTCCATTCTTAACAGCTTGAGCCATCATGTCAAAGAGGTCGATATTTTCAGGTGTTGAGAATGAAGATTTAAAGAAAGTTTTGCCATCTAAAGTCGTATTCATGGTTGACAAGAGGGCGGTTGGGTGGCGTTGAGATAGGATGTTGTAAGCAAAGTAAGCTGCTGTTGTCTTACCTTTAGTACCAGTAAAGGCAAGGAGTTTGAGTTTTTTCTGTGGATTGCCATAAAACTCCATGGCAATCAAACTCATGGCTTTCTTTATATCGTTCACAATGATGACAGGGATACCGACTTCGTAGTCTTTTTCAGCAACATACCAACCGAGCCCTTGAGAGATGGCTGAAAGCAGAAATTCCTTCTTAAAGGCAGCACCTTTAACGAAAAAGAGGCTCTTTTCTTTAGCCTTGCGGCTGTCATAGCAGATGGTGTCAAATACGACATGGCTGTAGTTGTAGTGATAGTGTCCTTGGTCGATAATCTCGCGGAAGAGACCATCTTTCTTTAATATATCTAATACGGTTTCAATCTTTATCATACTTTCTATTGTAAACCGAAAGTCGCAAATTTACAAGTAACAAGGAAAAGTTTATAATGGAAGATAAGGAGTTTTTCCTAGTTATCAAAATTGAATGAGGAATCTATGTCGCACGAAAACAATCACCAGCAGGCCCAGATGTTACGGGGGACTGCTTGGTTAACGGCTAGTAACTTTATCAGTCGCCTGCTTGGGGCTATTTACATTATCCCTTGGTACATCTGGATGGGGTCTTATGCGGCTACAGCCAATGGTCTCTTTACCATGGGCTATAATATCTATGCCTGGTTCTTACTGGTTTCAACAGCGGGTATCCCAGTTGCGGTGGCCAAGCAAGTTGCCAAGTACAATACCATGCGAGAAGAAGAGCATAGCTTTGCCCTGATTCGGAGCTTTTTAGGCTTTATGACAGGACTAGGCCTGGTTTTTGCTTTAGTCTTGTATATCTTTGCTCCTTGGCTAGCAGATTTGTCGGGTGTAGGGAAAGACCTGATCCCAATTATGCAGAGCTTGGCTTGGGGAGTCTTGATCTTCCCATCTATGAGTGTTATCCGAGGATTTTTCCAAGGGATGAATAACCTCAAACCTTATGCTATGAGTCAAATTGCTGAGCAGGTCATTCGTGTTATCTGGATGCTCCTAGCAACCTTTATCATTATGAAGCTTGGTTCAGGAGATTACCTAGCAGCCGTTACTCAATCCACTTTTGCTGCCTTTGTCGGCATGGTCGCCAGTTTTGCAGTCTTGATTTATTTCCTTGCCCAAGAAGGTTCACTCAAAAGAGTTTTTGAAACAGGAGATAAGATTAACAGTAAGCGTCTTTTGGTTGATACCATTAAGGAAGCCATTCCTTTTATCCTGACAGGGTCTGCCATCCAGCTCTTCCAGATTTTGGACCAGCTGACCTTTATCAATAGTATGAGCTGGTTTACCAACTACAGCAATGAGGACTTGGTTGTCATGTTTTCTTATTTCTCAGCCAATCCTAATAAAATCACGATGATTTTGATTTCTGTTGGGGTTTCGATTGGGAGTGTAGGCTTGCCGCTTTTGACAGAAAACTATGTCAAGGGGGACTTGAAGGCAGCTTCTCGTCTCGTTCAGGACAGTCTCACCCTACTCTTTATGTTCTTGCTACCAGCAACGGTTGGAGTGGTTATGGTAGGAGAACCTCTTTATACAGTCTTCTATGGCAAGCCAGACAGTTTGGCTATGGGCTTATTTATCTTTGCAGTTTTGCAGTCTATTATTTTAGGCTTGTACATGGTCTTGTCCCCCATGCTTCAAGCCATGTTCCGCAACCGCAAGGCCGTTCTCTATTTTATCTATGGTTCTATTGCCAAGCTGGTCTTGCAACTGCCTACCATCGCCCTTTTCCACAGTTATGGTCCCTTGATTTCAACAACCATCGCTCTTATCATTCCTAACGTCTTGATGTATCGGGATATTTGTAAAGTAACGGGTGTTAAGCGCAAGGTGATTGTGAAGCGAACCATTTTAATCAGTTTGCTGACCCTAGTCATGTTTTTGTTAATAGGAATCATCCAGTGGCTGTTAGGATTTTTCTTCCAACCAAGTGGACGTTTGTGGAGCTTCTTTTATGTAGCTCTTGTCGGTGCCATGGGTGGAGGAGTATACGGAGTCATGAGTCTCCGTACTCGTTTATTGGATAAGGTGATTGGAAAAGCCCAAGCAGATCGCATGCGAGCAAAATTTAATCTTTCGTAAGATAGCATTTATAAATAAAAGGAATAAGTTGAACAATCTTTTAGGAGAACTTGAAACTTATTCCTTTTTTAGCGTCAAAATAGCTAAAATTATCTTTTGAAAGTAGAAGATGAGGTCTTTTTCGATTTTTTTGGAAAAAATCATTGACTAAACAAACTAAACGTTGTATAATAAAACAAATCTTTAAAGCAGGAGGTTCTGGAAATGAAAAAGTCTAAGAGCAAATATCTAACCTTGGCAGGTCTTGTCCTGGGTACAGGAATTTTATTGAGCGCGTGTGGAAATTCTAGCACAGGATCAAAAACCTATAACTATGTTTATTCAAGTGATCCATCTAGTTTGAACTATCTAGCAGAAAACCGCGCAACAACAAATGATATTGTGACCAACCTGGTAGATGGTCTCATGGAAAATGACCAATATGGGAACTATGTGCCATCCTTGGCAGAGGATTGGAGTGTTTCTAAGGACGGTTTGACCTATACCTACAAACTTCGTAAGGATGCCAAGTGGTTTACTTCTGAGGGAGAAGAATATGCTCCTGTAACTGCCCAAGATTTTGTGACAGGTTTGCAATATGCGGCTGATAAAAAATCAGAAGCCTTGTATCTAGTGCAGGACTCTGTTGCAGGTTTGGATGACTATATCACTGGTAAAACAAGCGACTTTTCAACTGTCGGTGTCAAGGCTCTTGATGACCAAACGGTTCAATACACCTTGGCTCGACCAGAACCTTACTGGAACTCAAAAACGACATCAACCATTCTTTTCCCAGTCAATGCGGATTTCCTAAAATCAAAAGGGGATGATTTTGGCAAGGTAGACCCTGCTAATATTTTGTACAGTGGACCTTTCTTGATGAAAGCTTTTGTTTCAAAATCTGTCATCGAATACAAGAAAAATCCTAACTACTGGGATGCTAAGAATGTCTTTGTAGATGATGTTAAATTGACCTACTATGATGGTAGTGACCAAGATGCTCTTGTTCGTAACTTTACAGACGGAGCCTATAGCTACGCTCGTCTCTATCCAAATAGTTCAAGTTTTGAAGGGATTAAAGAAAAATACAAAGATGATATCATCTACAGTATGCAGACTGCTACGTCTTATTACTGGAATTTTAACCTAGATAGACAAGCTTATAAATTTACTTCTAAGATGACCGACATTGAAAAGAAATCAACTCAGGAAGCAGTTCTTAATAAAAACTTCCGTCAAGCTATTAACTTTGCCTATGATCGTACAGCCTATGGGGCTCAAACTCAGGGAGAAGACGGAGCGACTAAGATTTTGCGTAACTTGGTTGTTCCTCCAACCTTTGTAAGTATCAAGGGAAAAGACTTTGGTGAAGTAGTAGCCTCTAAGATGGTCAATTATGGTAAGGAATGGCAAGGTATCAACTTTGCGGATGGTCAAGACCCTTATTACAATCCTGAGAAAGCCAAGACTAAATTTGCTGAGGCCAAGAAAGAGCTAGAAGCTAAGGGAGTTCAATTCCCTATTCATTTGGATGCGACAGTTGACCAAGCTTCTAAGAAGGGGATTCAAGAAGTAAGCTCTATGAAGCAATCTATTGAAGCAGCTTTAGGTACGGAGAACGTCGTTATTGATATCCAACAGTTATCAACAGAGGACTATGATAACTCAAGTTACCTTGCTCAGACTGCTACTCAGAAAGACTACGACCTTTACAATGGTGGTTGGAGTCCTGACTACTTAGATCCATCAACCTATCTTGATATCTTTAGTGTCAAGAATGGTGGGGTTCTACAAAATCTTGGACTCGACCCTGGTGAAGCCAATGACAAGGCTAAGGCAGTTGGACTTGACACTTATACTCAAATGTTGGAAGAGGCTAATAAGGAGCAAGACCCAGCCAAACGTTATGAGAAATATGCTGATATTCAAGCATGGTTGATAGATAGTTCTCTAGCGATTCCAAATGTTTCATTAGGTGGAACGCCTAGCTTGAGAAAAACAGTTCCTTTCTCAGCACCTTATTCATTGGCTGGTAATAAAGGGGTTGAATCCTATAAATACCTTAAAGTACAAGATAAGACAGTCACAACAGACGAATATGAAAAAGCTAAAGAAAAATGGCTGAAAGAAAAAGAAGAATCCAATAAAAAAGCCCAAGAAGAATTGGCAAAACATGTCAAATAAGGATAAAAGAATAATATATCGAAAGGAAGAAGCTAATGAAATCATTGTTTAATAAATTTTCTGAAAACACTAAAGTAATTATTGAGGAAACTCGACCAGTACGTATTTATAAAGATACTACACATGTTTTTATATACTTTAAGGATTTAGAAGATGAAATGACTGGCGATATTTTTGATGTTATGTCCCTAGAATGGTAACAGGGATGGATAGGTTTTTCCTATCATTAAATAAGGTGGAGGATTGGATTGACAATCATCTACCTTATTTTTATAAAAATAAAAAATCTCTATTAGAGTATCATCAAATGACTTTATATGGAGATAGAGTTGATATGAAATCTGTAGACATACTGTTAAAGTGTTACAACAGTCAGTATCAGTCATTAAATAATTTAATGAATAGCGATGAGATATATTATCGTAAGATAGAGTATCTAGCCTTAATGTCTTTAAAGGATTATCGAAATAGTAGAGAATATAGATTAAAAATTTTAAATTTATTCAATAGCGGTTTTCTGCACCAATTGTTATTGGGAGATATTCCATTGGATATTTTATTAAGTCGTGAACATTTATATGCTATCACACATGATATATTCTATACTTCTATTTTTTCAAAAGATAAAAGTATTTTTGAAAATATTGATCAAAATAAGTTGTCTTCTATTTTAGAACTCTCATTACTGATTTCTATTAAACGAAAAGATATAGATGTTATTATGGAGTTGATGTGCTGTTTGTCTATATTGAATATTCCAATTTCTGACTATATTTTAGAAATATCAGTGTCTATATTAGCTAATTCTCAGGTTGACAATGGTTTTTTTATATATGATGAGGATAGACTTTTACTAGATAAGATAGAAGATTTTTTTCCAAAGGTATATCATACGACTCTTGTAGCAAATATATTAAATAAACTTATAAAAAATAATATGAACTATTCTGAGCTTTTCTTATCAAAAGCAACAGAAGTAAAGTCTGATAGGGCTTTAGAATTGTTACAAAATATAACCGTTGAAAGCATTGATTTGCTATATGAAAAGATGAAGAACGATTCAGAAGAATATTCTTATAGGATAGAAAAATTGAAAACTTATAAAGAAATTATCGCTGTTTATATTTTGATACATCTTTTTTATGAAAATATTAAGACGGTAGAAAAATTATTAGTTATTTATGAAAGGATAGGTGGAGAAGTAAAACTATTTCGAAATCGTCTCATAGAGCTATTATAAGGAGTATTTATGAAATTAAAATTATTAAGAGTAGATACTAAGGTGATTATGGGGAGTTTCTTCCTTGTTCTGTCTAGTCTACTTGCTTTGTTGCTTCCCCTTATCTTAAAAGGTTTAATAGATGGGAGTTCTATTGAAAATATAGGTTCCAAAGTATTTCAATCGTTTTTGATTTTTATTGGTCAAGCCTTGTTTTCTTCTATTGGTTACTATCTGTTTAGTCAATCGGGTGAAAAAAAGATAGCAAAAATCAGGAAAAAAGTGATAGAGGGGTTGATTTATGCAGAGAAATCCTTCTTTGATAAGAGCCAAAGTGGGGAGTTGACTTCTGCCATTGTCAATGACACGAGTGTCATTCGTGAGTTTTTAATTACGACTTTCCCAAATATTATTCTGAGTTTAGTTATGGTACTTGGTTCCATTGTAGTCTTATTTAGTCTTGATTGGAATCTTTCTCTACTTTTATTCATCACTCTTCCTTGTATGATGTTTATTATCTTGCCCCTTTCCAATATCAGTGAAAAGTATAGTCGTCGTTTACAGGAGGAAATCGGATTTTTAACAGGGCAATTGACTGAAAAGATTCAAGAACATGAATTAATTAAGACTAACCAAGCAGAGAAAAGTGTACAGGATGTTTTGGATAATTGTATTGAAAGGGTACAAAACAATTCACTGAAATCAGATAGGGTTACTTCTTTTGAGACCCCGTTTGCTCTCTTATTTATCTTTGCGACTATAGCTGTGATGCTAACCTATGGGGGTTATCGGGTCAGTGCAGGATATATATCTGTGGGAACCTTGGTTTCGTTTTTGATTTACCTCTTTCAATTACTTAATCCTATTAGTAATATAGCTAATTTTGTAACTGTTTATTCTAGGAGTAAGGGATCTTCAGTTGCACTGGAAAACTTGCTTGCAGTTCCTAGAGAAACATTTGAGGGAGGAGAATCGATATCAGGACAAGAGTTGAATTTTAACCATGTCTATTTTGAATATGATGAAAATCGACCTGTCTTAAAGGATATTACTTTTTCAATTTTTAAGGGGCAAAAAATTGCTTTTGTTGGACCATCTGGATCAGGAAAATCAACGATTGTGCGTTTGTTAGAGCGGTTTTATAAACCGCTTTCAGGAGATATTCTAATGGAGCAATCAAGTATATATGATTTTAACTTAAAAGAATGGAGAGGTAAAATCGCTTGGGTTTCACAAAATAATGCAGTCTTATCTGGCAGTATTCGTGACAATCTTTGTCTCGGTTTGAATCGCTTAGTAACTGATGATGAATTGATGAAAGTGCTAGACTTGGTATCACTAGGTGATGAGATTCGCTCCATGAAAGAGGGGTTAGATACTGAAGTTGGTGAACGCGGACGACTCTTGTCAGGGGGGCAAAGCCAAAGACTTCAAATAGCTAGAGCCTACTTAAAAGATGCTGAAATTCTTATATTTGATGAAGCCACTGCTAATCTTGATGCGGATTCTGAGTATGCGATTATCAGTAGCCTCTATTCTGTATTAAAGGAGAAGACGGTTGTGATTATAGCGCATCGTTTGTCAACGGTAAAAGATGTGGATTGTATTTTCTTCTTAGAGGAGGGGAAAATCACTGGCTCAGGAACTCATAAGGAGTTACTGGAAAATCATGAGCGTTATGCTCGTTTTGTGCAGGAGCAAATGATAGAGTGAGTGTGTCTAACGATGGTTTAGAAGGAAACTGTCGTTTTTCGTTTTTTATAGAGAGATGGCAAATTTTGGGTAGAAATGATTATATTTTTTTATTTGTTTATCGGATTTATGATATAATAAATATGATAAAAGTTGTGAGAAGCTATTTTTTAAATCCTCTTCCAGTGTTAACTGAAGTGTGTACATGCTAGGATGATTTTATAGGAGGGATGTCGTCTACTGGAAAAGTAAGATAAAATGCAACAAATGATAAGTTCTTCTTTATGTGAAGAGTTCTTATTTGCCTATTTACTAATCGTTATGGAGGTAACATCATGGGCGCTATTATGGAGTTTGCAACAGAAAAACAGATTGCATCATTTCTTTCAACTTGTCGCATTGAA
Source organism: Streptococcus sp. Marseille-Q5855 (assembly GCF_946901985.1). Classification (NCBI taxonomy): domain Bacteria; kingdom Bacillati; phylum Bacillota; class Bacilli; order Lactobacillales; family Streptococcaceae; genus Streptococcus; species Streptococcus sp. Marseille-Q5855. The sequence continues at coordinate 57,012 of NZ_CAMPPR010000007.1, forward strand.
GGGCAAAAGAATTTTCTGATGGCTTTCAAGAAAAAGACATGGTTGAAATCCTTTATTGATTTTTTCATTATAGGTGGTTCCTACTATGTTCAGTCGAGTGTGAAGCCTAAAATTCTGGCATTCACACCTAAGGGGATTTTCTTGATGGACATCAGTGATATAACTGAAAATCGTTCTAATCAAGTCGTAGAGATGCCTTGGAATCAAGTTCAAGATTTTACTTATAAGCCAGTCTTGAATACAGTTAGGCTGAACTGGAACTATCAAAATGAAGCCTATATTTTTTCTGTGGATGTTGGTCAGATTAGTCAGCGTGTGGGCCAATATCAATTTAACAAAGACCATTATGATTATTTAGCCCAACAGGATTTCTTTCGTTCACAGTAAACCCTAGCAATCATTTTCACAAAAGAATCTGGAAGCTTTTCTGGATTCTTTTTAGCTTTACTATCTAGTACTCAATGAAAATCAAAGAGCAAACTAGGAAGCTAGCCGCAGGTTGCTCAAAACACTGTTTTGAGGTTGTAGATAAGACTGACGAAGTCAGCTCAAAACACTGTTTTGAGGTTGCAGATAGAACTGACGAAGTCAGTAACATATACCTACGGTAAGGTGACGCTGACGTGGTTTGAAGAGATTTTCGAAGAGTATAAGTCTATAGTTTAAAACTATAACTAGCTCTTGAAAAGAAGAAAATAAGTTGATGAAAATAAGTGGTACAATAGTTACTATAGATTTGGAGGAATTGTATGAGCAAGGAATTACACATTAACACAATTTTGGCCCAGGCGGGTATCAAGTCAGATGAAGCGACAGGAGCTTTGGTGACACCGATTCATTTTTCGACGACTTATCAGCACCCAGAGTTTGGTCAGTCTACTGGATTTGACTATACGCGTACTAAAAATCCAACTCGTAGTAAGGCGGAAGAAGTCTTGGCGGCTATTGAGTCAGCAGACTATGCCCTAGCGACTAGCTCAGGAATGTCAGCAATTGTATTGGCCTTTAGCGTCTTTCCAGTAGGAAGTAAGGTCTTGGCTGTCCGTGACCTTTACGGAGGTTCTTTCCGCTGGTTCAACCAAGTGGAACAGGAAGGCCGTTTCCATTTTACCTATGCCAATACAGAAGAAGAATTGATTGCCGAGTTAGAGAAGGATGTGGATGTTCTCTATATCGAAACACCAACCAACCCTTTGATGTTGGAATTTGATATTGAAAAACTAGTAAAATTGGCTCATGCTAAGGGTGCCAAAGTGGTGGTTGACAATACCTTCTACAGTCCTATTTACCAACGTCCGATTGAAGATGGAGCAGATATCGTTCTCCACTCAGCAACCAAGTATCTGGCAGGCCACAATGATGTCTTGGCTGGAGTGGTTGTGACCAATAGTTTAGAACTATACGAAAAACTCTTCTACAATCTCAATACGACAGGGGCAGTCTTGTCTCCATTTGACAGTTATCAATTGATCCGTGGTCTCAAGACCTTGTCTCTTCGTATGGAACGTTCAACAGCCAATGCTCAAGAAGTGGTCGCCTTTTTGAAGGATTCTCCAGCAGTCAAGGAAGTTCTCTATACGGGTCGTGGGGGCATGATTTCCTTTAAGGTAGCGGATGAAACACGCATTCCTCACATTTTGAACAGCCTCAAGGTCTTCTCTTTTGCGGAAAGTTTGGGTGGGGTGGAAAGTCTCATTACTTATCCAACGACGCAAACTCACGCTGATATTCCAGCAGAAGTGCGCCATTCTTATGGTTTGACAGATGACCTCTTGCGCTTGTCAATTGGGATTGAAGATGCTAGAGATTTGATTGCAGATTTGCGCCAAGCCTTAGAAGGATAAGAAAAAGATGGGAAAATATGATTTTACAAGCCTGCCCAATCGTATAGGGCACCATACCTATAAATGGAAAGAGGCAGAAACGGATAGTGAAGTCTTGCCAGCTTGGATAGCGGATATGGACTTTGTAGTCTTGCCTGAAATCCGTCAAGCCGTGCAAACTTATGCGGATCAACTGGTTTATGGTTATACCTATGCCAGTGAAGAGTTAATTAAGGAAGTTCAAAAGTGGGAAGCCACACAACACGGTTACCACTTTGACAAAGAGGCCCTTGTCTTTATCGAGGGTGTGGTACCAGCCATCTCAACAGCTATTCAAGCTTTCGCAAAAGAAGGCGAAGCGGTTCTGATTAACACACCTGTCTATCCACCCTTTGCTCGCAGTGTCAAGTTGAACAACCGTAGATTGATTACCAATTCTTTGGTGGAAAAGGATGGTCTGTTTGAGATTGACTTTGACCGACTTGAAAAGGATTTGGTGGAAGAGGAGGTCAAACTCTATATTCTCTGCAATCCTCACAATCCTGGTGGACGTGTGTGGGAAAAAGAAGTCTTGGAGAAGATTGGTCAACTCTGCCAAAAACACGGTGTTTTCTTGGTTTCGGATGAGATTCACCAAGATTTGGCCCTCTTTGGTCACAAGCATCATTCCTTCAATACTGTCAACCCTGACTTTAAAGAATTTGCTATCGTCTTGACCAGTGCCACTAAAACCTTTAACATCGCTGGAACAAAAAATTCCTATGCAGTTATTGAAAATCCTAAGTTGAGGCTGGCTTTCCAGAAACGCCAGTTGACCAATAATCAGCATGAAATTTCAGGCTTGGGTTATTTGGCGACAGAAGCTGCTTATCGCTATGGGAAGGGTTGGCTAGAGGAACTCAAGCAAGTCTTTGAAGACCACATCAATTACGTGGTGGATTTATTTGGAAAAGAGACTAAAATCAAGGTTATGAAACCGCAAGGAACCTACTTGATTTGGCTTGATTTTTCAGCCTATGACCTGACTGATGAAGCATTGCAAGAGCTGTTGAGAAATGAAGCTAAGGTTATCCTCAACCGTGGTTTGGATTTTGGAGAGGAAGGGAGTCTCCATGCCCGCCTCAATGTAGCCATGCCTAAATCTCTGTTGCAAGAAGTTTGTCAGCGAATTGTGACGACTTTTGCCAAACGTTAAAAATCCAGCCTTCTAGGAGAAAAGTCATCCTAGAAGGCTATTTTCATAGGGGAAAATATGGTATAATAAAAAGATAAGGTAAAGGTAAAAATATGGCTAAATTGATTCCGGGGAAAGTCCGTATCGAAGGCGTTGCCCTTTATGAAACTGGTAAGGTTGACATCATCAAAGAAAAGAATAATCGACTCTACGCTCGCGTTGCAGAAGAAGAACTGCGCTATAGTTTAGAGGATGATTTGGTTTTTTGTGCCTGCGATTTTTTCCAAAAGAGGGGCTACTGTGTGCATTTGGCAGCGCTAGAGCATTTTCTGAAAAATGATGAGCGTGGTCAGGAAATCTTGCAGAGTCTGGAAGAAGGTTATGAAGAAAAAGAGGCCGTTGAAACCAAGGTGACCTTGGGTGGCAAATTTTTGGATCGAATCTTGTCTCCAAAATCAGAACGCGCCTATGAATTATCGGCTGTGGGGCAAGTGGAAGCAGGAACCAATCATATCTTGTGGACTCTGAGAATCGGCCAAATCAATAGCCAAAAATACTATGTCATTCGAGATATTCTACTCTTTTTAAGGATTGTCGAGCAGAGAAAGTCTTATATGATTGGCAAGATTTATGAGGAGTCTCTTTCTTGGGAAGCCTTTGATGAGGCCAGTCAAGAACTTCTGACTTTTTTGCGAGGACTGATGGAGGAAGGACAGGCTCCAGACCTCTTTTTCCAAAACCAAGGTCGGCATCTCTTTTTCCCTCTGACCTTTTTTGAGCAGGGTGTGAATTTATTGATGACCTTGCCCCATTTTCAATTTGACCATCAAGTGGATAGTTACCAGACTCTGCTTTTTCAGGATATGCATGCTGATGCCAATCTATTTGCCTTTACAGTAACAGCATACTCGGACTATTTTGAAATGGAAATCAGTGAGAGTCCAAGGGTCAATGTCTTTTATCAGGGAGCTGTGCTATTTCATAAAGGACAGGTTTATTTTCTAACAGACCAGCAGATGCGTCTTCTCAAGGAAATCAAAGCGTTGCCCTTTGATCAACATGGAAAGAAATACCTGCAATTTGATAGCAGTGACCGCGATAAGTTGGCTTCCTGTCTCACTCTTTTTAGCCAAATGGGGACCGTCTCAGCTCCAGAACGTCTACAAATCAAAACGTTTGCGTCCTCTTTTTACTTTGACAGGGAAGAAGATAATCGGATTCGTTTAGAAATTCAGTTTGATTATGGGGATAGGCAGGTATCAAGCCGACAAGAGCTAGAAGAACTGCCATTTTCGAGTGACGCGGACTTAGAAGAAAGAATTTTCCAAGTCTGCTTGGCAGCTGGATTTGAAGCCGACTTTCAATCTTGGCGTCAGGCCCTAAAAGTGGAGTCTGTCTATCATTTCTTCCACGAAATCATTCCAGTCTTTGAAAAACTCGGTCATGTTGACCTATCAGACAAGCTAGAAGAGCTTTATAGCCTAGCAAGCCCTCAAGTGCAGATTGCTTCCAAGGGAGGTCTCTTGGAAATCCAGTTTGATTTTCAAGATATTGCCCAAGAGGAAATCGACCAAGCCATGCAGGCCTTGGTTGCCAACAAGGATTTTTACATTGATTCGTCTAACCAAGTCTACTTTTTTGATGAAGAAACCAAGAAAATTCGTCAAAATCTACAGGAGCTGGTGCAGTTTGAACTAAAAGATGGCTCCTTACAGGCTCGGAAATCCTTGGCCTACAGTTTAGCCCATCTCTTTGAAGGGCGTGACCGTGTTTCTTTTTCACAAGAATTCCAGAATCTGGCTCATGATTTGACGCATCCAGAGGACTTCCCTAGACAAGCAACTCAGGTTCAGGCTGATTTACGAGATTATCAGGAAAAGGGAATCGGCTGGTTGCAAATGCTCCATCATTATGGTTTTGGTGGAATTTTGGCTGATGATATGGGATTGGGTAAAACCCTGCAGACCATTGCTTTTTTGACCAGTCAAGTGACAAAAGAAAGTCGTGTTTTGATTCTCGCTCCGTCAGGTTTGATTTACAACTGGGCAGATGAATTTCAGAAATTTGCCCCACAGTTGGATGTGGCTGTTGTTCATGGTTTGAAAGCTAGTCGTGAGGAGATTCTTGCTGAGAGTCATCAGATCTATGTGACGAGTTATGCTACCTTCCGTCAGGACAGTGAGCTTTATCAGGGTATGGCCTTTGACTTCCTTTTCTTAGATGAGGCTCAGGTCATGAAAAACGCCCAGACCAAGATTGCCCAGACCTTGAGACAATTTGTGGTGCCGTCGGTCTTTGCCCTGTCAGGAACTCCTATTGAAAACCATCTAGGTGAGTTGTGGTCTATTTTTCAAATCGTCATGCCAGGACTTTTGCCAAGCAAGAAAGAATTTATGAAATTACCAGCTGAGCGCGTTGCTCAGTTTATCAAACCTTTCGTGATGCGGCGCAAGAAAGAAGAAGTTCTGACTGAATTACCAGACTTGATTGAAGTGGTTTATAAGAATGAACTGGAAGACCAGCAAAAGGCTATCTACCTAGCCCAGTTGCAACAGATGCGAGACCGCCTAGCTCAAGTTTCAGATCAGGAATTTCAGCGAAGTCGAGTGGAAATCTTGTCTGGTCTGATGCGCTTGCGCCAAATCTGTGACACCCCTGCCCTCTTTATGGAAGATTATCAGGGAGCCAGTGGCAAACTGGATAGTCTCCGAGACCTGCTGGTACAGGTGGCAGACGGTGGACACCGTGTCTTGATTTTCTCGCAGTTCAAGGGAATGTTGGAGAAAATTGAACAAGAACTGCCAGACTTGGGCTTAACTTCCTTTAAAATCACGGGTTCAACACCAGCCAAGGAAAGACAAGACATGACCAAGGCCTTTAACCAAGGGGAAAGAGATGCCTTTCTGATTTCCCTCAAGGCTGGTGGTGTCGGACTGAACCTGACAGGTGCTGATACGGTTATTTTGGTTGACCTTTGGTGGAATCCTGCGGTGGAAGCGCAAGCCATTGGTCGTGCCCATCGGATGGGTCAGGAAGAAACGGTTGAGGTTTATCGCTTGGTGACCAAGGGAACCATTGAAGAAAAAATACAGGAACTCCAAGAACAGAAGAAACATCTGGTGTCACAAGTATTGGACGGCACAGAGTCACGTGGCAGTCTGACCCTAGCAGAAATTAGAGAAATTTTGGGAATTTCTGAAGCCAGTACTTGAAAAATCAAGACAATACGCTATAATGAAGTGTTGAAAGGAAATAGAAAATGAAACAAGAACGATTTCCATTGGTGTCAGATGACGAGGTCATGTTGACTGAAATGCCAGTCATGAATCTCTATGATGAGTCTGATCTGATCAGTAATATCAAGGGTGAGTATCGAGATAAAAATTATTTAGAATGGGCTCCTATTACTGAAGAGGCGCCAGTCAAACCGATTGAAAAGCAAGTCGAGAAACCTAAAAAGGCTCCTTTAGGGGTTAAAAAAGAAGGAAAGAGCTATGCGGAGGTGGCGCGTGAAGAAGCGCGTGCAGATTTGAAAAAGAAACGCTCTGCTAACTATTTAACTCAGGATTTCAGCCGTGCGAGACGTCATTCTAAATCAGGCCTTCTTAGACAGGGCAATCAACCGACCGCGCCTTTCCAAAAGGAAAATCCTGGTGAATTTGTCAAATATAGCCAAAAATTGACCCAGTCTCAGTACATCTTGGCGGAAGAAGTTCATTCTATCCCTACCAAGAATGAAGAAGTGTCAGCACCTGCTCCAAAGAAAAACAACTATGATTTTCTAAAGAAGAGCCAAATCTACAATAAAAAAAGTAAACAAAGAGAACAAGAACGTCGGGTTGCCCAAGAGTTGAATCTGACCAGAATTACAGAATAGGGGAGAAAACATGCCAAAGACATATCATTTTATCGGAATTAAGGGATCAGGGATGAGTGCCTTAGCCTTGATGTTGCACCAAATGGGGCATAAGGTACAGGGATCAGATGTTGAAAAGTACTACTTTACTCAACGTGGTCTTGAGCAGGCAGGCATTACCATTCTTCCTTTTGATGAAAAGAATCTGGACGGTGATATGGAAATTATCGCTGGAAATGCCTTTCGTCCAGATAACAACGTCGAAATTGCCTATGCAGACCAAAATGGTATCAGCTACAAACGTTACCATGAGTTTCTAGGTAGCTTTATGCGTGACTTTGTTAGCATGGGAGTAGCTGGAGCGCATGGAAAAACTTCAACGACAGGTATGTTGTCGCATGTCTTGTCTCACATCACAGACACTAGCTTCTTGATTGGAGATGGAACAGGTCGTGGTTCGGCCAATGCCAAATATTTTGTCTTTGAATCTGACGAATATGAGCGTCACTTCATGCCTTATCACCCAGAATACTCTATTATTACCAACATTGACTTTGACCATCCAGACTATTTCACAAGTCTCGAGGATGTTTTCAATGCCTTTAACGACTATGCCAAACAAATTACCAAGGGTCTTTTTGTCTATGGTGAAGATGCAGAATTGCGTAAGATTACAGCCAATGCTCCGATTTATTATTATGGCTTTGAAGCAGAAGGTAATGACTTTGTAGCTAGCGATCTTCTTCGTTCTACAACTGGGTCAACTTTCACGGTTCATTTCCGTGGACAAGACTTGGGGCAATTCCACATTCCAACCTTTGGTCGTCACAATATCATGAATGCGACAGCCGTTATTGGTCTTCTTTACACAGCAGGATTTGATTTGAACTTGGTGCGTGAGCACTTGAAAACATTTGCCGGTGTTAAGCGTCGTTTCACTGAGAAAATTGTCAATGATACAGTTATTATCGATGACTTTGCCCACCATCCAACAGAAATTATTGCGACCTTGGATGCGGCTCGTCAGAAATACCCAAGCAAGGAAATTGTAGCAGTCTTCCAACCGCATACCTTTACAAGAACCATTGCCTTGTTGGACGACTTTGTCCATGCTTTAAACCAAGCAGATGCTGTTTATCTAGCGCAAATTTATGGCTCGGCTCGTGAAGTAGATCATGGTGACGTTAAGGTAGAAGACCTAGCCAACAAAATCAACAAAAAACACCAAGTGATTACTGTTGAAAATGTTTCTCCACTCCTAGACCATGACAATGCTGTTTACGTCTTTATGGGAGCAGGAGACATCCAAACCTATGAATACTCATTTGAGCGTCTTTTGTCTAACTTGACAAGCAATGTTCAATAGGATGTTCCCATGGAAATTCCCATTAAGATCATTCAGGCAAGCAAGTCTGATTTGCCTGAGATAGAGGCACTTCAGACCTCGTCTTTTCCAGCTGAAAAGCAGCAACCTTCCCATATCTTAGAAGAAAGTATCCGTAAGTGTGCGGATACCTTTCTTCTAGCTAAGGATGAAAATCAACTTTTAGGCTATATTTTATCAAGTCCCCAGTCAGACAATCCGCAATGTCTAAAAGTACATTCTTTAGTCATTGAGTCTGACCATCAGAGACAGGGCTTGGGAACACTTCTTCTTGCAGCCTTGAAAGAGGTGGCAGTTGAGCTGGATTACAAAGGGATTCGTTTGGAGAGTCCTGATGAGCTGCTTTCCTATTTTGAAATAAACGGTTTTGTTGATGAAGAAGCAACTTTGCTCTATGCAACTAGCCAGGGCTATAGTATGATTTGGTTTAATCCCTTTTATCTGGAGGAACAATGAAAATCAGACAAGCAAGATTAGAAGATTTGGATCGGATTGTTGAACTTGAATTTGAAAATTTTTCGGTCGAAGAAGCCATTCCTCCTTCTGTCTTTGAAGCACATTTGAGAGAAATTCAGACCTCTTTTCTGGTTGCTGAAAAAGAAGGAAGAATCATGGGTTATATCGAAGGACCAGTTGGCCTGCACCGCCATCTGCAAGACCAGTCTTTTACAGAAGAAATAAAAGACTATAGTCATGAGCCTGGTGGTTATATCTCTGTGACCTGTCTGTCTATTGCCAAGGAGGCACAGGGACTCGGACTGGGTCAGAAATTGCTGACAGCCTTGAAAGAAGTTGCTCTTGAAGATGAGAGAGATGGCATTAATCTAACCTGTCATGACTATCTCATCGCCTATTATGAAAAACATGGATTTGTCAACGAAGGCCAGTCCCAGTCAACCTTTGCAGGGGAAACATGGTATGATATGGTCTGGGAAGCTAATACTCTTCGAAAATCAAATTCAAACCACGTCAGCGTCGCCTTACCGTACTCAAGTACAGCTTGCGGCTAGCTTCCTAGTTTGCTCTTTGATTTTCATTGAGTATAAAAAATGGTAAATTCCCAAACTAAGTTCCACCGCTAGTAGAAGTGGAAGTTAATCTGATAAAAATTGTAAAAACCAGTGGAAATCCATGTCAGGGTAAGTTCCACTGGTTTTACTAATGCTTGATTTTATTGTTTTTGTAGCCGAAAGGAATCGAAAAAAAGAGCGCACAAAATCCCCTCATCTGAAAGCGTTTCAGATTAAGTTCCGCTATGGTGGAAGTTAGTGTGAGACGTTTGAATAGGGTTTTAGGTTAGTTTTTAGAACTTATGTTGGAGTAATGTAGACGACTGACAGACGTCTTCTGCAGGTATTTTAGAAATGCCGAGAAGCTTAGGAATTTCTTCTCCATAAGTAAAGGCAAAGAGTTCATAAGCTGACTTTCCATTCAAAGCAGCACGTTTGACGCTGTTGACATGAGAGCAGACGAGATTGATGTCCTCTTGAGTTAAGTTGTCAAAGGAAATTCCCTTTGTTAGGATGTCGCGAATCAAGGTGTGATTTTTCTCGATTCTCCCTTTCTGGTCAGAGCGATTAGGGTCACAAAAGAAGAGTTTACTCTCTCCTCGCACATCCATTTCGATGTCATCAACCCTTGCAAACTCTCCACCATTATCGGTAAGAATGACAGGGAAGAGTTGGAAGAAATCTTTGTCAGCTTGGTGAAGAGTGTTCTTGATGTCATAGAGGTGTTTGGTAACCTCAAGGGCAGTTTTATTATCCAGCAGTCTAGCGAAGATACAGTTACAGAAAGATAGATTGAAGGTGAGTAGGACTTTACCTCCCATTCTGCCCATAACGGTATCCATTTCTAGCCAAGAGTCTAGTTGATTAAGGGTTAAATAATTTAGGAAATCCTCATAGGAACGGCCTTTTTTAGCTTCTTTAGGGATGGGAGGTAGCTTACTTTTTCTTCGTTCTTTAAATTTAACGGCTCTGGTTAGGTCAATAGGAGCGATAGACAGGTAACCTTTTCGGATGTGTCGATAGACAGTTGAGGAGCTGACATCAAGATTGTGAGTTTTGAGGATATGATAGATGTGTTGTCCCTTTTTAACACCATCAGAAATGACTTTGTCCATGTCCCAGAAGGTCTTAGAATTGAGGGGAGTTCCTTCACGAGCTTCTACAAGAGTTTGTTCGTATTGTTTTTGAGCTTGTTTAGCGAGGTAGAAAATCTTCTTATAGCCACAATTCTGTCTTCTTTTAAGGCATCCGTTACAGACAAAGGGAGCTTTGTCGAGCAGAGGGCAAGGGAGGTTATCACAAGTAGACTCTCGGACTTGTCTGTTTCGTTTGACTTCTTTAGAAACAGTAGTCGGGTCTTTTAGAATAAGTTGCCCGATCGCTTTGAAGGTTTCACCGCGCTCTAAGCCTAATTGGATGTCATTACGGTCTGAAAGGGTAAGGTGTTTATGTTTTGTCATAGTGAATCTCATTTCTAACTCAAACGTCTCACACTTAATTCCACCATAAAAATCCGTTTTAGACTAATTTCCACTTTGGTCAGGCAAGTGGAAGTTACTTTGAGAAGTTACAGAGTATAAAAAATAAGCTAGGAAAAGTATCATAGGTTGCTTTTCTTGGACTTTTAAGATATAATATTATGGATTGTCAACAAGGAGGAAAAACTTTTGAGTGAAAAGTCAAGAGAAGAAGAGAAATTAAGCTTTAAAGAGCAGATTCTGAGAGATTTAGAAAAAGTAAAAGGCTATGATGAAGTTCTGAAAGAAGATAAGGCAGTAGTTCGCACTCCTGCAAATGAACCTTCAGCTGAAGAACTCATGGCTGATTCCTTGTCAACGGTAGAGGAGATTATGAGAAAAGCTCCTACCGTTCCTACTCACCCAAGTCAAGATGTACCAGCTTCTCCAGCAGATGAGATTCAAAGAGAAACTCCTGGTGTTCCAAGTCATCCAAGTCAAGATGTACCTTCTTCTCCAGCGGAAGAAAGTGGATCAAGACCAGGTCCAGGTCCTGTTAGACCTAAGAAATTTGAAAGAGAATACAATGAAAACCCAACAAGGGTAGCTGTTTCCTATAAGACGGCAGAGAAAAAAGCAGAACAAGCAGGTTCAGAAACACCTACGCCTGCTACAGAAACAGTGGATATCATCAGCGATACACCACGTCGTAGCCGTAGAGAAGGAGCAAAACCCGTTAAGCCTAAGAAAGAGAAGAAGTCACATGTGAAAGCCTTTGTGATTTCATTCCTTGTATTCCTTGCCTTGCTCTCAGCAGGTGGTTACTTTGGTTACCAGTATGTTCAGGCATCTTTACAGCCTGTGGATGCTTCATCGAAACAATATGTGACTGTTGGAATTCCAGAAGGTTCAAACGTTCAAGAAATCGGTACGACGCTTGAAAAAGCTGGTTTGGTAAAGCATGGTCTGATTTTTAGCTTTTATGCTAAGTATAAAAATTATACCGATTTGAAAGCAGGTTACTACAATTTGCAAAAGAGTATGAGTACAGAAGACTTACTCAAAGAGTTGCAAAAAGGTGGAACAGATGAACCACAAGAACCTGTCCTTGCGACTTTGACAATTCCAGAAGGTTATACCTTGGATCAGATTGCTCAAGCTGTGGGTCAATTGCAAGGTGACTTCAAAGAGCCTTTGACAGCGGATGCTTTCCTAGCAAAAGTTCAAGATGAGACGTTTATCAGTCAAGAAGTTGCCAAATATCCGAGTATACTTGAAAGCTTGCCTACAAAGGAAAGTGGCGTTCGTTATCGTTTGGAAGGATATCTTTTCCCAGCTACTTACTCTATCAAGGAAAGCACAACTGTTGAGAGCTTGATTGATGAGATGTTAGCTGCTATGGATAAGAACCTATCTCCTTACTATAGTACTATCAAATCTAAAAACTTGACTGTCAATGAGTTGTTGACCATTGCTTCCTTGGTCGAAAAAGAAGGTGCCAAGACAGAAGATCGTAAGCTCATTGCCGGTGTATTCTACAATCGTTTGAATCGTGATATGCCACTTCAAAGTAACATTGCAATTTTGTATGCCCAAGGAAAACTGGGGCAAAATATCAGCCTAGCTGAGGATGTTGCGATTGATACCAACATTGATTCACCTTATAATGTTTATAAAAATGTAGGTCTCATGCCTGGTCCAGTCGATAGTCCAAGTCTGGATGCGATTGAGTCAAGCATCAATCAAACTAAGAGCGATAACCTCTACTTTGTAGCAGATGTCACAGATGGCAAGGTCTACTATGCTAACAATCAAGAAGACCACGACCGCAATGTCGCTGAACATGTCAACAGCAAATTAAACCAAACAAACTAAAATTATGTGATACTTCACATAATTTTCTTTCGAAAATATCATCAGAAGAAAGTTGAGAAAAATGGCAGAAAAAACATATCCTATGACCCTTGAGGAAAAGGAAAAACTTGAAAAAGAATTAGAAGAATTGAAATTAGTTCGTCGACCAGAAGTGGTAGAACGCATTAAGATTGCCCGTTCATACGGTGACCTTTCAGAAAACAGTGAGTACGAAGCAGCGAAGGATGAACAAGCCTTTGTTGAAGGACAAATCTCTAGCTTGGAAACAAAAATCCGCTATGCTGAAATCGTCAATAGCGACGCAGTTGCCCAGGACGAAGTAGCGATTGGTAAAACAGTCACCATCCAAGAAATTGGTGAGGACGAAGAAGAAGTTTATATTATCGTAGGTTCAGCTGGTGCGGATGCCTTTGCAGGTAAAGTTTCAAATGAAAGCCCAATTGGACAAGCCTTGATTGGCAAGAAAACAGGTGACACAGCAACGATTGAAACACCTGTTGGTAGCTATGATGTAAAAATCTTGAAGGTTGAAAAAACAGCCTAAAAACAGAAAAAAGGAGTGGGGAGGCTATGCGCTTCACTCACTCCTTTTTCCATTTTAAATTGAATTGGAGACGATATGAGTTCAAAGAAGAAAAAAAATAAGATGGAGCGTGGTCTAACCAATCGTCACGTGCAGGTTATGGCCATTGCGGGAACAATCGGAACAGGACTCTTTCTGGGAGCAGGTCGCTCTATCAGCCTAACAGGTCCTTCCATTGTACTGATTTATATGATTACTGGGGCCTTCATGTTCCTCATGATGCGTGCGGTTGGGGAAATGCTCTACCAAGATCCTGAGCAACATACCTTTATCAACTTTATCACGCGTCATTTGGGTAAGGGCTGGGGCTATTTCTCGGTTTGGTCTTATTGGCTATCTGTTGTCTTTATCGGTATGGCGGAAATCACTGCTATCGCACATTATGTGCAATTTTGGTTTCCAACTTGGCCGAGTTGGATGATTGAGATTGGATTTTTGACTATTCTAGCCTTGGTCAATCTGATTGCGGTGAAGCTCTTTGGAGAAGTTGAGTTTTGGTTTGCGATGGTCAAGATTGTGGCTATTTTAGCCATGATTGCCACAGGAGTCTTTATGGTCTTGACAGGCTTTAAGACACCTCATGGAGTAGCAAGTTTGGCTAATATTGCCGACAATTTCTCCCTCTTCCCAAATGGTGGAGTGAACTTTGTCATGGCCTTCCAGATGGTCTTTTTTGCCTACCTCATGATTGAGTTTATTGGGGTAACGACTTCAGAAACAAAAAATCCACGCCAGGTCTTGCCAAAAGCCGTTAAGGAAATTCCTTTGCGTATCGCCTTTTTCTACGGTGGTGCCCTCTTAGCCATCATGGCTATCATTCCGTGGCGTGAACTTGCATCGGCTGATTCTCCCTTTGTTACAGTATTTGAGTTAGCAGGTATCAAGTGGGCGGCAGCCTTGATTAACTTCGTCGTTTTGACGTCAGCAGCATCTGCTCTTAACTCAACCCTTTATTCAACAGGACGTCATTTGTATCAGATTGCCCATGATTCACCAAATCCATTCTTAAAGGCTATTAAGGCAGATACTCTTTCCCGTCACAACGTACCACAAAATGCCATCATCGCCTCAGCAATTTTGATTGCCCTAGCAGCCTTTATCAACGTATTGCCAGGTGTTTCTGATGCCTTTGCCTTGATTACGGCATCGTCGTCTGGTGTCTATATTGCCATTTATATCTTAATCATGGTGGCTCACCTTAAATACCGCAAGTCACCAGACTTTATGGCGGATGGCTATCTCATGCCCCATTATCGTTTCCTAAATCCTTTAACCATGCTCTTCTTTGCCTTTGTCTTTGTAACCCTCTTTTTACAAGAGTCTACATTTGTAGGAGCAATCGGCTCAGCTATCTGGATTATCGGTTTCGGTATTTATAGCCAGTGGAAATTTAGAAAATAGATTAAAGACTCACCAACTCAGGTTGGTGGGTTTTTGCTAGTTTGACAGTCTATTGAAATAAGACTATAATCAAGTTGTAATAGTGTTTGAGGAGGTTTAGATGTACTTTAGATTGGAAAACAAGGAGTCTCAGAAAGCACAAGAAATTGGGAATTTGATTCGTGTTTATAACCGTTCAAAACGAGAAGATGCCGAAAGTGAGCCACTTAATCTTTATGTCGAAGATGAAAAGGGCAATCTCCTGGCAGGTTTGATAGCAGAGACTTTTGGAAATTGGCTAGAAATCGAGTATTTATTTGTAAAAGAGGAATTGAGAGGACAAGGAATCGGTTCAAAACTATTGCAGCAAGCAGAAACTGAAGCTAAGAATCGAGACTGTCGTTTTGCTTTTGTCAATACTTACCAGTTTCAAGCTCCAGATTTTTATAAAAGGCATGGCTACAAGGAAGTCTTTACCTTACAAGACTATCCCTACATTGGGCAAAGATATTATTACCAAAAGGATTTGTAAGGAGAATATGAAATCATAAAGTAAAGAGGGGGCTTGACATAAGTATGAAGGAGATTCTTGATAAATACCAGTTAAATCCTACAAATTGTGTCTTTCTGGGCAATATTGGGTACAATGCAATGACAGCTGAGAAATTGGTAATCAAGTCCTATCAGGTTAAGAAAAGAAGCGATGCCGTCGATATTTTGAAATCCTATATTTAAACTTAACACTCTCTATTTTTTTAAATTGACCTTAATCCGAGATTCCCCTCTCGGATTTTGTGTTGCTTTCATTAAATTTACAGGTAAGACTTGCTAGCTTCAGTAAATATACACAAGCTTTTCAGAATAGAGTGAAATACGAAAGAAAATGGAAGTAATTTTCATTAAACGCTTCCAATGTGCAAAAAAAGTTGACAAATTTAAATTTTAGGACTACACTAAGTAAGTAAATTTTATTTTAAAGGAGAATTCGTTATGAATTTAACATTTTTAGGCTTATGTATTGCCTGTATGGGCGTATCTGTCGGTGAAGGTTTATTGATGAATGGACTGTTTAAATCAGTAGCACGCCAACCAGATATGCTTTCTGAGTTTCGTAGTTTGATGTTTTTAGGTGTTGCCTTTATTGAAGGAACTTTCTTTGTAACTCTTGTCTTCTCATTTATTATCAAATAAATACATGGAACGAGAAGAAAAGGGAGGATTTTAGATGGAAGAAAGTATTAATCCAATCATCTCTATTGGTCCTGTTATCTTCAATCTGACTATGTTAGCCATGACCTTGTTGATTGTGGGAGTTATTTTTGTCTTTATTTATTGGGCAAGCCGCAATATGACCTTGAAACCCAAAGGAAAGCAAAATGTACTTGAGTATGTCTATGACTTTGTTATTGGATTTACAGAACCTAACATTGGTTCGCGCTACATGAAAGATTACTCACTCTTTTTCCTTTGTTTATTTCTTTTCATGGTGATTGCCAATAACCTTGGCTTAATGACAAAGCTTCAAACGATCGATGGGACTAACTGGTGGAGTTCGCCAACCGCTAATTTACAGTATGACTTAACCTTATCTTTTCTTGTCATTTTGTTGACACATATAGAAAGCGTTCGTCGTCGTGGATTTAAAAAAAGTATAAAATCTTTTATGAGTCCTGTTTTTGTCATACCGATGAATATCTTGGAAGAATTTACAAACTTCTTATCTTTGGCTTTGCGGATTTTTGGGAATATCTTTGCAGGAGAGGTCATGACGAGTTTGTTACTTCTTCTTTCCCACCAAGCTATTTATTGGTATCCAGTAGCCTTTGGAGCTAATTTGGCTTGGACTGCATTTTCTGTCTTTATTTCCTGCATCCAAGCTTATGTCTTTACTCTTTTGACATCTGTGTATTTAGGGAATAAGATTAATATTGAAGAGGAATAGAAAGGAGTAACTGATGCACGTAACAGTAGGTGAATTGATTGGTAATTTTATTTTAATCACTGGCTCTTTTATTCTTTTGCTAGTCTTGATTAAAAAATTTGCATGGTCTAATATTACAGGCATTTTCGAAGAAAGAGCTGAAAAAATTGCTACTGATATTGACAGTGCTGAAGAAGCCCGTCAAAAAGCAGAAGTATTGGCTCAAAAACGCGAAGATGAATTGGCTGGTAGCCGTAAAGAAGCCAAGGCAATCATTGAGAATGCGAAAGCAACAGCTGAGAAAAGTAAGGCTAGTATTTTAGTAGATGCTAAACTAGAAGCAGGACGCTTAAAAGAAAAAGCAAACCAAGAAATTGCTCAAAACAAAGCTGAAGCTTTACAAAGCGTTAAGGGTGAGGTAGCAGATTTGACCATCAGCCTAGCTGGTAAAATCATCTCACAAAACCTTGACGGTCATGCCCATAAAGAACTCATTGATCAGTATATCGATCAGCTAGGAGAAGCTTAATGGACAAGAAAACAGTAAAGGTAATTGAAAAATACAGCATGCCTTTTGTCCAATTGGTACTTGAAAAAGGAGAAGAAGCCCGTATCTTTTCAGACTTGACTCAAATCAAGCAAGTTGCTGAAGAAACAGGTTTACCTTCTTTTTTAAAAAAAGTGACAGTAGATGAGTCTGACAAGAAAAAAACGATTGCTTTTTTCCAAGACTCTGTGTCACCTTTATTACAAAACTTTATCCAGGTTCTGGCCTACAATCACAGAGTAAATCTTTTTTATGATGTGCTTGTAGATTGCTTGAACCGACTTGAAAAAGAAACAAATCGATTTGAAGTGACGATTACTTCAGCTCATCCTTTAACAGATGAACAAAAGAGTCGCTTGCTCCCTTTGATTGAGAAAAAAATGTCTCTGAAAGTAAGGAGTGTAAAAGAAGAAATCGATGAAAGTCTCATTGGTGGTTTTGTCATTTTTGCCAATCACAAGACAATTGATGTGAGTATTAAACAACAACTTAAAGTTGTTAAAGAAAATTTGAAATAGAAAGTGGTGTTCTTTTGGCAATTAACGCACAAGAAATCAGCGCTTTAATTAAGCAACAAATTGAAAATTTCAAACCCAATTTTGATGTGACTGAAACAGGTGTTGTAACCTATATCGGGGATGGTATCGCGCGTGCTCATGGCCTTGAAAATGCCATGAGTGGAGAGTTGTTGATTTTTGAAAACGGCTCTTATGGTATGGCTCAAAACTTGGAGTCAACAGACGTTGGTATTATCATCCTAGGTGACTTTACAGATATCCGTGAAGGCGATACAATCCGCCGTACAGGTAAAATCATGGAAGTCCCAGTAGGTGAAAGTCTGATTGGTCGTGTTGTGGATCCGCTTGGTCGTCCGGTTGACGGTCTTGGAGAAATCCACACTGATAAAACTCGTCCAGTAGAAGCGCCAGCTCCTGGTGTTATGCAACGTAAGTCTGTATCAGAACCATTGCAAACTGGTTTGAAAGCTATTGACGCCCTTGTACCGATTGGTCGTGGTCAACGTGAGTTGATTATCGGTGACCGTCAGACAGGGAAAACAACCATTGCGATTGATACAATCTTGAACCAAAAAGGTCAAGATATGATCTGTATCTACGTAGCGATTGGACAAAAAGAATCAACAGTTCGTACGCAAGTAGAAACACTACGTCAGTACGGTGCCTTGGATTACACAATCGTTGTGACAGCCTCTGCTTCACAACCATCTCCATTGCTTTTCCTAGCTCCTTATGCTGGGGTTGCCATGGCGGAAGAATTTATGTATCAAGGTAAGCATGTTTTGATCGTTTATGATGATCTTTCAAAACAAGCGGTAGCTTATCGTGAACTGTCACTCTTGCTTCGTCGTCCTCCAGGTCGTGAAGCCTTCCCAGGTGATGTTTTCTATCTTCACAGCCGTTTGCTTGAGCGCTCAGCTAAAGTTTCTGATGAACTTGGTGGTGGATCAATTACAGCCCTACCATTTATCGAGACACAAGCAGGAGATATCTCTGCCTATATCGCAACCAACGTGATTTCTATCACTGATGGACAAATCTTCCTTGGCGATGGTCTCTTCAATGCGGGTATTCGTCCAGCCATCGATGCGGGTTCATCTGTATCACGTGTAGGTGGTTCTGCACAAATCAAAGCCATGAAGAAGGTTGCTGGTACACTTCGTATTGACCTTGCTTCATACCGTGAGTTGGAAGCCTTCACTAAGTTTGGTTCTGACTTGGATGCGGCAACACAGGCTAAATTGAACCGTGGACGTCGTACAGTTGAAGTATTGAAACAACCTGTTCATAAACCATTGCCTGTTGAGAAACAAGTAACCATTCTTTATGCTTTGACACATGGTTTCTTGGATACTGTTCCAGTAGATGATATTGTTCGTTTCGAGGAAGAGTTCCATGCCTTCTTTGATGCTCAACATCCAGAGATTTTGGAAACCATTCGTGATACAAAAGACTTGCCAGAAGAAGCAGTCTTGGATGCTGCGATTACAGAGTTTCTCAATCAATCTAGCTTCCAATAAGAATAGAGGTGTCAGATGGCAGTATCTCTAAATGATATTAAAACAAAAATCGCCTCAACAAAAAATACGAGTCAAATCACTAATGCCATGCAAATGGTATCGGCTGCTAAGCTAGGTCGCTCTGAAGAAGCTGCTCGCAACTTCCAAGTTTACGCTCAGAAAGTTCGCAAACTTTTGACAGACATCCTTCATGGTAATGGAGCTGGTGGTTCAACTAATCCCATGTTGATTAGCCGTCCAGTTAAGAAGACAGGTTATATCGTCATTACTTCAGACCGCGGTTTGGTTGGAGGTTATAATTCCTCTATTCTGAAAGCTGTTATGGAGTTGAAGGAAGAATACCACCCAGACGGTACAAGTTTTGAAATGATCTGTATCGGTGGAATGGGAGCTGATTTCTTTAAGGCCCGTGGTATTCAACCACTTTATGAACTACGTGGCTTGGCAGACCAACCTAGCTTTGATCAAGTTCGTAAGATTATTTCAAAAACTGTTGAAATGTACCAAAATGAACTTTTTGATGAGCTTTATGTTTGTTACAACCACCATGTCAATACCTTGACAAGCCAGATGCGTGTGGAACAAATGCTCCCAATTGTGGATTTGGATCCAAATGAAGCGGATGAAGAATATAGCTTGACTTTTGAATTGGAAACCAGCCGAGAAGAAATTTTGGAGCAGTTGTTGCCTCAATTTGCAGAAAGTATGATTTACGGTGCTATTATCGATGCTAAGACAGCTGAAAATGCTGCTGGTATGACAGCAATGCAAACAGCGACAGATAATGCTAAGAAAGTCATCAATGATTTGACAATTCAGTATAACCGTGCCAGACAGGCGGCGATTACACAAGAAATTACAGAAATTGTAGCAGGAGCTAGTGCCTTAGAATAGGGTCTAGTCCAGCTCGCATGAAAATGAACTTAGGACCTAGTTTAGCTAGGAACCGACAGTATCTTATATAGAATAGGAGAAGGAGATGAGTTCAGGTAAAATTGCTCAGGTTATCGGTCCCGTTGTAGACGTCTTGTTTGCAGCAGGGGAAAAACTTCCTGAGATTAACAATGCACTTGTCGTCTACAAAAATGACGAAAGAAAAACAAAAATCGTCCTTGAAGTAGCCTTAGAGTTGGGAGATGGTATGGTTCGTACTATCGCCATGGAATCAACAGATGGTTTGACTCGTGGAATGGAAGTATTGGACACAGGTCGTCCAATCTCTGTACCAGTAGGTAAAGAAACTTTGGGACGTGTCTTCAACGTTTTGGGAGATACCATTGACTTGGAAGCTCCTTTTACAGAAGACGCAGAGCGTCAGCCAATTCATAAAAAAGCTCCAACTTTTGATGAGTTGTCTACCTCTTCTGAAATCCTTGAAACAGGGATTAAGGTTATCGACCTTCTTGCCCCTTACCTTAAAGGTGGTAAAGTTGGACTCTTCGGTGGTGCCGGAGTTGGTAAAACCGTCTTAATCCAAGAATTGATTCACAACATTGCCCAAGAACATGGTGGTATTTCAGTATTTACCGGTGTTGGGGAACGTACTCGTGAGGGGAACGACCTTTACTGGGAAATGAAAGAATCAGGCGTTATCGAGAAAACAGCCATGGTATTTGGTCAGATGAATGAGCCACCAGGAGCACGTATGCGTGTTGCCCTTACTGGTTTGACAATCGCTGAATACTTCCGTGATGTAGAAGGCCAAGACGTGCTTCTCTTTATCGATAATATCTTCCGTTTCACTCAGGCTGGTTCAGAAGTATCTGCCCTTTTGGGTCGTATGCCATCAGCCGTTGGTTACCAACCAACACTTGCTACGGAAATGGGTCAATTGCAAGAACGTATTACATCAACTAAGAAGGGGTCTGTAACCTCTATCCAGGCTATCTATGTGCCAGCGGATGACTATACTGACCCAGCGCCAGCAACAGCCTTCGCTCACTTGGATTCAACAACCAACTTGGAACGTAAGTTGGTACAATTGGGTATCTACCCAGCTGTTGACCCACTTGCTTCAAGCTCACGTGCCTTGGCACCTGAAATTGTTGGAGAAGAGCACTATGCAGTTGCTGCTGAAGTAAAACGCGTTCTTCAACGTTACCATGAATTGCAAGATATCATTGCTATCCTTGGTATGGATGAGCTTTCTGATGAAGAAAAGACCTTGGTTGCTCGCGCCCGTCGTATCCAGTTCTTCTTGTCACAAAACTTCAACGTTGCGGAACAATTTACTGGTCAGCCAGGTTCTTATGTTCCAGTTGCTGAAACTGTACGTGGCTTTAAGGAAATCCTTGATGGTAAATACGATCACTTGCCAGAAGATGCCTTCCGTGGTGTAGGTTCTATCGAAGATGTGATTGCAAAAGCTGAAAAAATGGGATTTTAAGAGGTGATCTATGGCTCAGTTAACTGTCCAGATCGTGACACCAGATGGCCTCGTCTATGATCACCATGCCAGCTATGTATCGGTTCGAACTCTGGATGGTGAGATGGGGATCTTGCCACGACATGAAAATATGATTGCGGTTTTAGCAGTTGATGAAGTAAAGGTAAAACGTATTGATGACGAAGATCACGTGAACTGGATTGCAGTAAACGGCGGTGTTATTGAAATTGCCAATGATATGATCACAATCGTCGCTGACTCTGCAGAACGTGCTCGTGATATCGATATCAGTCGTGCAGAACGTGCCAAACTTCGTGCAGAACGTGCAATTGAAGAAGCACAAGACAAACACTTGATTGACCAAGAACGTCGTGCTAAGATTGCACTGCAACGTGCCATTAACCGTATTAATGTCGGAAATAGACTATAAGAAAAAATGAACTTGAAAATTCCAAGTTCATTTTTTATATGTTTTATTAAGGAGCAAAACGGATGCAGACTGCTTCGGGAACATGGAAGTCGTTGGAAAGTTCTGCTAGACGACCATTGTCACAATTACGTTTAAAGACAGTTGCATTGTCAGAGTCTTGGTGGACAGCAATGAGAAATTTTTGGTCAGGTGTCAAATCAAAATCACGTGGGGTCTGACCATGTGTTGGAACGATTTCTAGCAACTCTAAGCTACCGTCCGCAAGGATGGTATATACTGCGATAGAATCATGGCCACGGTTAGAAGCGTAGAGGTATTTACCGTCTTTAGAGAGACGAATAGCAGCGGTTCCATTAAAGCCTTCGTAAGCTTCTGGTAAAGTTGAAATGACCTGCATACGTTCAAATTCGCCAACGCCATCGTAGATTAAAACCTCGATAGTGCTATTGAGTTCACAAATGAGATAAGCGATTTTATAGTGGTTATGGAAAACAATATGACGAGAACCAGCTCCAGGAATACTATTGTAGGTATAGAGCTTAGATAATTTCCCTTCTTGATCAAGGTCATAAGTGATAACTTGGTCAGTACCCAAATCACAGGTCACTAGATAGTGGTCAGGTGTTAAATCTGTATAGTGAACATGGGGGGAAGCTTGATTCTCATGTGGACCTTGGCCACTGTGTTGATCTACATCACTAAGTAAAAGACTCCCATCCTCCTGACGTTTATAAACAAGGACCTGTCCTTTATGGTAGTTGGCTGCATAGACCAAATCACGCTTTTCATCAACGGCAACATAACAGTGGGGGGCTCCCTCCTCAACGACGTGATTTAATAAAGTCCCGTCAGTTTGATAGGCTGCAATGCCCCCCTTGCCATTTTGACTACCAACAGTGTATAGGTGTTGGTGCTGGTCAAAGGCAAGGTAGGTTGGACTTGGCTCAGCTGCAAAAAGTTCTAGGTTTGAAAGCTGACCAGTTTCTGTATCAAAGTCAGCCTTGTAAATCCCTTGGGAAGTACGACGTGTGTAAGTTCCAAAATAAACAGTTTCTTTCATAACTCTACCTCTATATAAAGATAAGACTATTATATCACAAAAACAAGCCAATTAAAGACATCCAATTAGATGTAAGCACTTTAAAAAATAATTGATTGGTTTTTTAAAAAACATAATAATATTGAGATTGTTTTCCTTACTTTTCTTCTTAAAAGTGCTATAATGAACTCATAAAATGTTTAAAGGAGTCCTTACTATGAAAAAACGAGTTTTTCTAGCAGCTGGTGTAGCTATACTCTCGGCAGCTATGCTAGCAGCGTGTTCAACAGGTGGTAAAGATGCTACTAAACCTGTTACCTATACCTATGTCTTCTCTACAGATCCTACGACTCTGGATTATACAGTTTCTGGTAACAAGAGTACAAAACAGGTCACAGGGAACGTTATTGACGGTCTACTTGAAAATGACCAATATGGGAATCTGGTTCCATCAGTTGCAGAAGATTGGACTGTTTCAAAAGATGGTTTGACCTATACCTATAAAATCCGTCAGGGTGTCAAATGGTATACCAATGAAGGCGAAGAGTATGGTGAAGTCAAAGCTCAGGACTTTGTAACTGGTCTGAAGCACGCAGCTGATAAGAAATCACAGGCTCTTTATCTGGTTCAAGACTCGGTTCAAGGTTTGGACGATTATGTCAATGGGAAAACAACAGATTTCTCTACTGTTGGTGTAAAAGCAACAGATGATTATACGGTTGTTTACACTTTGAACCATCCAGAATCTTTCTGGAATTCTAAGACAACAATGGGCGTTCTTGCCCCAATTAGCGAGGACTTTTTGGCTTCTAAAGGAGATGACTTTGGGAAGGCGACTGATGTAACAAGCATTCTTTATAATGGTGCCTACCTCCTCAAGGGATTGACATCTAAATCTTCCATTGAGATGACCAAAAATCAAAACTATTGGGATAAGCAAAATGTCTTTATTGATGATATTAAATTGTCTTTCTTTGATGGTCAGGATGCCGATTCTCTTGGACGTGGCTTTGATGAAGGACATTATCCAGCGGCACCTCTCTTTAAAAATTCTGCCAACTATGAACGTCTAAAAGAAAAGTACAAGGATAATATTGTATATGGTCAACAAAGAGGTGGCGTATTCTATATGTCTACTAATATTGATCGTGTAGCTTATAACCATACTGCTAAAACAAGTGATGTGGAAAAATCATCCACTAAAAAGGCTTTGTTGAATAAAGATTTCCGTCAATCCTTGGCTTTCGCTGCAGATCGTACGGCTGCAGTATCTCAAGTATTTGGGGACGAAGTGGCACCTCGTAAATTACGTACAAGTTTTACCCCTCCAACATTTGTCCAAGTTGGAGAGCAGTCGTTTGGGCAAGTAGCTAAGGAAGAACTGGATAAGTTGGATAGCGCTTGGAAAGACGTGAGTCTTGATGATGCACAAGATTCACTTCATAATGTAGACAAGGCTAAAGCTAAATTTGAAGTTGCTAAGAAAACACTTCAAGCCGATGGAGTACAGTTCCCCGTTCATTTAGACCTTCCAGTTTCCTCTACTCAGACAGATTTTATTCGTCAAGCCCAATCTTATAAACAATCCATTGAGGAAGCCTTAGGCTCTGAAAATATAGTGATTGACATTCAACAAGTTTCTGATGATGAATTGGGAAATATGACAGTATTTGCAACATCAACTGACAATATTGATTGGGATATCAATGTAAATAGTGGTTGGAGTCCTGATTATGCAGATCCATCAACCTATTTAGATGTATTTGATCCAACGTCTGGCCCAACTCTTCTAGGAGCACTTGGTGTAGCACCAGGTACAGATAATCCGGCAATCAAAGCTGTTGGTTTAGATAAGTTTAAAGAGTTAATTACGGATGCTAGTGGTGAGAAAACAGATCTGCAAAAACGTTATTCTAAATATGCTAAAGCTCAAGCTTGGTTAACAGATAGTGCCTTGGTTATTCCTGTATACTCAGATGGTGCCCAAATGCTAATAACGAAGAAAGTTCCAGGTAGCGGTGCAGATGGTTGGGTAGGTGATAAGACAAGTGAACACAGCTACAAGTACCAAAAATTACAAGACAAGATTGTAACGTCTAAAGAAATGGATGAGTTCCGTAAGAAATTTGCTGATGAAAAAGCCAAATCAAATGCTGATTATCAGAAGAACTTAGACCGTCATATTCAAGAATAATTGAATCTCCTCTTTTGAGGAGATTTTTTATGTCGCTGTCTCCATGTAATACTCAATGAAAATCAAAGAGCAAACTAGGAAGCTAGCCGCAGGCTGTACTTGAGTACGGCAAGGCGAAGCTGACGTGGTTTGAATTTGATTTTCGAAGAGTATAAGCACTTAAAAAAAGAGTTATTTTACTTCAAAAATGGTATAATGAGAGAACGATAGAAAGGAAGTATTTATGGAGCAAAAAGAGAAACATTTTAGCCTATCTTGGTTTTTTAAGTGGTTTTTAGATAACAAGGCCATTACGGTATTTTTAGTAACCTTATTATTGGGATTGAATCTTTTTATTTTAAGTAAGATTAGTTTTCTATTTTCACCTGTTTTAGACTTTTTAGCAGTTGTGATGTTGCCAGTCATTCTATCTGGTTTACTATACTATTTACTGAATCCTATTGTTGATTGGATGGAGAAGCGTAAGGTTAATCGCGTCATAGCCATCAGCATTGTCTTTGTCATCATAGCTCTCTTTATCATTTGGGGCTTGGCAGTCGCCATTCCAAATCTGCAACGTCAGGTTTTGACATTCGCAAGAAATGTACCAATCTATCTTGAAGATGCAGATAGGGTTATTGATGATTTGGTAACCAAGCGTTTACCAGATGATTTCAGGCCTCAGTTAGAACAAGTTTTGACAAACTTCTCTAGCCAGGCTACAGTTTGGGCAAGTAAGGTTTCATCTCAGGCAGTCAACTGGGTGAGCGCCTTTATTAGCGGGGCATCTCAAGTGATTGTTGCCTTGATTATCGTTCCTTTCATGCTCTTTTATCTCTTGCGTGATGGGAAAGACTTGCGTAACTATTTGACCCAATTCATGCCAACAAAATTGAAAGAACCTGTAGGACAAGTTTTGTCAGATGTGAATCAACAGTTGTCCAACTATGTTCGAGGGCAAGTGACAGTGGCTATTATTGTTGCAGTAATGTTTATGATCTTCTTCAAGATCATTGGTCTACGCTATGCGGTTACGCTGGGTGTTACTGCCGGTATTCTAAATCTGGTTCCTTATCTTGGTAGCTTCCTAGCCATGCTTCCTGCCTTAGTTCTGGGCTTGATTGCTGGTCCAGTCATGCTTTTGAAAGTAGTGATTGTCTTTATCGTAGAACAAACTATTGAAGGCCGTTTTGTCTCTCCATTGATTTTGGGAAGTCAATTAAACATCCATCCCATTAATGTTCTCTTTGTTTTGTTAACTTCAGGATCTATGTTTGGTATCTGGGGAGTTTTACTTGGTATTCCGGTTTATGCCTCTGCTAAGGTTGTCATTTCAGCCATTTTCGAATGGTATAAGGTAGTCAGTGGTCTATATGAATTAGAGGGCGAGGAAGTCAAGAGTGAACAATAGTCAACAGATGTTACAGGCTTTGGAGGAGCAAGATTTAGCCAAGGCAGAACATTATTTCGTCAAAGCTTTAGAAAATGATCCAAGTGACCTTCTGTATGAGTTGGCAACTTATCTTGAAGGGATTGGTTTTTATCCTCAGGCCAAGGAAATTTACCTGAAAATCGTAGAGGACTTTCCAGAGGTTCATCTTAATCTAGCAGCAATCGCTAGCGAGGATGGTCAAATAGAAGAATCCTTTGCCTATCTAGAGGAAATCCAAGCTGACAGTGACTGGTATATTTCGGCTTTGGCGCTTAAAGCAGACCTTTACCAGCTGGAAGGTTTGACAGATGTGGCGCGTGAGAAATTATTGGAGGCCTTGACTTACTCAGAGGATCCTCTCTTGATATTGGGCTTAGCAGAGTTGGATAGTGAGTTGGAAAATTACCAAGAAGCTATTCAAGGCTATGCCCAGTTAGATAATCGTACTATTTATGAGCAAACAGGCATTTCTACCTATCAACGAATTGGCTTTGCCTATGCCCAGTTAGGGAAATTTGAAACGGCTACTGAGTTTTTAGAAAAAGCTCTGGAGTTAGAATACGATGACCTAACAGCTTTTGAGCTGGCCAGTCTTTACTTTGATCAAGAAGAATATCAAAAAGCCACCCTCTACTTTAAGCAGCTTGATACCATTTCTCCTGATTTTGAAGGATATGAGTATGGGTACAGTCAGGCCTTACATAAGGAACATCAAGTTCAAGAAGCCCTGCGTATCGCTAAGCAAGGCTTAGAGAAAAATCCCTTTGAAACTCGCCTCTTGCTAGCTGCTTCACAATTCTCTTATGAATTGCATGATGCTAGTGGGGCAGAAAATTATCTCCTTACTGCTAAAGAAGATGCTGAGGATACGGAAGAAATCTTACTCCGTCTAGCAACTATTTATCTGGAGCAGGAGCGTTATGAGGATATTATAGACTTGCAGAGCGAAGAGCCAGAAAATCTCTTGACCAAGTGGATGATTGCTCGTTCCTATCAAGAAATGGACGATTTGGATACTGCCTATGAGCTTTACCAAGAGTTGGCAGGAGATTTAAAGGACAATCCAGAGTTTCTGGAACACTATATCTACCTCTTGCGTGAATTGGGCTACTTTGAGGAAGCAAAAGTTAATGCACAAGCTTACTTAAAACTGATTCCAGATGATGTGCAAATGCAAGAACTGTTTGAGAGATTGTAAGAATGTTTAAACATATAGAACTGTAGTTTATCTCTTTTGATAGCTACGGTTTTTATTTGTATATGATAGAATTTTTTTACAAAAATGGTTGGTTATTTTGTTTATTCATGCTATAATAGGAACAATTACTTTTAGGAGGTGCAGTATGTCTTATTTATTTGAGATATTACCGAGTTTACTGAATGGTGCGAGCACGACTGTACAGGTCTTTGCACTGGTCTTGCTATTTTCGATTCCTTTGGGCGTTTTGATTGCCTTTGCCTTGCAAGTCCATTGGAAGCCCCTCCATTATCTGATTAACATTTACATCTGGGTTATGCGTGGCACCCCCTTACTCTTGCAACTGATTTTTATTTATTATGTGCTTCCAAGTATTGGGATTCGTTTAGACCGCCTTCCTGCTGCCATTATTGCCTTTGTTCTCAACTATGCAGCTTACTTTGCAGAAATTTTCCGTGGAGGAATTGACACTATTCCAAGAGGACAGTATGAGGCTGCCAAGGTCTTGAAGTTTAGTCCCTTTGCCACAGTGCGCTATATTATCTTGCCCCAAGTGACCAAGATCGTTCTTCCTAGTGTCTTTAATGAAGTTATGAGTTTGGTCAAGGATACTTCTTTGGTCTATGCTCTTGGAATTTCAGACCTTATCTTGGCTAGTCGAACAGCTGCCAACCGTGACGCCAGTCTGGTTCCCATGTTCTTGGCAGGAGCCATTTACTTGATTTTGATTGGGATTGTGACAATTATTTCTAAAAAAGTTGAGAAGAAGTATAGTTATTATAGATAGGAGGCTGCCATGTTAGAATTACGAAATATCAATAAGGGATTTGGTGAAAAGCAAATTTTATCTAATTTCAGTCTAAGTATTCCTGAAAAGCAAATCCTGGCTATCGTTGGGCCTTCCGGTGGCGGTAAGACAACTCTTTTACGTATGCTTGCGGGTCTTGAAACCATTGATTCAGGGCAAATCTTTTATAATGGACAACCTTTAGAGCTGGATGAATTGCAGAAGCGAAACCTACTGGGATTTGTCTTCCAAGATTTTCAACTGTTCCCTCATTTATCAGTTTTGGACAATTTGACTTTATCGCCTGTGAAGACCATGGGGATGAAGCAGGAAGAAGCTGAGAAGAAGGCGAGTGGACTCTTGGAACAGTTAGGACTGGCAGGGCATGCAGATGCCTATCCATTTTCATTATCTGGTGGGCAAAAGCAGCGGGTGGCTTTGGCGCGTGCTATGATGATTGACCCAGAAATCATTGGCTACGATGAACCAACTTCTGCCCTAGATCCAGAATTGCGCTTGGAAGTGGAAAAACTAATCTTGCAAAATAGGGAACTTGGGATGACCCAGATTGTGGTAACCCACGATTTGCAGTTCGCGGAAAATATCGCAGATGTATTATTGAAAGTAGAACCTAAATAGGAGGAAAAATGGATGAAAAAATGGATGCTTGTATTAGTCAGTCTGATGACTGCTTTGTTCTTAGTAGCTTGTGGGAAAAATACTAGCGAAACTAGTGGAGACAATTGGTCTAAGTACCAGTCTAACAAGTCTATTACTATTGGATTTGATAGCACTTTTGTTCCAATGGGATTTGCTCAGAAAGATGGTTCTTATGCAGGATTTGATATTGATTTAGCTACAGCTGTTTTTGAAAAATACGGAATTACAGTAAATTGGCAACCGATTGATTGGGATTTGAAAGAAGCTGAATTGACAAAAGGAACGATTGATCTGATTTGGAATGGCTATTCCGCTACAGACGAACGCCGTGAAAAGGTAGCTTTCAGTAACTCATATATGAAGAATGAGCAGGTATTGGTTACGAAGAAATCATCTGGTATCACGACTGCAAAGGATATGGCTGGAAAGACATTAGGAGCTCAAGCCGGTTCATCTGGTTATGCGGACTTTGAAGCAAACCCAGCGATTTTAAAGGATATTGTCGCTAATAAGGAAGCGAATCAATACCAAACCTTTAATGAAGCCTTGATTGATTTGAAAAACGATCGAATTGACGGTCTATTGATTGACCGTGTCTATGCAAACTATTATTTAGAAGCAGAAGGTGTTTTAAACGATTATAATGTCTTTACAGTTGGACTAGAAACAGAAGCTTTTGCGGTTGGAGCCCGTAAGGAAGATACAACTCTGGTTAAGAAGATAAATGAAGCTTTTTCTAGTCTTTACAAGGACGGCAAGTTCCAAGAAATCAGCCAAAAATGGTTTGGAGAAGATGTAGCAACCAAAGAAGTAAAAGAAGGACAGTAAGATAAAATAGTGGCTGAGACTGCGTTTTGATTAGCAAAACGCAGTTTTTTTGTAATCTAGGAAAACGATAATAGCGATTGAATCTGGATAATTGAATATGGAATAGCCCACTGTGATTTCTAAACCATTGTTAAAAATTGATTTGACTTCCAAAATTAAAATGTGCTGTAACGAAACGCTGATGTAACTGTTTTAGGAACAATAAAACGCATAATATCAAGGTTTTTGCACCTTACATTATGCGTTTTTGTGATTTTAAGACTTGTTAGCTGATTTTTTACAATCCTGCGAAATCTTTGATTTCTTGTGCTGACATTGAAGAGTCGCAACGGACATTGATTTGTCCATCTGCAACGTGAACAAATCCTGGTACAGTTGGGATTCCGTAGCGTGAGCGGAATGCTTGCAATTCATTGAGTTGGCTTGGTTCTTCACTATTGATGAAGTAAATGTGAGCTTTGGTTTCAGCTACGACACCAGCCAATGTACCTGCAAATTTACGGCAGTAAGGGCAAGTTTTACGACCGATAAAGAAAGTGGCAGTTTCTTTTTTATCAAGAGCTTCTTGCGCACGCGCCACTGTAGTGACTTCAAGGTCTTTAATGTTATCTAAAAATTGTTCCATGAGATTACCTCGCTTTCATTGATAAGTCTAGTATGCCATAAAGTTTCTAAAATTGCTTAGATTTGATACGAAAAAAAGATGAGATCGCTTGGTCTCATCTTTTATAGGGTCTTATTTTACAAAAGCATTGATTTCTGCTTCGATATTAGCAATCTTAGCTTGTGATTCTTCGTTTGTTTCACCTACAACTGCAATGTAGAACTTGATTTTTGGTTCGGTACCTGAAGGGCGAACGGCAATCCATGAACCGTCAGCAAGTGTGTATTTCAACACATCACTTGGAGGAGTTGTCAAGTTTGTAACAGTACCGTCAGCAGCAGTAGCAGTTTGTGCCTTGAAGTCTTCTACGACAGTGATAGCTGTTGCATTCCATTCTTTTGGAGCATTGTTACGGAATTTAGCCATAATCGCTTTAATTTGTTCAGCACCATCGACACCTGAAAGGGTAACAGAGATTGTCTTTTCTGCGTAGTAGCCGTACTCTTTGTAGATTTCTTCGATACCGTCAGCAAGGGTCAAACCACGTGAACGGTAGTAGGCAGCAAGTTCAGCAACGACAAGAACAGCTTGGATAGCATCTTTATCACGTACGAATGGTTTAATCAAGTAACCGAAGCTTTCTTCAAATCCCATCATGTAAGTGTGATTGTGTTTTTCTTCGAATTCTTGAATTTTTTCAGCGATAAATTTGAAACCTGTCAAAACGTTGAACATGGTTGCGCCGTAGCTTTCAGCAATCTTCGTTACCAAGTCAGTTGATACGATAGATTTGCAGAGGGCTGCATTTTCAGGAAGAGTTCCAGCATTTTTGTGGGCTTCCAAGATGTATTTAGCCATGATAGCACCGATTTGGTTACCTGAAAGGTTAAGGTAGCTACCATCTTTTTGAAGAACTTCAACACCAACACGGTCAGCGTCTGGGTCAGTTGCAACAAGAACATCTGCACCAACTTGACGACCAAGTTCTTCAGCAAGGGCAAAGGCTGCTTGGCTTTCTGGGTTTGGAGATTTTACAGTTGAGAAGTCTGGATCAGCAGTTGCTTGCGCTTCAACGACTTGAACTGAGTCAAATCCTGCTTGGGCAAGAGCACGACGAGCCAACATTTCACCAGTACCATGAAGTGGTGTGTAGACAATCTTCATGTCTTTACCGAATTCTTCAATCAAGGCTGGGTTGATGTTTACGTCCTTAACCTCTTTAAGGTATTCTACGTCAACAGCTTCACCGATAACTTCAATCAAGCCAGAAGCTTTTTCAGTTTCCACATCAGCAACTTCAACTGCAAATGGGTTTTCGATTGCACGGATATAAGTAGTCAAAGCGTCCGCGTCGTGTGGAGGCATTTGTCCACCGTCTTCACCGTAAACCTTGTAACCGTTAAATGGAGCAGGGTTGTGGCTGGCTGTGACCATGATACCAGCGAAACAGTTGAGGTGACGAACTGCAAATGAGAGTTCTGGAGTTGGACGAAGGCTTTCAAATACATAAGATTTGATGCCGTGTTTAGCAAGAACTGCCGCAGATTCAAAGGCAAACTCAGGTGAGAAGTGACGGCTATCGTAGGCAATTGCTACCCCACGTTCTTTTTCGTTTCCGCCTTTTGACTCAATCAAACGAGCCAATCCTTCAGTAGCTTGGCGAACAACGTAGATGTTGATACGGTTTGTACCAGCACCAATCAAGCCACGCATACCTGCAGTACCAAATTCAAGATTTGTATAGAAGGCATCTTCCTTTGTTTTTTCGTCCATATTTTCCAAATCTTGACGAAGGTAGTCAGGAAGCTCCGCAAAATCAACCCATTTCTGGTAATTTTCTTGGTAAGACATTAAAATTCTCCTTTATTTTTAAAACATTTAATCAGTTTGATTATATCATTTTTTTTAGTTTTAGTAAAACCTTATCTGCTTCGAAAATCTCTTCAAACCAGGTCAGATTGAATTTGGGGTTTATATGATGTTGAGGCTAGGAAAAATTCAATCTCAGTAAAAAAGTAAGTCTTCTCATAATAAAACATTGATACCAAACGTTTTATTATGAGAAGACTTTTACCCAGCCTCTTTATACACAACCTCAAAACAGTGTTTGGAGTAATCTGTGACTAGATGTTTAGTTCCAAGAATGCCATCTTGACTAGATGTTTTTCTTGACCGTTATTGGTGATAATCTTCCAGCAAGGCTTCAAACTCAGATACTGACATACCTAACTGCTGGCTGGCAACCTCGGAAGTCAGAATACCTTGACGAACTAGATTTGCTAAACCTACTTTTAATCCCTGTTCGATGCCTTCAGCTCGTCCACGCTCTAAACCTTGTTCAATACCTTCTGCACGACCACGTTCTAAGCCCTTTTCCTCAGCTTGTTCCAAGGCATAGTCCTGTGCTAACAAGGCTTGTTCTTCACGCCTGCGTTGTTCACTAAACATTTTCCTGTCCTCCTCGGACCAGCTCTTGTAGTCTAGCAGTTGGTCTGCTTGGCTGATGGCTCGCTCAGGTTGCTGGGTAAAGGGTTTGTTCCCAAAAAACTCCAACCATGGTTTGCGAATGCTATCTTTGCTGGTTTCTCTATATTTTTTAGGTCTTATTTATGGTGGGCCTTCAATAGCGCCTCAAACTCAGAGACTGATATGCCCAACTGCTGACTGGCAACCTCAGAAGTCAGAAGTCCTTGGCGAACCATATCCAGAAAGGCAAAAAGTTTTCCACGTTCAAGTCCTTGTTCTAAACCTTTTTCGATGCCCTGTTCAATCCCCTCTGCACGACCGCGTTCAAGTCCTTCTGCACGACCTCTCTCCAACCCTTTTTCTTCAGCTTGTTCCAAGGCATAGTCCTGTGCTAACAAGGCTTGTTCTTCGCGCATACGTAGTTGACTAAACATCTTCCTGTCCTCCTCGGACCAGCTCTTGTAGTCCAGCAGTTGGTCTGCTTGGCTGATGGCTCGCTCGGGGCGCTGGGTAAAAGGCTTATTACCAAAAAACTCCAACCACGGTTTACGAACCTCGTCCTTGCTGGTTTCTCTGTATTTTTTAGGTCTTATTTGTAATGTTTTTTCAATAGCGCCTCAAACTCAGCGACGCTCATACCCAGCTGATGGCTGGCAACCTCGGAAGTCAGAAGTCCTTGGCGAACCATATCTAGGAAGGCAAAAAGTTTTCCACGCTCTAGACCTTGTTCAATCCCTTCAGCTCGTCCACGTTCAAGACCTCGCTCCAGCCCCTGTTCAATCCCCTCTGCACGACCGCGTTCAAGACCTCGCTCCAACCCTTTTTCCTCAGCTTGTTCCAAGGCATAGTCCTGTGCTAACAAGGCTTGTTCTTCTCGCATACGTAGTTGACTAAACATTTTCCTATCCTCCTCGGACCAACTCTTATAGTCCAGCAGTTGGTCTGCTTGGCTGATGGCTCGCTCGGGTTCTTGAGTAAAGGGTTTGTTCCCAAAAAACTCCAACCAGGGCTTGCGAACCTTGTCTTTGCTGGTTTCTCTGTATTTTTTTAATTCCAAGAATGCCATCTTGACCAGATGGTTTTCTTGTCCGTTATTGGTAATGGTTAAAACCTCACCCGTCGTGTCCTCTCGCATACTAAAGCTATGGAAAGCCAAGTCATCTGAGAAGTAATTACTATCGACAATTGCGATAGCGTATACTGGTGCGATGTGTTTATAGCTCTGGTGTGTATCACCTTCACGTTGGCGAATTTTTTCTAGGTTTTGATTGACCTGACTGCACAAGTAAGCCCACAGGCGATTGATGAAAAAATTCTGATGATGAACCTGAATTTCGATAATAACCTGCGTGCCATTGTCTAGTTCAGCTAAAACGTCTATACTGGTATAGAAATCCTGGGCCGAGTAGGGCAGGGAAGGCAAGACGTGAATATTGCTTCCCTCTAAAATAGTTACATTTTTAGCTGGCAAGTCCAGCATATCGCGAATAAATTGACAAGTAATTTCTGGATTGCTAAATATTTTCTTAGCAACTAAATCGTTAGTTGGGCTAATGCCCGGATGACGTACAGTCATATTTCTTCTCCTCTCATTATAGCACATTTTTTAATCTAATTTGCTAGATTTGATGCTTCTATCTATTTATTCGGAAAAGAGAGGGAAAAGTTCAAACTTTCCTGAAAATAACAATATCTTAGATAAAAAAAATAGCCAAACTCTTTACATCAAGAAATTTAGCTATCCTTTTTAGTTGTTTTTGTATCGTGTAATATTTACAGATTTCTCACTTATGTTCTTTCAACAGTGCCTCAAACTCAGCGACAGTCATGCCTAATTGCTGACTGGCAACCTCAGGTGTTAGAAGACCTTGACGTACTAGATTTACTAAACCTACTTTTAATCCCTCTTCAATGCCTTCTTCTCGTCCTTGTTCACGACCCTCTGCACGACCACGTTCAAGACCACGTTCAAGACCACGCTCTAAACCTTGTTCAATCCCCTCTGCACGACCGCGTTCAAGTCCTTCTGCGCGACCACGCTCCAAGCCCTTTTCTTCCGCTTGTTCCAAGGCATAGTCCTGAGCTAACAATGCCTGTTCTTCTCGCATACGTAGTTGACTAAACATCTTCCTGTCCTCCTCGGACCAGCTCTTGTAGTCCAGCAGTTGGTCTGCTTGGCTGATGGCTCGCTCGGGTTCTTGAGTAAAGGGCTTGTTGCCGAAAAACTCCAACCATGGCTTGCGAACCTCGTCTTTGCTGGTTTCTCTATATTTTTTTAATTCCAAGAATGCCATCTTAACCAGATGGTTTTCTTGACCGTTATTGGTGATAGTTAAGACTTCACCCGTCGTGTCCTCGCGCATACTAAAGCTATGAAAAGCTAAGTCATCTGAAAAGTAATTGCTGTCCACGATTGCGATAGCGTATACTGGTGCGATGTGTTTGTAACTCTGGTGTGTATCACCTTCTCGTTGGCGAATTTTTTCTAGGTTTTGATTAACCTGACTACACAGATAAGCCCACAGGCGATTGATGAAAAAATTCTGATGATGAACTTGAATCTCAATGATAACTTGCGTTCCATTATCCAACTCCGCCAAGACGTCTATACTGGTATAGAAGTCCTGAGCCGAGTAGGGTAGAGAAGGCAAGACATGAATATTACTTCCCTCCAAAATCGTCACATTTTTTGCTGGTAAATCCAGCATATCGCGGATAAATTGACAAGTGATTTCTGGGTTGCTGAAAATTTTCTTAGCAACCAAATCATTAGTTGGGCTGATGCCCAGATGTCTTAGAATCATCCTTTTCCTCCTTTTATTATACCACATTTTTTAATCTAATTTACTAGATTCGATGCTTCTATCTATTTATTCGGAAAAGAGAGTGAAAAGTTCAAACTTTCCTGAAAATAACAATATCTTAGATAAAAAAAGATAGCCAAACTCTTTACATCAAGAAATTTAGCTATTCTTTTTAATTGTTTTCATATCGTATAATATTTACAGATTTCTCACTCATGTCTTGCCAATAACGCCTCAAACTCAGCGACAGTCATGCCTAATTGATGGCTGGCAACCTCGGAAGTCAGAATACCTTGACGAACTAGATTTGCTAACATTGCGAAACCACCTTCTGCACGACCTCTCTCTAAACCTTCTTCCCTAGCTGTTTCCAAGGCATAATCATGTGCTAACAAGGCTTGTTCTTCGCGCATACGTAGTTGACTAAACATTTTCCTGTCCTCCTCGGACCAGCTTTTATAGTCCAGCAGTTGATCTGCTTGGCTGATGGCTCGCTCGGGGTGCTGGGTAAAGGGTTTATTCCCGAAAAACTCCAACCACGGCTTGCGAACCTTGTCTTTGCTGGTTTCTCTGTATTTTTTTAATTCCAAGAATGCCATCTTGACTAGATGGTTTTCCTGTCCATTATTGGTGATGGTTAAGACCTCACCTGTCGTGTCCTCTCGCATACTAAAGCTATGAAAAGCCAATTCATCTGAAAAGTAATTGCTGTCTACAATTGCAATAGCATAAACTGGGGCGATGTGTTTATAGCTCTGGTGAGTGTCACCTTCTCGTTGGCGAATTTTTTCAAGATTTTGATTGACCTGACTGCAAAGGTAAGCCCACAGGCGATTGATGAAAAAATTCTGATGATGAACTTGGATTTCGATAATAACCTGCGTGCCATTGTCCAACTCTGCCAAGACGTCTATACTGGTATAGAAATCCTGAGCCGAGTAGGGCAGGGAAGGTAGTACATGAATATTACTTCCCTCCAAAATGGTTACATTTTTTGCTGGCAAGTCCAGCATATCGCGGATAAATTGACAAGTGATTTCTGGGTTGCTAAAAATCTTCTTAGCAACCAAGTCATTAGTCGGGCTAATGCCCGGATGACGTACAGTCATATTTCTTCTCCTTTCATTATAGCACATTTTTTAATCTAATTTGCTAGATTTGATGCTACTATCTATTTATTCGGGAAAAAGTAGAAAAAGAGTAGAAAAAATGTCAAATTGTCTCATTTTTAAAGAAATAAGTGTAAAAGTTAATGGAGATCCAAAAGCAAGCTGGAAAGGTCTCAAAGCACGGCGCTGAGCTTGCTGATAGGAGGAAGTAAGTCCATAAGATGCACACGACAAGGCAAGGATGATGAGGCTTCATCTTTGGTGTCGACTTACTGATGATGGACTCCTAACCTAGCTTTGGTCTCAGTAAAAAGAGTCGTCTATCTCCTAGTCTTCCATTCAAAAAATTTGAAGTTTCAAGCCGACTGGTGTATAATATATTCATGAATTGTATTCTATTATATAGGAAGTAATAGGGCACAATATATATATATATATATATATATATATATGGAGTGTAAGAATGAATCATCCAGAAAAACAATTAAAATACAGTATTCGGAAAGTGAGTGTCGGTGCAGCTAGTGTTGTCATTGGGGCGCTCTATCTTTTGATGGGAGCTGGGATTGCTCATGCTGAGGGCGTGGAGTCAGCGAGGGAAGCTGAGAGGACAGCAAACCCGACAGATCCAGAACAGTCTGGAAATGGAAAGACAGGAAACAAGCCTGACCTAAGCAATACTGATGCAGCAGCAAACACCTATAATGCTCCCGTAGCTGAAAATCCGCTAGTAGCTCCAGAAAGTACGAAACCTCGTACTCGTAGTAAAAGAGAATTACCTGATGGGGATACAGGAGAGACACCAGCTGGCGCTACAGGGACTGAATCAGAGCCGACTTCTGGAAATGAGGGAGGTTCAGACCCAGCAGATACTGATTCAGCTTTACTGGATGCCAATCGTAAGGGTGACACAGTAAAAGACAATCAGCCTGGGGTACGTGTACCTAAAGATGGAGAAGAGGGGTCGGATGATAAGAATGCCAACTTAACATTTGATACTCCTAGTGAGAATGCTACAGTTGAGTACATGTACAAAATCATCCAAAATATGCCGGATGACTTCCAAAACAATGAGCGTTCATACTTGAGAAATATGAACACCCTTGGTGATGCACTGAGATTTAAAGACGGAAAAGTCGTTAAAGATGAAGATGGCGATAAACTACAAGATGGTGAAATTCGTGAAATTAACGAGTTCGGTGGTTGGAAAGCTATAAACGGCGGAACGTTCGCCATCGGTAAGAAAAATGCTCAAGGGTATTTCACTGGTTGGTACTATAAAAAGGGTTCAACCACAGAAAAAGAGCAAGGGGGGATGCTGGGTTCTGACGCCATGGACCGAGTCTACCTCCACGAGCAAGCCCTAGATCGTCGTTTTAATTACATGTTGATGCTTGCCAAAGGACGTACTATCGCCAATAGAACTGATACAGCACAAGATGGATCTACGTTTGAAATAAAGACAAAGAAAAGAACTGGGAATACTCTTGATAAATTACCTGTAAAAGAGAAGGAAGATATTCTCCAACATTCTCCAAATATTGAGGGATTCAATGGAATAGAAAAAACCTTCACTGCCTTTTCTACCAAATATGGAAGTCGCTTGAAAATCGACTTTGTAACAGGGTATATCTCAGACTATGAAGGGTCAAAAGGGACCTATCGTATTGTTGTTAAAGCTATTAAAAAGGATAAGAATGATACTTCAAAAGAAGTAGAAGAGACCATCTATGACCATACTATTAACAGAATTGACGGAGTAGTAGAGAATGAAGAACGCTATAGCCAAGGTGTAGATTTAAGTGAGTTTAATAAAGTAATTAAAAAATTATTGAAGCTTGAGTACGATAAAAAAGTTAATATTCTTGCAGAGGAACGATATAAGAAAGAAAATCCAGGAGTTACGAAAGTAAGTGCACAACAAAAGAATACTGTAAAACCTGCTATTGAAAAAGAGCTCGCTGAAAAGGGAGAAGCGATAGTTGAGTTACCGATAGATAAGGATAAATTGAATGAAAAAAACTTCAAAAATGAGACTAATTTGAAAGAAACGTTTTCTAGATATGCAAATGAATTCCGTAATGAATTGAATAACAAAATAAAGGATACGGAGGTGAAAAAAAACTCTCCAATCTGGGTAAATAGCAACGAAACAGATAAATCTAAAGACTCAGATCGTGTCTATAAATTATTAGATTTTGTATTGCCAACTGCTAAAAAAATTATCTATCATGGAGATACAGATCAATTAGAACTCCAAACAGACCCAGAAAAAGTGAGGAATCATCGTGCTAAGTTAAAAGAGAGCCTAGATGCAAAAGAAGCTCTTTTAAAGACTACTACGGATGACGATAAAAAAACTGAACTTAACAAAGAGATCTCAGCCTTAAAAGCAGCCCTTGGATCCACAAACGCCTACACTTACTTGGAAGCAAGAAACGGAAGTAAAGAAGCAAAAATCCTTGGCTCACACATGGAAGCAGCTAAAAAACCTGATAGTAGTGAAATAACAGATGCTAACTATGCAAAATATCATACTAATGAACTTGCTGCGCAACATGATTCGAAGAATGATGATGGTCTTAAAGCATTCACTGCCTACTTTGTTGAAAAAGAAAACGTTATACGTAATAGTGTAATTTCTGATGAGAAATTATCAAAAGAGATTGAAAAAGAAATTGATGGTGATCAGGATAAACTAGGTAAAGGTGGATACTTCTCAACAGGAGATATTCCATTGGACAAAGATGTCGTAGCCTATAAAATACAAGTGTTTGCGGAAAATAAAAAGCGTGTCGGTGTTAATAAGCAAAGTCCAAGACTTCAATATAACCTACCTATCCTAGCCGACTTCTCAGTAATCCAAGATACGGTAGAACCGTCTAAAGAAGTAGCCAAACGGATCATTGATAAACAGGTGGAAGATAAAAAAATTCCACCAGAAGAAGGGAAAAAACTCAAAGGAAAAATCGATGAAAGTAAGAAAACATCGGAAGTTAGAAAAGCTATCTCAGGGAATGTAAAGGTCAAGTATGTCGATGAACAGGGACAAGATATACCACTATCTGATGAAGAAGCTAAAAAAGTTGGAGAAAAATCTGATAATGGTACCTACCTTGTAGAAAAAGAAGCCCTTATTGGGTCAAGCTACGATGTAACAAGTAAGCAATTACGTGGGATTAACGCAGGTGAGAAAAAATACCGTCTAAAAAGATCTCTAAATAATGGGCTATACAATGACTCAGCAGCTGTCAGAGGTGAAGTAACTTCAGCTGATAAGATTGTAACCTTTGTCTACGAAGAAGGGGAGCCAGCCAAGGCAAAAGCGGTTGTTCATGTGAAGAAGCAACAAGAAGCAGGAGACCCTGTCGAATTAGTTGACCATAAGCTAAATCTTGAAACAGAAGTAGGCGAAGAATTCCCATCAAAATCTGTAGAAGACAAAGTAAAAGAGTTGCAAAA
The DNA here is from genome assembly GCF_946901985.1 of Streptococcus sp. Marseille-Q5855. Taxonomy (NCBI): domain Bacteria; kingdom Bacillati; phylum Bacillota; class Bacilli; order Lactobacillales; family Streptococcaceae; genus Streptococcus; species Streptococcus sp. Marseille-Q5855. The sequence goes on from NZ_CAMPPR010000007.1 coordinate 97,438, forward strand.
CTTAGGATATGAAATCGTCGATAATACCTTTACAAAGGGAACTCCTGATTCAAGAAAAGGAGACGACAAAGAGGATAAAGACGGAGAAGAGCCAACGCAGTCTTATACGATTACTGTAAGAGAAAAAGTGGAAACAGTAACAGAGCCGAAAAATCCAAACGATCCAGTAGATCCGAATAACGGAGAAGGACCAAAATGGCCAGAAACAGGACTAAAAGAGTCAGATCTTAAAAAAGAAGTAACAAGAACAATTACTTACGTTAAGAAAGAAACAGCGGATGGACAAGAAGAGCCAAGTGGAGTAGAAGATAAGGTAGATAAAGTTCTATTCAAACGAACTGCAACATATAATGTGGTTACTAAAAAAATCACTTATGGGGAATGGACGGCAACTACGGATGAAAGCCATCCAGCAAGTCAATTACCAGCAGTCGATACACCATTAAAAACTGGCTATGTAGCGGATATTAAACAAGTAGAAGGGCAAGATGCTCCAAAACCTACTGAGACAGGTGAAATAACAAACATTAACAAAAAAGTTGTTTATACTAAGTTAGGATCATGGGTACCGAAAATACCAGGAAAAACTCCAACACCGATTCCATATCCAAACAATCCGACAGATCCAACAAAACCTAAATATCCTGATTATCCAACAACACCAGTAAATCCAGGAGAAACACCAAACCCTCAACCTGAGAACCCAGGAGGAAATAACACTCCCGGTGGAGGCAATGAGACCCCAGGTGGTGAAACTCCAGGAACTCCTGAAAAACCAAAAACTCCAGAATTGCCGGTAATTCCATACGAACCAGGATACACACCAAAAATTGGTGAAACACCGTTAGAACCAGTTGATCCAAAAGATCCTAAAAAAGGATACAAGGTACCAGAAATACCAAAGGATCCTCAAAATAATACTATAATTGAGTACAAACCAAATCCACAAAAAATTCTTATCAAAGTTGTAAACGTCACAACTGGAGAAGAAGTAGAATTACCTAAAGAAAAACTTGAATTCAATGGCGTTTCTGATCAAGTAGTAACAACAGAAGATAGGGAAAAAGTTGATAATAAAATTGCATCTTTAAAACAACGAGGATATATCGTATCAACGAAGAACCCTATATCAGAAACAACTAAATATGATACAAAGGACGATTCTACAGAACCAACACAAATTTACAAAATTGTAGTAAATGAACTTATATCAAAAGATAAAGAAATTATACCAGTAACACGTACAATTAAATACGTTCAAATCGATGTTAAAGACGGAAAAGAAGTCAAAACAGAACTTAATACAGAAAAAATCAAAACAAAAGTAGATAAAGTTGAATTTTCAAGAGATGCATCTACTAGTTTGACAACATATATAACAAAATTTGGCAATTGGGATGCTGAAACAAAAGAGTTATTAAAAGTTGATACACCTGTATTAGATGGCTACCTTGCAAATGTCGCATCTGTAGAAAATAAAACTGTTCAACCTGCTACAGAATCATATGAGGTGACAGTTGAATACAGAAAAATTGGGTCATGGGTATTAACACCTCCAACAGGCGTAACGCCACCAGATGGAAGTAATTTTGAACCTAAACCATATCCAAATCACCCAACAGATCCAACAAAACCTGGAACACCAGTATACCCTGAGCCAGGAATTCCAAAGGATCCGAATACACCGGAACCGCCAGTAATTCCATACGTACCAGGATACACACCAATGGTTCCTACGGACCCAACAAAACCAGTAGATCCAAATACAAACCCACTGAAACCGTTGGTACCAGTAGAACCAGAACATCCAGGAAAAGGATATAAAGTTCCAGATTTACCTAAAACACCAGAAACGAATACACCGATTACGTATGAAGCAGATCCGCAAAAAGCAGTAGTTAAAGTTTATAATGTCAAGGATAGTGTGGAAACTGAATTAACGAATGACAAGTTAACAATGAATGGTAAAACTGATGAAGTTATTCCTACTCAATCATTGAAAGATAAAATTGAAGAATTGAAAAAACGTGGATATATTATTGATGAAGAGCCACTAAAAAATGGAGAAAAATTTGATAGTGAAAAAGATTCAGATTCTCAAGATCCTACTCAAGTATTTAAGTTGAAAGTACATGAAAAACTTGTACCAGTAACACCGCCAACACCAGAAAAACCACTTGAACCTGGAAAACCAATTGATCCAGATGTGCCGGTAGATCCTAATACTCCTGTTGATCCAAACACACCAGTATGGACAGAGGATTTAATCAATAAAGTTAAGAACGCGGAAACTACAAAAGAAGTAACACGTACAATTAATTATGTTGACGAATCAGGAACTAAGCTAACATATACGGATAACGGTAAAGAAACAAAAGAGCCAAAAACAGATAAAGTAACCTTTACACGTGAAGCTAAGATTAACGTAGTAACAGGTGAGATTACTTATGGAGAATGGACAGCTAAAGATAATGACACAACATTCGATGAAGTAACATCACCAGTAGTAAAAGGATACATCTTAAAATCAAATCAAGACTCACAAGGTAATTTGGTATCAACAGATGGAACAAGTGTAGCAGCAAGTGAAAACTTAACAGAAGCTTCTAAAAATCAAAATGTAAATGTGGTGTACACTAAGTTAGGATCATGGGTATTAACACCGCCAACAGGTGTAACACCACCAGAAGGAACGAATTTCGATCCAAAACCATATCCAAACCATCCAGCAGATCCAACAAAACCTGGAACACCAGTATATCCTGAACCAGGACAACCAATCACACCTGGTACACCGGTAATTCCATATGTACCTGGATACACACCAAAAATTGGAGACAAACCGTTAGAACCAGTTGATCCAAACTATCCGGAAAAAGGATACAAAGTACCACCAGTACCAGAAACACCAGGTAAGGATACACCGATTACTTATGAAGGAAATCCACAAAAGATTTTAATTAAAGTAGTTAATGTAACTACAGGGGTAGAAGTGCCACTAGACAATGAAAAATTAGAATTTAACGGCAAATCAGGAGAAACGGTTAAAGAAACTGATAAAAATTCTGTTGATGCTAAGATAACTTCACTAAGAAATCGTGGATACATTGTAGATACAGTAAATCCACTAACTGCAACTACAAAATATGATACAGAGTCTGACGCTGGAAAACAAGAACCGACTCAGACATATAAATTAGTAGTAAGAGAAAAAATCTCAGCTGATAAAGAGTCTACAACTGTAACACGTACAATTAAATACGTTAAAGTTGATGTTCAAGATGGAAAAGAAGTCAGAACAGAACTTAACACGGAAAAAATCACGATGAAAGTAGATAAGGTTGAGTTTTCAAGAGATACAACAACTAATCTAACAACAGGTTTAACGGAAATTGGAACTTGGAATCATGAAAAACAAGAGTTCCCTAAAGTAGATACACCAGTTTTAGAAGGATATTTAGCAAATAAAGTGTCAGTACCTTCTAAAGAGGTAACGCCAGAATCTGATTCAATAGAAGAAGTAGTTGAATACAGAAAAATCGGTTCATGGGTGCCAAAAGTACCAGGAAAAGAAGAACCGACACCAATTCCGTATCCAAATGATCCAGATGATCCAACTAAGCCTAAAACTCCAGATTATCCAACCACTCCGCCACAACCAGGGCAACCAGTACCGAAAGTGCCAGTGATTCCATACGTTCCAGGCTATACACCTAAGACACCAAACGGAACTCCATTAGTACCTATAGATCCAGAACATCCAGAAAAAGGATATAAGGTGCCACCGGTTCCAGAAACGCCAAATGATCCTAAGATGGATACACCAATCAAGTATACACCAGATGGACAAAGAGCTATTGTCAAATTTGTTGTCATAGGCGAAGATGGAAAAGAAACGGAGCTTGTTGCTTCAAGGATGTCGCTGACAGGTAAAACTGGAGAGAAAATCCCAACAGAAAACTTTAATGATACATTGAAGAAACTAACAGGTGACCCAGTTAATAATGGTGACTACGAGTTAGTAGACAATCCTCTGAAAGATGGAGCGACATTTGACAACGTAAAAGATGAAGAAGGAAAAGATCCGTCTCAAGTCTTTGTCGTGAAGTTACGTCAAATCTATGTTATTCCACCGACACCGAGAATTGTCGAACGTCCAAGCGGTAATACTGTAGAAGTTGACGTGCCAAATAAAGATGCTGATACTTTATCTATTACATTTACAAAACGAAACAGTACTGAAAAAGAAACTATCGTTACGAAGAAAGATAAAGATGGTACGTGGAAAATTGAAAAATCTCCAGTTGGAGTGACTATCAATCCGACGAATGGTCGTGTTTACATTCCAAGTGAACAAGTTCAACCGAAGACATGGGTAGATACGCAAACAAAACATAAATACAAACAAAGTAAGATTGTTAGTGTTATGCCGAATATTCTTGATGTACCTAAATTTGAAGGAACAACAGAATGGATTGACGTAAATGGAAATGTCTTAAGACCAACTGAAAATGGTTTACATGAAAAAGGTCGAATTGCAAATCATGTTTGGTTGGAAAGTCGTTTGGAAGGAAATAAAGTCACACATATTTTCTTTGCAGGTTCTCCATCTGTAGATAAGCCAGAATATAAAATTACAGTCTGGTTTGATAAAGATGGTAATCCACTTAAACCAGATCAACCAGGTACTCATGAAGCTGGAAATATTCCAGGATACAGATATATTACAACTGTAACGGAGGAAGGTATTACGATTCATAGATTTGAAAAGATACCGCCAGTTCTCCCTAACGAACCAATTCCAGATAGACCTGAGGAGCCGAGACCACAACCAAATCCAGAGCATCCAAGTGCTCCTACTCCAAGCCCAGAACTACCAAATCAAGAGACTCCAATACCAGAACCAGATACTCCAAGACCTGAAACTCCAGTGAGTCCAGATCCAGAAGTTCCGACTTATGAGACAGGTAAGAGAGAGGAGTTGCCAAACACAGGTACAGAGGCTAATGCTGGCTTAGCTGGGGCAGGATTGTTGACCTTGTTAGCTGGTTTGGGACTAGGATTCTTCAAGAAAAAAGAAGATGAATCCGAATAATATAAAAACGTTGCTTCCTGCCAAAAGTTGGATGAGTTATCTGGCTTTTGGCTCGGAGTCAACAACCTAGAAACTAAAATAAAAGTAAAATTGAGGAAAATATGTCAAGACAATCAACTAAGAATAAAAAATACGCTCTACGCAAAATTGGAAAAGTTTTCGGTTCCTGTGTAGTGGCTACTGTCATTACCCTAGGTGGTGTTGCAATCATGGCACCAAGTGTTACAGTTTATGCTTCAGGTAATGACTCGGGGGGAGAGCCTCAGGATATTACAGATTTAAGTAGTAACGCAGATGGGTATGAAGTACGAATTCCTAAAGGGAAAAAATATGTAGGAAATGACAAGATTGAAAGTACTGATCCTGTATTGAAACATAAAGGTCATGATGGTAGAAGTTTTATCTTAAAAGCTGAAGAAGCTGATAATCTGAGTAAAAGTGAAATAGATGGTTATTTTGAAGAAGAAGGAAATGAACTAGAAAATTTATTCACAAAATTATATGATGAAAACGAAGATCGTCAAACTGATGAGAAATATAAAAGAGAGGATGCTGCTACTATAAATGAGCATGCAGGTGACGATCTTACAGATGGGTCAGGTTTTAAGGAACCTAGAATAAGTGAAATTGACCCTAAATATCCTCATCGTGTTGATTCAGGGGTAACGAATATTACTGAGACATATGATAGTAATAACGATGGTAAACCAGATAGAGCTGATGGTATGATTGATGATCAAGATACTATTGTAGATGCCAATAAACCGATAACAGTCAATCCAGAGGCAAACGAAAATGTTGTAAAAGAAGATGGAACAGTTGTCTTATCTAAGTATTATCGTATTCATGTGAATAAAGGAGACACAGCTAATAAAGACGATGACATCTATGAAGTTGGTACAAAGCCAACAGTCACAACCAATGAGATTGATTTTAAAACGATTTATGAGCCAAATGATCAAGATGTTGCAGGACATCAAATAGAAAAAACTCCTGGTAAAAAAGGTACTTCTACAACGACAACTACCTATACAGTCAATCCAGAGACAGGTGCACGTACTGCGAATCCATCTACAACAGAGGAAACAGAAAAACCTGTTAATAAAGTTGTTTTAGTTGGAACAAAACCAAAAGTAGAAGAAAAAGAACTACCATTTACAACACGCTATGTAGAAGATAAAACCAAAGACAAAGATTATCGAGAAACAACTCAACAAGGTGTTAAGGGTAAGGAAACAAAAACAACTACTTATACGTTGGATACAACGAATGGTACAGTCACAGAAAATGCTCCAACAACGGATACAGAACAACCAACAGAAGAAATTATAACAGTTGGAACAAAACCGAAAGTAGAAGAAAAAGAATTACCATTTACAACACGCTATGTAGAAGATAAAACCAAAGACAAAGATTATCGAGAAACAACTCAACAAGGTGTTAAGGGTAAGGAAACAAAAACAACTACTTATACGTTGGATACAACGAATGGTACAGTCACAGAAAATGCTCCAACAACGGATACAGAACAACCAACAGAAGAAATTATAACAGTTGGAACAAAACCGAAAGTAGAAGAAAAAGAATTACCATTTACAACACGTTATGTAGAAGATAATACAAAAGATAAGGATTATCGAGAAACTACACAAGTGGGAGTAAAAGGAAAAGAAACAACAACTACAACGTACACAATGGATCCAAACAACGGAACTGTGACAGAAAACAAGCCAACAGTAGTAAGAGAAGAACCAACAGAGGAAATTATTACAGTCGGAACAAAACCAAAAGTAGTTGAAACACCGGAGACTCCACAACCTGAACAACCAACCGCTCCTGAGGAAGCACCAGCTCAACCAGGACAGCCATCTGAGCCTGAAGACCAACCAAATCTTAAGGTAGCTCCGCCGACTATCGCTATTGTGGAAGAACCAAATAAAGCAAGCATCGAAGTAAAAGCACCTAAGAAAGATGCGGATACAGTCAAAATCACCTATCCTAAGAGTGATGGCTCTGGTGAGGAGGTTCTCACTCTTACCAAGCAACCTAGTGGCGAATGGACTTTAGACAACCAACCTGAAAATGTTACATTAGACAAGAAAACTGGTACTGTAACCATTCCACGAGAATCAGTTGTCAATAAACAAAAAGTCCAAGCTCAAGCCAAGCATAAAACGAGTGATTTTACTCCGTTTGTATATGCTGCTTTATCAATCGAAGCAGCAAACCCAGAGCATCCAGTAACGCTATGGGTAGATACAGCAGGAACTGAGCTTAAGAAACCAGTAGTTGGTAAGAAAGAACTTGCTGGCGAAATTGCAGGCTACAAGTGGCTATCTAGTCGCTTAGAAGAAGGTATTTTAACGCATACATTTGAGAAAGTAGCGAATGGAACTCCAATTTTACCAGAAAGCCCAACTAGTCATCCAATGACTCCGTCAAGTTCGCCATCAACTTCAACGCCAGAAAAACAAAACAAAGCTGAAACTCCAGCGATTCGTACAGTATGGCGCGATGAAAACGGAAAAGACTTGAAAGTGCCATCAGTTGATAAGCAAGAAGCAGGTGAAGTTCCAGGCTATGAATTTGTTGAGAGTCACCGTGAGGGAGATAACTTGACAGTTCATGTGTTTAGAACCAAGCAAGCTCAAACTCCTGCTCCAAAAGACCAAACTCCAAGCCCAGCACCATCTAAAGTTTCAGAACAAAAAGGTGAAGCAGTGGCTACAGCTACATCAGAAAAGACAGTAGATAGTGTAACATCCACGAAAACATCTGATAAAGCAGAGTTGCCAAACACAGGTACAGAAGCGAATGCTAGCTTGGCTAGCGCTGGTATCATGACCTTGTTAGCAGGTCTAGGACTAGGATTCTTCAAGAAAAAAGAAGACTAAAAAAAAACTCATAGTTTTTAAGAAGATGATTCGTCATCTTCTTTTTTTGGCTCTTTGTCAACTGTAGTGGGTTGAAGAAAAGCTAATACTCTTCGAAAATCTCTTCAAACCGCGTCAACGTCGCCTTGCCGTAGATATATGTAACTGACTTCGTCAGTCTTATCTACAACCTCAAAGCAGTACTTTGAGCAACCTGCGGCTAGTTTCCTAGTTTCCTCTTTGATTTTCATTGAGTATAAGATTAAGAAGAGGCTGAGAAAAAGCCTCTCAAATCAGAAAAACGCATAGTATCAGGTGTTCAAAACTTGAGACTATGCGTTTTATTGTGGGAAGATTTACTTTATTTTCTCCGGAAGTTGAGTTTTGGTCCAGTCTCTTTAAATTATATGTTATCTTAAATTCAGAACAGAACATTATAACTTATAAAACATTGCTAGAAATTGATTCGACTTTACTATCCTATTTGTTCAGAGTTTATTTCCTTTTGCTATAAAGTTTGAATTTCTTTTGTTTTTTCTACTCTTTTTCCGAATAAATAGATAGAAGCATCAAATCTAGTAAATTAGATTAAAAAATGTGCTATAATGAAAGGAGAGCAAACATGACTGTACGTCATCCGGGCATTAGCCCAACCAATGACTTGGTTGCTAAGAAAATCTTTAGCAATCCAGAAATCACTTGTCAATTTATTCGCGATATGTTGGACTTGCCAGCAAAAAATGTGACCATTTTGGAGGGAAGCAACATTCACGTCTTGCCTTCTCTACCCTACTCGGCACAGGATTTCTATACAAGTATAGATGTTTTGGCGGAGTTGGATAATGGTACGCAAGTTATCATCGAAATTCAGGTTCATCATCAGAATTTTTTCATCAATCGTTTGTGGGCTTACTTGTGCAGTCAGGTCAATCAAAATCTTGAAAAAATTCGCCAACGTGAAGGTGATACCCACCAGAGTTACAAGCATATCGCACCTGTTTACGCAATAGCTATTGTGGATAGTAATTATTTCCAAGATGATCTAGCTTTTCATAGCTTTAGCATGCGAGAGGACACGACAGGTGAGGTCTTAACCATCACAAATAATGGACAAGAAAACCATCTAGTCAAGATGGCATTCTTGGAATTAAAAAAATACAGAGAAACCAGCAAAGACAAGGTTCGCAAGCCGTGGTTGGAGTTTTTCGGGAATAAACCCTTTACCCAAGAACCCGAGCGAGCCATCAGCCAGGCAGACCAACTGCTGGACTACAAGAGCTGGTCCGAGGAGGACAGGAAAATGTTTAGTCAACTACGTATGCGCGAAGAACAAGCCTTGTTAGCACAGGACTATGCTTTGGAAACCGCTAGGGCTGAGGGGGTTGAACAAGGTTTAGAACGTGGTCTTGAACAAGGACTGGAGCGTGGAAAAGTTGAAGGTAGTTTGTCTATGCTACTAAATCTCGTTCGCCAAGGTCTTCTGACATCTGAGGTTGCCAGCCAGCAGTTAGGAATGACAGTTGCTGAGTTTGAGGAGCTATTGAAAGACCATTGTAAATAAGAATAATAAAAATACAGAGAAACCAGCAAAGACGAGGTTCGCAAGCCGTGGTTGGAGTTTTTTGGGAACAAGCCCTTTACTCAACAACCCGAGCGAGCCATCAGTCAAGCAGACCAACTGCTGGACTATAAGAGCTGGTCCGAGGAGGACAGGAAGATGTTTAGTCAACTACGTATGCGTGAAGAACAAGCATTATTAGCACAGGACTATGCCTTGGAACAAGCTGAAGAAAAAGGTTTAGAGCGTGGGAAAATATCTACCTTTCTTGATTTAGTACATCAACATGTTTTAACTTCCGAATTTGCGAGTGAGCAATTAGGTATGTCAGTTGCTGAGTTTGAGTCACTATTGAAAGACCGTAATAAATAAGACCTAAAAATACAGAGAAACCAGCAAAGACGAGGTTCGCAAGCCGTGGTTGGAGTTTTTCGGGAATAAACCCTTTACCCAGGAACCCGAGCGAGCCATCAGCCAGGCAGATCAACTACTGGACTACAAAAGCTGGTCTGAGGAGGACAGGAAAATGTTTAGTCAACTACGTATGCGCGAAGAACAAGCCTTGTTAGCACAGGACTATGCTTTGGAACAAGCTAGGGCAGAAGGTATTGAACAGGGGTTGGAATGTGGTCTTGAACGTGGAAAACTTTTTGCCTTCTTAGACATGGTTCGTCAACATGTTTTAACTTCTGAATTTGCCAGCCAGCAGTTAGGAATGACTGTCGCTGAGTTTGAGTCACTCTTGTAAACGAGCGAAAATGTTTAGCTAGCTATCTTGCAAAAAAATAAGTAGAGTTTATAATCCAAATACTTTTTAATACCAAGAATAAGCAGAGCCGGTTTTTCTAGGATATTTGGGTTAAGACGATTGTCTTGAATGCCTTAGGGAAACATGCTATACTACTTGTATGATTATTTTACAAGCTAATAAAATTGAACGTTCTTTTGCAGGAGAGGTTCTTTTTGATAATATCAACCTACAGGTTGATGAACGAGATCGGATTGCCCTTGTTGGGAAAAATGGTGCAGGTAAGTCTACTCTTTTTAAGATTTTAGTTGGAGAAGAGGAGTCAACTAGCGGAGAAATCAATAAGAAAAAAGATATTTCTCTGTCTTACCTAGCCCAAGATAGCCGTTTTGAGGTTGCAGATAAGACTGACGAAGTCAGCTCAAAACACTGTTTTGAGGTTGTAGATAAGACTGACGAAGTCAGTTACATATATCTACGGCAAGGCGACGTTGACGTGGTTTGAAGAGATTTTCGAAGAGTATTATTTTTAAAAAATCTTTCCAGAAACTAGTTGCTAAATAGGGTAAAAATTGATAAAATAAGGAATATCTAAAAAATTTTAAGGAGAATCTAGCAAATGGATTTCACATGGGCACTGAAGTATGCCACTGAATTTTTGGGAACTGCCATTTTGATCATTCTTGGGAATGGTGCAGTTGCCAACGTTGAACTTAAAGGTACGAAAGGTCACCAAAGTGGCTGGATCGTCATCGCTGTTGGTTATGGTATGGGGGTTATGATCCCAGCCTTGATGTTTGGTAACGTATCTGGGAACCACATCAACCCTGCTTTCACTCTAGGACTTGCAGTTAGCGGTCTTTTCCCTTGGGCACAAGTGGTACCTTACATTATCGCGCAAGTCTTGGGGGCTATCTTTGGTCAAGCCTTGGTTGTGGCAACACACCGTCCATTCTACTTGAAAACTGAAAACTCAAATAACATCTTGGGAACTTTCTCAACTATTTCAAGTATTGACCATGGTACAAAAGAAAGTCGCTATGCAGCAACTGTTAATGGTTTTGTAAACGAGTTTGTTGGTTCATTTGTTTTGTTCTTTGCAGCTCTTGGTTTGACTAAAAACTTCTTTGGTGCCGAAGTGCTTCAATACATGAAACAAATGGCAACACAAGCAGGACAAACAGTTGATTTTTCTGACTTGGCTATTAAAGCACAGGTGGCTCCACACACTGCTTCAGGACTTTCTGTGGCTCACTTGGCACTTGGATTCCTCGTTATGGCTTTGGTAACATCACTTGGAGGACCTACAGGACCTGCCTTGAACCCAGCTCGTGACTTGGGACCACGTCTCCTTCATGCTTTCCTTCCAAAATCAGTTCTTGGTGAGCATAAAGGCGATTCAAAATGGTGGTATTCTTGGGTACCAGTAGTAGCACCTATTGCAGCAGCAATTGCGGCAGTAGCTGTATTCAAATTCCTTTATCTCTAAGAAATAGCTCCTTTAACATTTGAGTGAGCACCATCTATAAGTAAGAGAGGATCAGACTGGTTCTCTCTTTTTGATTTTTTAGGGAAATGAAAGAAAGTCTAAACAAACTCCTCTCCAGCAGTGGTTTAGAAGTCTCAGTGGGCTATTCCAGCTTCAATGGTCTATTATAGTAGGTTGCAGTTGAAATAATAGAGCCTTGTTTCTAAAACATTGTGAGAAATTGGTTTGAATTCCCCAATCAAATTGTGCAGTTTTCATTCTACTATATATTATGTTATCGGAGATGGGTTCCCTATCTTGTAAGTCTGCTTTATAGTGGGTTGAAGTTGGAATAGTCCGCCCTTCTTTCTCAAACATTGTGAGGAATGGATTTGCCTTCCTCAACAAAATGTTCAGTTTTTATTTCATTTTGCTATAAAATAAGCGATTAGGGGGCTATTCTTCGACCGACATTGGCTCTGCTGTGTCCTATGATTGTTATCGTTTTATCTGCAATCTTATACTCAATGAAAATCAAATAGCAAACTAGGGAGCTAGCCGAAGGTTGCTCAAAGCACTGCTTTGAGGTTGTAGATAGAACTGACGAAGTCAGCTCAAAATAGTGTTTTGAGGTTGTAGATGAAGAGGTTGGGCAAAAACTCGACTTTAGGAGAAAATGAAGTAAATCTTCCCACAATAAAACGTATAGTACCAAGGTTTCTCAAGACCTGATACTATATGTTTTCTGATTGCAAAGACTTTTTGACCAGTCTCAACTATACCTACGGTAAGGCGACGCTGACGTGGTTTGAAGAGATTTTCGAAGAGTATTAAACCGATGTTGTGAGTAACTTATACCTAGCTACCTAGTTTGCTTTTGTAGTATAAAACAGAGACTGTTTACATTTTCAGCAAGTGAGTGGATGGATAATGCTGAAAACTCCTTGAAGGATAAGTCTATTTAGTACTTTCTATTAGCTAGCTAAATTTTTACCAAGAATAATTCACAAAAACGTTGTAAAACACTTGCAATTTAGCTGAAATTTGATAAAATAGTAAGGAAAGTTAGACTGTATTGCCTACTGTCTATCTATAAAATATATTTTATTGGAGGCTTTTACTCAAATGGCAAAAGAAAAATACGATCGTAGTAAACCACACGTTAACATTGGTACTATCGGACACGTTGACCACGGTAAAACTACCCTAACTGCAGCTATCACAACTGTTTTGGCACGTCGCTTGCCTTCATCAGTTAACCAACCTAAAGACTATGCGTCTATCGATGCTGCTCCAGAAGAACGCGAACGCGGTATCACTATCAACACTGCGCACGTTGAGTACGAAACTGAAAAACGTCACTACGCTCACATCGACGCTCCAGGACACGCGGACTACGTTAAAAACATGATCACTGGTGCCGCTCAAATGGATGGAGCTATCCTTGTAGTAGCTTCAACTGACGGACCAATGCCACAAACTCGTGAACACATCCTTCTTTCACGTCAGGTTGGTGTTAAACACCTTATCGTCTTCATGAACAAAGTTGACTTGGTTGACGACGAAGAATTGCTTGAATTGGTTGAAATGGAAATCCGTGACCTATTGTCAGAATACGACTTCCCAGGTGACGATCTTCCAGTTATCCAAGGTTCAGCTCTTAAAGCTCTTGAAGGTGACTCTAAATACGAAGACATCGTTATGGAATTGATGAACACAGTTGATGAGTACATCCCAGAACCAGAACGTGACACTGACAAACCATTGCTTCTTCCAGTCGAAGACGTATTCTCAATCACTGGACGTGGTACAGTTGCTTCAGGACGTATCGACCGTGGTATCGTTAAAGTCAACGACGAAATCGAAATCGTTGGTATCAAAGAAGAAACTCAAAAAGCAGTTGTTACTGGTGTTGAAATGTTCCGTAAACAACTTGACGAAGGTCTTGCCGGAGATAACGTAGGTGTCCTTCTTCGTGGTGTTCAACGTGACGAAATCGAACGTGGACAAGTTATCGCTAAACCAGGTTCAATCAACCCACACACTAAATTCAAAGGTGAAGTCTACATCCTTACTAAAGAAGAAGGTGGACGTCACACTCCATTCTTCAACAACTACCGTCCACAATTCTACTTCCGTACTACTGACGTTACAGGTTCAATCGAACTTCCAGCAGGTACTGAAATGGTAATGCCTGGTGATAACGTGACAATCGACGTTGAGTTGATCCACCCAATCGCCGTAGAACAAGGTACTACATTCTCTATCCGTGAGGGTGGACGTACTGTTGGTTCAGGTATGGTTACAGAAATCGAAGCTTAATTCGATTTAGTTCCCAGAAGAACAATTATTTAAGTCAGACACTAAAAGAATCTTGCTTTGCAAGGTTCTTTTTTTCAGGTATTGAACTAATACTCAATGAAAATCACAGAGCAAACTAGGAAGCTAGCCGCAGGCTGCTCAAAACATGTTTTTGAGGTTATAGATAGAACTGACGAAGTCAGCTCAAAACACTGTTTTGAGGTTGCAGATAGAACTGACGAAGTCAGCTCAAAACATGGTCTTGAAGTTGTAGATAGAACTGATGAAGTCAGCTCAAAACACTGTATTGAGGTTGTAGATAAGACTGACGAAGTCAGCTCAAAACATGGTCTTGAGGTTGTAGATAAGACTGACGAAGTCAGCTCAAAACATGGTCTTGAGGTTGTAGATAGAACTGACGAAGTCAGCTCAAAACATGGTCTTGAGGTTGTAGATAAGACTGACGAAGTCAGCTCAAAACACCATTTTGAGGTTGTAGATAAGACTGACGAAGTCAGCTCGAAACATGGTTTCGAGGTTGTAGATAGAACTGACGAAGTCAGCTCAAAACACCGTTTTGAGGTTGTAGATAGAACTGACGAAGTCAGCTCAAAGTATGTTTTTGAGGTTGTAGATAGAACTGACGAAGTCAGCTCAAAACACCATTTTGAGGTTGTAGATAGAACTGACAAAGTCAGTATCATATACATAAGACAAGGCGAAGCTGACGCGGTTTGAAGAGATTTTCGAAGAGTATAAAATTGAATTGCTTATAAAAAAGCTCCATACACTGGATGTGTATAGAGTAATGGGGGCTTTATTTAATATAGAGTTCTTGATTTTTCAAGACAATTTCACGTACGCTCGCAAATTTCTTGAGTTTTTTAAGTTCTTCTGGATGAGTGACGAGAGTGATAACGTAACCTTCCTTACCCATGCGACCTGTACGGCCAGCGCGGTGAGTGTAGGTTTCAATATCTCTAGGAACATCAAAGTTTACGACGCATTCTAGGCTATCGATATCAATTCCACGTGCAAGAAGGTCAGTTGCAAGGAGTAGGGTCAGTTGCTTGTCTTTAAACTTTTCTAAGATGACTTTTCTAAATTTAACATTGACATCACTAGCGAGGGAAACAGCTAGGATCTCCCGATACTGTAATTTTTCTTCTGAACTTCCAAGGTCTGATAGGCTGTTAAAGAAGACCAGACCGCGGAAATCCTCCACATGAGCTAGTTTTCGTAGCATATCCACTCGGTGACGTTGGTCTACCTGCATATAGAAATGTTGAATGTTATCTAGTTTTTGGTCAGAAAGATCAATAGTATGTGTGTTAGGTGCAATTTTTTCTTGGTCAAACTTGGTCGTCGCACTCATGTAGACCAGTTGGTGGTCACGCGGTGCGTAGTGAGTGATTTTCTCAACAAAGTGAATCTGAGAATCATCTAGTAATTGGTCGAATTCATCCAGGATGATGGTTTCCACATTCATCATCTTGATTTTTTTAAGTTTAATGAGTTCAAAGATACGACCAGGAGTTCCAATCAGAATTTCTGGTCCTTTTTTTAGGCGTTCAATCTGGCGTTTCTGACTCGAACCTGATAAGAAGAGTTGGGGAGTCAAGCCGATAGTCTCAGCCCACGTTTTACATACGTCAAAAATCTGTCCAGCAAGTTCTGTATTTGGTGCTAGAATCAAGAGTTGTTGGGCTTTTTTCTTTTGTAGTCTGAGAAGACTTGGCAGGAGGTAAGCTAGGGTCTTACCAGTTCCTGTTGGGCTCACTCCTAGGAGGTTTTCTCCAGCAAGAAGGGGCTCAAATAGTTGAGTTTGAATGGGGGTGAATTCTTGAAAACCGAGTTGGTCACTCAGTTCTTGCCATTCAGTCGGTAGTTTGGTTTTCATTTTTCTGCCTCAAATCTAATGCCAGCAGTCTGGCGCATGGTATATAGTAGCTCATGAACAGAGCCTGCATCATCCAGCCAAGTTTGGTAGAGATTCAGGTCTGGTTGCTGAATCATCTGTGCAAATGCAGCGACTTCCTCAGTCATCGTATGAGGAGCCTGTTGGATAGGGAGTTGGATTTGATTGCCTTGATGGTCGGTAAAAATAGCCGAGCGAACATGCTCAATCGTGTTGAGAGTCAAGGTTCCATCTGTTGTGTAAATTTCGCAAGGAAGATTGGAAGTGATGTTTTTCCCAGCCTTGATATGAACTTGAAAGTCTGGGTAGAAGAGGATTCCGTCACCATTTAGGTCAATGCTATTGTCAAGCTGTTGAGTCTGATAGGTTGCATCCTGAGCCTTTCCAAAGAGACGAACGGCAGCGTAGAGGGGATAAATCCCTAAATCCATAAGAGCTCCACCAGCAAAACGGTCTGAGAAGACATTTGGTGTCTCCCCAGTCAACAAGTTAGGCATTTTGGAAGAATACTTGGCATAGTTGAAATCTGCTCCCAAAATTTGTTTGTCTGCTAAAAAGTTTTTGATGATAGTGAAAGCTTTTTCATGGTAATTGCGAGCTGCTTCAAAGATAAAACAATTATTTTTCTCAGCTGTGTGTCTCAAATCAAGCCATTCTTGTGGCTGAGTGACAGCTGGCTTTTCAAGAATGACATGCTTACCTGCAGTCAATGCAGCTTTTGCCTGAGCAAAATGCAAGGAGTTTGGGCTAGCAATATAGACCACATCAAAGGAGCTCTTGAAGAAGTCTTCTAATTGATCAAATAGTTGGATATTCTGATAGCGAGAAGCAAAGGTTGCTGCGGTTTCAAGTTTCCTAGAATAGACTGCGACCAGCTGGTATTTTCCACTAGCATGGGCTGCTTTTATGAAGTGATGGCTGATAGCGCCAGTGCCGATGACACCTAATTTTATCATAGATACTCCTTTTCCGATTTTAAATCCTTCTTTCATTATAACATAGATGGACGAGACTATCCAACAGAGGAGAAAAAATTTCAAATAAGCGATTAGCTTTCTTCTGAAGAAAAGCTTTCTTTTACGAATAAATAGATAGAAGCAGATAATCTAGCAAACCTAGATTAAAAAATGTGCTATAATAGAAGGAGGAAAAGGATGATTTTAAGACATCCGGGCATCAGCCCAACTAATGATTTGGTTGCTAAGAAGATTTTCAGCAACCCAGAAATTACTTGTCAATTTATTCGCGATATGTTGAACTTGCCAGCAAAAAATGTGACCATTTTGGAGGGGAGCAACATTCACGTCTTGCCTTCCCTGCCCTACTCAGCGCAGGATTTTTATACCAGTATAGACGTCTTGGCAGAGTTGGATAATGGGACACAGGTTATCATTGAGATTCAGGTACATCATCAGAATTTTTTCATCAATCGCCTGTGGGCTTACTTGTGCAGTCAGGTCAATCAAAACCTAGAAAAAATTCGCCAACGAGAAGGTGATACCCACCAGAGTTATAAACACATCGCCCCCGTTTATGCCATTGCAATCGTAGATAGCAATTATTTCTCAGATGATTTGGCTTTTCATAGCTTTAGCATGCGAGAGGATACGACAGGTGAGGTTTTAACCATTACCAATAACGGACAAGAAAACCATCTGGTTAAGATGGCATTCTTGGAATTAAAAAAATACAGAGAAACCAGCAAAGACGAGGTTCGCAAGCCGTGGTTGGAGTTTTTTGGGAATAAACCCTTTACCCAGCGCCCCGAGCGAGCCATCAGCCAAGCAGACCAACTGCTAGACTATAAGAGCTGGTCCGAGGAGGACAGGAAAATGTTTAGTCAACTACGTATGCGTGAAGAACAGGCCTTGTTAGCACAGGACTATGCCTTGGAACAAGCTGAAGAAAAAGGGTTAGAGCGTGGTCTTGAACGCGGTCGTGCAGAGGGGATTGAACGTGGACGAGCTGAAGGGATTGAACAAGGTCTAGAGCGTGGAAAACTTTTTGCCTTCCTAGATATGGTTCGCCAAGGTCTTCTGACTTCTGAGGTAGCCAACCAGCAGTTGGGTATGTCAGTATCTGAGTTTGAGGCGCTATTGAAAAAACATTACAAATAAGACCTAAAAAATACAGAGAAACCAGCAAAGACGAGGTTCGTAAACCATGGTTGGAGTTTTTCGGGAACAAACCCTTTACCCAGCACCCCGAGCGAGCCATCAGTCAGGCAGACCAACTGCTGGATTAAAAATTAGGAAATATCGTGTAGAAAATAGTAACAGATTTTATCTCTTTGTGGGATGAAGTCTGTTTTTTTGTATGATGGGCAGGTCCTACATCTGAGTGGCAAGTTCTCCGTAGGTATCCGCTATCGGTTAATGCATAGCATATATGAATGAAATAAGAACTGAACAAATCAGTCAGGAAAGTCAAAGTAATTTCTATTAATGTTTTAGAAGTACTAGTGAACTATTCCAAATTCAATATCCTATAAACAAAAATCAAAAAGCAAGCTAGGAGACTTATGTAGGATAGCTAAAAATACTAATCTTAGATTGAGGATAAGAGTAGAATGATAATCGATGGATTTAGAACAAATATAATGAGCTGAAGCTGGGATAGTACAAGGGGCTTTTAAAATATTGTTAGAAATTATTTTAAAATCCCCTTATCAATTTGTTCATATTCTATTTCAATCTATTATATTTCCAAGCTTGACTATCATGAGGTAAGGGCTGACAGCGGTCTAGGGATAGGAGTGATTTTAGAGATGAGAATCGTCAAAGAAAGGAATAGGGAGATTGTGGCTCTAGGAATAGGGGATAGTGAGATGAAATAAAAGCTGAACAATTCAATTTCTAACCAGCTAACCATTTAATCTTGTTGCAAATAGGTATCGAACAAGTCTAGTATAAGTCTTAGACATTTTTCGGAAATTGATGATAAGCTCTTCCAATCCAAAAATAGGGAGGGTTTTTCAAACTAAAATCTGAATCCATACTTGGTTTCTAAATTAGATTTAATATATTCACACTACTAAAAACCATCCAATTATAACTATTATTATACTAAAATTTTCATAAATAAAGATATAGAAAAGTTATTAGTTTCTAGGAAATAAATCAAAAAAAGCGTATATCTATAATCAATATAATAATCATATACTAAAAAATTCTCTAAAAGGTAAATTCCCAAACTAAGTTCTACTGCTAATCCAAGTGGAAGTTAGTCTGATAAAAATCGTAAAAACCAGTGAACATCCGTGTCAGGGTAAGTTCCACTGGTTTTAAACATGCTTGATTTTATAGCTTTTGTAGCCGAAAGGAATCGAAAAAAAGAGCGCACAAAATCCCCTCATCTGAAAGCGTTTCAGATTAAGTTCCGCTAGGGTGGAAGTTAGTGTGAGACGTTTGAATGGGGTTAAAGATTAGTTTTTAGAACTTATGTTGAAGTAATGTAGACGACTGGCAGACGTCTTCTGCAGGTATTTTAGAAATACCGAGAAGCTTAGGAATCTCTTCTCCATAGGTAAAGGTAAAGAGTTCATAGGATGACTTTCCATTTAAAGCAGCACGTTTGACGCTGTTGACATGAGAGCAGACGAGATTGATGTCCTCTTGAGTTAAATTGTCAAAAGAAGTTCCTTTAGGTAGAATGTCGCGAATCAGCGTGTGATTTTTCTCAATTCTCCCTTTCTGGTCAGAGCGATTAGGGTCACAAAAGAAGAGTTTACTCTCTCCTCGCACATCCATTTCGATGTCATCAACCCTGGCAAACTCTCCACCATTATCGGTAAGAATGACAGGGAAGAGTTGGAAGAAATCTTTGTCCGCTTGGTGAAGAGTGTTCTTGATGTCATAGAGATGTTTGGTAACCTCAAGGGCAGTTTTATTATCCAGAAGTCTAGCGAAGATAAAGTTACAGAAAGATAGATTGAAGGTGAGTAGGACTTTACCTCCCATTCTCCCCATAACTGTGTCCATTTCCAGCCAAGAGTCTAGTTGATTCAGTGCTAAATAGTTTTGGAAATCCTCATAGGAACGGCCTTTTTTAGCTTCTTTAGGGATGGAAGGTAGCTTACATTTCCGTCTTTCTTTGAATTTAACGGCTCTGGCTAGGTCAATAGGAGCGATAGACAGGTACCCTTTTCGGATGTGTCGATAGACAGTTGAGGAGCTGACATCAAGATTGTGAGTTTTGAGGATATGATAGATGTGTTGTCCCTTTTTAACACCATCAGAAATGACTTTGTCCATGTCCCAGAAGGTCTTAGAATTGAGGGGAGTTCCTTCACGAGCTTCTACAAGAGTTTGTTCGTATTGTTTTTGAGCTTGTTTAGCGAGGTAGAAGATTTTTTTAAATCCACAATTTTGTCTTCTTTTAGGACAGCCGTTACAGACAAAGGGAGCCTTGTCGAGTAGAGGGCAAGGAAGGTTATGGCCTGTAGACTCTCGGACTTGTCTGTTTCGTTTGACTTCTTTGGAAACAGTAGTCGGGTCTTTTAGAATAAGTTGCCCGATCGCTTTGAAGGTTTCACTGCGCTCTAAACCTAATTGGATATCATTACGGTCTGAAAGGGTAAGGTGTTTATGTTTTGTCATAGTAGACCTCATTTCTAACTCAAACGTCTCACACTTAATTCCACCATAAAAATCCGTTTTAGACTAATTTCCACTTCGGTTAGGTAAGTGGAAGTTACTTTGAGAAGTTACCTAAGTGATAATATGGCTAAAAAAGTTTGCATTTTGCTGTTCAAATTTGTAAAAATAGGATATAATAATACTGTCTCGAAATTTGTCTTTTGACAAGTGTCGGAATAAAAAGAAACATATCCTTTCTTAAATACCTAAAATATTTAAGGGGGGGTATTTTTTAGTACCTCCAGAAAGGAAAAATGAGAGGTAATTCAATCATGAAAAAATCATATCGTGATGATAACGGGGAAAAGATTTTCCGTTACTCCATTCGTAAATATCATTTTGGTGCTGCCAGCGTTGCTGTTGCAGCCTTGATGTTTTTTGCGAATGGGGCTGTGGCGGCGAGTGAGACAATTACTCCAGCTACGACAAGTGATGTCGTTACGACAGGTTCTGATGGCAATGCAGATGGGGATTCAGGGACCTCGGATGAGGGAGACTCCAAGAAAGCTCTGACTGACCAGTCAGCTGAACTCAGATCAGCCGACCAGCTAAAAGCACAAGAGGTGCCAGCTGAGGAAGCCAATCAAGGGCAAGCAGGAGCTGAGTCTAACTCTGCTCAGTCAGAGACAAATCCAGCTAACCAAGAACCTTCTCAAGCAGGAGAAGTAAAAGAGCAAGAACAGCCGACTGTCGCTGATACGACAGCAGCCAAATCGACTCAAGGGAATCTGCAAGCTTTGTTGGCAAAACTAACGCTTAGCTCAATGCAGGAACTCCATGCTGAAGTGGAAGCGGGTCTAGCAGCAGCTAATGCAGTTTTGAGCGACCCTAAAGCGACACAAGCGCAAGTTGACGAGCAAACAAGAGCTATGGAAGCCCTAATCAGCCGTGTCAACCAAGCCTTGACACCTGCCCTAGAAAATCCAACAATCTTGGAAAAAGCAGGTCTAGCATCTACAGACCTCACATCTACAGGTCTGACCTCTACCGGACTCGCCACTCCAGACGGAGCTGTAACTGAGCAACCAACCGGAGGGAACCGTCGTAGAAGAGGAGGCTTGAGCGCGGCAGCACCAGCTGCAAACTCAGTCAATCCATCTGCTGGAGGGAACGCAACTACTGCTGGGACAAACTCTCAAACGACTCCACAGACGCTCCCAACCTACACCAACACAGAAGGTAAAAATGGTGTTTATGGACTAAAAGATGAATTAGAGTTCATCACTGAGCAACTCCGAGCTAACGGAGCATCAGCAGATAAAATCCAAGCAGCCAAGGCAGCTGCTGATAAGTTCAATGAAGCCTTCTCTAAAGGCAACACCATCAGTCAAGAAGACTTTAGTGCTGCTTTAGCAGATCTGAAAAAATCTCGTGGACTGATCGAAGGGGTACTTCGTGAAAATGATGTGAATGCAGGAGAAGTAACAGGACCTGTAAATCCAGCCGAGTCTGCAACTCCAAGCGAAAACAATGTAACCATCCAACCGCGCACCAACACTACAGGATGGTCGGGTTTCCGCAATGTGTCAGCAGGTGCTCCACGAACACGTGCGGCTCGTTCAATTGAGGAACGTGCAGGGGAAGGTCGTGTAGGGCCAGGAAGTTACTTTATTGATAAGTATACGAGTTACTTTGATAAAGGTGATGACTCAACATCTCCATACGATAAGTACACTTATGTTTACTATAATGTTAAGAGACAAACTTCTGCAGGTAAAGATGATCCTGTATCAGATATTGTGAAGTATTTGAAGGAAACGGTCAAAAAAGTAACGGCGAATACAGCTGAGGGTGTTAAAAATGGAATTGATTGGGAAATTACAGTCAATCCAAGCCGTGAAAACCTTCAAAACATGAGTTTCTTCTTTACTCTTCCTAAAGGGCAAAGTTTGGTTAGAAATAGCTTTACCATTACTAGGGTGACGTCTACTGAAACTCGTTCGTTTTCATCTCCTGGAAACGGGAATGATGATGAAATAACTGCCAGCTTAAAAGCTGCAGGTCTGACTAGGGTAAGTAAAGGGACACCAGATAGAACAACTGCTCCAGCGCCAACTAAGTTTTTTGGAAACAATGTTTATAACTATGATGTATCAACCCTTTCTGGCTTAGCTAAACAAGGTGATTTCTTTATGAGGGGTAATGAATCCTCAGATGAAGTAACTCTTGGGAATAAGAAATTTGACCAAATTGAGAAAGATACGCAGACAGTCTACTATGCTCAGTTAGGGGTTATAGAAGACGGTGTTTATTCTTCAGATCCAAATGCTGCTTATCGAATTACTTTTAGAACGGAAGGTAGCAACAGAATTACTTCTCTAAGCTACCTATCTGGTATTAAAGGGGTGTATGTAAACAGTGGAGGGAACCCACGTAGACTATTAACCCAACAATGGTATGCTCGCACACCAGGTGAAGTAGATTCTACGGACAAGTTTAAGTTTGATCTTGCTGGGAACAGCTATTACCCTGTTAATCAAAATACAGTAAACTCCAAGTTTTACCGAGGAAACTACAATAATTATCAACAGACTAAAGATGGTATCACCTATAAAAATAGATATGATGAGTCTGACCAACCCTATAACTCACGAATTGACGGGGTAATATCTGCAGAAATAAGAAGCGGACAACCGATTACAGAGTACAAATATTTTGACATTACTTCGTATGGAGATTATTTTAACGAATATGGCGTTAAGTTAGAAAAAGAGATAGAAGGGAAGGCTAAAGCTACCCAAAATGGTCAACAATGGCACTTGTACAAACTTGGTGAAAATAAGGAAATAAGTAAGGATGCGCTTACGCGAGATGCTATTTTGACTCCGGGTGTTCATAGCTATAAGTATGTCAGAACCTTTACCGATGGTTCTAGTGACTCTGACGTTTTCCACTTTGTGACCAAGCCGAAAACGCCAATCTTGGATACAGACTTAAGTCGCCAAGACGAGGGGGCAGCTAGGATTACTGCTAGCGGAGGTACAAAAGGATTTGACTTAGTGCTGTACAAAAAAGAGCCTAACGGCACCTTGACAAAGGTAGCAAGTGAAAAAGCTGATGATAACGGTCGTGCTACCTTTAATGTGCCAGACCTAAAACTAGGGGAGTACGTTGTTAAGACTGTTGTTGAAGGGAAATGGGCTGATTTTCGTGTAAAAGATAAACACGGACAACCTACTCACCATGATACGGTTGAGTCTGATGAGTCAAATGTAAGGAAAACACTTCCAGCTAAAATCGGACCTGCCAATACTAAAGATGGTGATCAACTTGATTTTGCGTCAGGTAACAAACAATATATCGGTTATCCTCAAAACCAGCATATAGGATCTAAAAGTATTCGTTTCTTGGTGAAAGGTGCAACCAATATCACCAAACTTGAGGTAGATAGTGGTGGTGGCTATGGACAGCCTGGACGCTTCGCAACAAACTTCTGGAGAGTAGATGGGCTAAACTCTCAAAAAGCAACAGTTAGAGCGTGGGTATCCGACGGTATCAATAACGGTATTACAGATAATAGTAAAGCTGGTATTACGAATCTAAAAATTAGAGCTACGCTAGCTGATGGAACTAAAAAGGAACTAACTACAAGTCTGATTATTCCACCAAACAAACAGAACTTAGCCGATAACCAAAACCCTGGCTTGGTAGATAAAGCAAATGAAAAACCGACGATTCGAACCAAGAGTTTTGGAAACAATCTCAACGGAACCTACACAGTTGGAGATCAAACATTGGTCTGGAAAGCCTTGTTAGTAAAAGGTGGAAGTGATGACTACGATGGACCTCAACCGATTACAAAAGGTTATGATGTTGTAGCGGAAACTGGCTTGAATCCTGATGGAACTGCAACCTTTACAGCCGATAGCTATAAGAAAGATAAAATTGGAACGGATCCATTAAGGGTAACGCTTGCGTTAGTAAACTCTAAGACAAATCAGGTTTTTGAAAACCTAGTCCTTCGGAGAAGTGACAATAGCGTTCAAGCTACTGCTCCTCGAACAGACTATGTCCAAAAACCTGGACGCTTAACCTTTATCCAAGGGGAAACACCTACATGGGGAGACCCTAAGAGCTACTTCACCTATGGAGATGGCTCTGCTATCGGAACTGATAGAACCTTCCTATGGGCAAATTCTTTAAATCAGACAGCGCCAAGCAACCCTGACTTGTCCGTAGGAACTGGAAAAACCATAGAAGTTCTAGCTGCTAACCCTGGAGGAGCTGCTAAGAAAATAAATCTGACCTATGATGTAGTCGCACCTGTAACCCCTAAGAACAGCATGTATACGGTCAAAGGGAAAGATTTTGTCAAACCAAACACTACGACTGCGGCAGTAGCATCAGACTTCTATAACAACACCGATGGTAAGACCATCGCGTGGAAAGTTGGCTCAGATCCAAATAAAAATGCGGCTGCTGGTCAAACTCATACAGCAACAGCGACTGTGACCTACCCAGGAGTGGACAAAGATGGAAATGCTATTACCCGTGACATTGCTGTCACCTATGGTATCGTTGATTCAAGCTTAACCAAGAACACATGGGAAGCTAACTACAATGGCAAACTAACAACAGGGACAGGAACTAATCCCGATGCTGATGCAAGAAACTACCTCAGCAAGGATAGCTATACAAATGGCAAGATTCAAACTGCCGAGTTTGTAGCAACGTCTAGGACAAACGCAGAGGCACCATCGACAACCAAACCAGGTAGTGTCAATAAAGAAATCAAGGTAACCTATGACAATGGTCAAACGCAAAACTTTGGTCTTCTTGTCCAAGTGAGACCGGATAAACCTCAAGTGACAAATGACTTGGGAGAAAAAGCAGGTCTCAGAAACCAAACTGTCACAGTCACCAATGTCCCAGCCAATGCTGGCACAGTCAATGTAACCCTAAAGGCAGATGGACAGGTGATAGCAGATACTCGAACAACTGTAAATGGATCAACAGCAACCGTTACAGTTCCTGGAGTCCTACCAAAAGGGTCAATCACAGCCACTGTAGCATTGACAAATACTAGTCACGACTACCAAACAAATCGAGATAATAACTACACACTCAACTCAGACGATAGTGATCCAGTGAACAGTAGAGGTCGTAAACCGCAAAAACCAGAGATTCGTCAAGATAAGGAAGGTGATTTGGCGGTTACAGCGACAATTGGTCAAGATGGTGCCAATAAAGCGATTTTCAGCTACACCACTACAGGAAATCAAAGCAAAGAGATTACCTTTGAAAAAGGAAGGGACGGTACTTGGAGCAAGGTCGGAGCAACTGCAGATTCAACAGTTGCCATCCGTAATAACGCTAATGGAACAGCTGAAATTCACATGACGGGTGGAACTGCTACTGCAGGAACCTCTGTCTCTATCAAGCAACAAACAGCCTACTCAGACTTTACTGACCCAGCAACTCTGACTGCTTATGGTCGTATGACAATACCGAACCTCAATGCAAGAGAGGATACCAGTGTTACCATTACACCAGCCTCAGATGCCAATAAGTTGACCGTTACCTATACACCAAGCAACCAAACTGCAGCTACAACTGTCACATTGACTAAAAATAATGCAGGTCAGTGGCAAAACCAAACAGGATTTAGTGTGTCAGGCAATACGGTGACCTTGACAGCAGGAATCGCTAAAGCAGGGACAAGAGTTTCTGCTAAGGCTGAAAGTCCAAACACCATTAGTTTGGTAGGACAAGCTCAGGCTAAGCCTGCTGTACCGACAGTTAATGGCAGTGGCGCTTATGCAAATGCGCTAGACTCAACCAGTCGAACCATTACAGGTAGAGGTTTGGTAGGTGCAACTATTAAGATTACCCTTCAAGATGGGTCGTCAGATAAAATAACAACTGTTGCATCTGATGGTAGCTGGAGCTACACACTTGCAGCTAACGAAACCTTGACTCAAAACAAACTGGCAGACAACACGAGCGGTTATAGTAATCAAGCTGTGCGTGTGAAACAGGTTGTCAATGGTGTAGAATCTGGTAGTGCCAGCAAAGATGTTTTGATTGGATTCCCTACCTTGGACAATCCTGTTGCTGCAGGTCGTGACATTACCTTCTCTTTACCGAAAGACGTTGGATTGAGCTATATTCAATTTGGCGGTAGTTATAATGAAGAAGTAACCGTTAAGAAGGATAATGGTGCTTGGAAGCTTGATGGACGTTTTGCAGATAAATTGAGTATAGAGACAGTGACTCAAGACAATCCATCCATCACTAAGCTTAAAATTAGCGTTAAAAATCCGACTACTGAAAGTGCTATTCCTTTCCGTCTGGTAGAGGGAGATCGAAAGATTCGTCTACGGATGCATAAAGCGAATGCTTCAGGAACTGCTACTTCTGGTACTTCTCAAATTACTGTAGGGGAAGGTACTGACCGTGGGGACTGGATTTACGCCAACGTAACAAATGAAAAACCAAGCATCACTGCTAAAGCTACTATTAAAGACACTTACGTTGCCAATGAGAAATTAACAAAAGCAAAACTGCTTGATCTTGTGAATGTCACAGATGCAGAGGACGATGCTGCTAAAACAGTTGGTCAAAATGCAAAACAAAAAGTAACAGTAGCGATTACCAAAGGTGATCAAGCCGTTACATTAGCTGATGGTGATTATCTCAAAGAAGGTGACTACAATCTGGTGTATAGCACCAGTGACGCTGCTGGAAAGGCTGCGGACAATCTGACACGTACCATTCATGTTCAGTCTATCAAAGACGCCACAAGCATTACCCTTACTCAAAAAGAAGAGTTCACATCAGCGGATATTTCAAACAATAGCTTTACAGATCAAGCAAAAGATCGGTTTGTTGCCAAAATCAAACAACAAAATCCAAACTTACCAGCCAATACTCGAGTAGAGAAAGTGACAGATCCTGGATTAGGCAATGTTGTCAAACTGACTTTTGAAGATGGTTCTGAAAAGCTTGTGACTGGATCCGATATTGCTGTACCAGCAATGCCAACAGTAACACCAGAATCAGGATACGGACAAAACTTGAGTTCAACGACCCGTAGCCTATCCGGTACAGGTATTCCGGGTGCAACGATTAAGATTACCTTACAAAATAACAAGGAAGTTTCAACAACAGTTGGAACGGATGGTAATTGGAACTATGACTTGAAAACTGGGGAACTGCTCTCGCAAAATGAACAACAAAATGCGACAACTAAGGTAGCCAACCCTGTTTCATTCAAGCAAGAAATCGGTGGCATGACTTCTGCGACAAAAAATGTTACCGTTAGCTTAGGAAAAGCCGAATTTGCAGAAACTCCAGTTCAAGCAGGACGTGATATTGTTGTTCGTGTACCGCATGATGCTAGTCGATTCTATGTTGTTATTGCAAGTAAAGATGGAAGTAAGTATCAGTATGGAGTTAGTAAGACTGCTGCTGGAGGATGGCAGGTAGTAGAAGAACGTGCAACAAGTGGTGGAAGTTTCACAGCTACTGGAAGAAGCACAACTGACTTAACAGAGGAACAAAGCAGTAATCCATCAGAAAAACTACTGAAACTACACATTAAAGATGCCAATACGAAGGCAGATATTCCATTTACCATTCCTTCAGGGTCAAACAGTGTCATTGCACGGGTGCATTATGATAATCCAAATGTCAGTCCAGCTGGAGATTTTGCACGAGCAACTGCAACCAATACAGGTCCAAGCATTGCTGTAAACGAGCCAAATACGCACGATTACACAGCAGATGGTAGCTTGACGCTGGCAGGATTGAAATCTCTTGTCACAGTAACGGACGCAGAAGATGATGCCAACAAGACCGTAGGAAGTCCAGCGCGTGAGAATGTAAGTGTCGCCATTCAAAAAGATGGACAAGCAGTTACCTTAGCAACGAATGACTATCTCAAAAAGGGAGATTACACAGTAACCTACACCGTACGAGATGCGGCAGGTGCAACAGCAACTAAAACCCATACCTTAACGGTTTCTTCATTAGCAGAGTCTAAAGGTGGATCGATTGTTTATCCATCAGATGAACAAAAAGTAGTATACGGAAATGCTCAATTATCAAATAGTAACTTCACGCCGGACGCTAAGAAAGCTTTTGCTGATAAATTAGCAGAGGTAAACAAAAATAATACTAATTTACCAACAATCAATGGGCAAGGCGTGACATTTACAGCAGGCGCTACTGATGATAAAAACAAGGTTGTAACAGTTAGATTCCCAGATGGTTCAAGCTTGGATGTGCCAAGTGATAAGTTAGCTAAACGCCGACCAACTCAACCAGAGATAACGTCTGATAACAACGGAGATGTTACAGTAACTCCAGTGAATGAACCAAATGTTAATTCACTAAAAGTAACTTATACTCCAGCAGATAACCATCAGCTTCAAGAAGACGGTACTGTAACAACAACCCCTCAAACTGAGACGGAAGTAATCGCTACTAAAGGTGCTGATAACCAATGGACGATTACAAGGGGTCAAAAAGACGGCATTAGTATTGATGCAACTACTGGTGCAATCACACTGAGAGACGAAGTGGTTAAAGACCAAACAGATGTGAAAGCTAAGGATATTGCTCAAACTATTGAAGGTGATGAAGCTAGAGGTCGGGCAGCTAATGGGGATCAAACCAAGCCAGTTATTGATGCTAATTCTACGCTTATAGGAGTTGGAAAACAACTTAACATTCCTCTGACTCTATCAGATGGAAATGGAGTAGGTGTAGACGAAGGAAATATCAAAGTCACAAACTTGCCAAATGGTCTAACTTACGATTCAGCTAAAAAAACAATCACAGGAACACTAAGTTCAGTCACTAAACATGATATTACAGTAAGAGTCCTAGATAAGAACGGTAATAAAGCTGAGAAAATAATCTCTGTAATTGCTGTGAAGCCTAAACCGATTTATGCGATTAAAGACGGAAATATTCCAAATGTAGACACGGCAAGTAATTTTGTGGAAGTTCCTACAGGGGTAACAAGTCCAAGTGTTGCTTGGAAGGATGGTCAACCAACAACAACGACAGTAGGAAATTCGACTAAAACTGTAACGGTTAGTGCGCAAGGTTATACTTCGGCAGAAGTCGATGTTCCGGTGACGGTATATCCAGGAGTAACTTATCGTAAGGTTAATAATAAAGAAGTAACAGAGTACGATGAGATTGTTGGGCAACCATTGACGTCAAGATTAGTTTCAGGTGGAGGTAGATTTAACCCTGTAACTCCAGATTACTATATAGCCTTTGAAAATGGGACAAAACCCGCAGGAACAATGGTCGAATTTGAAGGCGGAACACCAGCAGAAACAAGTACAGCTGCAGGAGTAACGACTAAAACGATTAAAGTAACTTATCCAAATGGTGCAGGAACTGTTAAGAAAACAGTTACCTTCAAAACTTATGGTAATAAAGCGAAATTAGAAACTGGTAAAAATTATTCTGCAGAGACAACTGTAGGAACAGCATTTGCAAAAACAAATGCTGGAGACTATGTTGAACCAAGTAGTACTTTAGCTAATCCAGGTGGTACTGCTATTGGATGGGGAAATGGGTATAGTTCTCCTAATCCAACAGATAAAGCACAGACAACTATCGGAGTACGAGAAGAAAACGTTAATGTTTGGTATGGTAATACTGTGAGGAATGATCGCGGAGATAATACGAATAATTACAATGATCAAAATATTAAAGTAACGTTAGCAGTAAATCCAAAAGCACCAACACTTCAAGGTCAAGCAGGTACTAAACCAGCTGTTACAGTATCAAACTTACCAGAAGCTTCGCAATTAGCAAAAGGAGCAACTGTAAAAGTTCAGCTTAAAGATGCTCAAGGCACTGTTGTAGCAGAAAAAGAAGTTACAGCAGGAGAGGCAACAGTAACATTCGCGGCAACTGACTATAAGAAAGAATTAACATTAGGAGAGCAATTAAACGCTACTGTCCTTGTCGCTGGAACATACAAGAAAACAGTAAAAACAGACAATAGAACTGAACAAATAGATACAGCTTATGCATTATCTTCAGCTAATAGTAATCAGGAAACTGTTAAAACGTATGCTGATTTCTATAGAAATCAAGTGAAATATCCAACTGATGCTGAAAAAGTGACTTATGGTGCTAGTGATATCGTTAATGGTAACTTTACAGATGCAGCGAAAGACCGCTTTGCAGCTAAACTTCAAGAAGTTAATGCAAGTAATAGCAAACTACCTACTGGAGTGACTTATACTAAGGGTACTACGGATGATAAGGAAAAAGTAGCTGTGATTAACTTCCCAGATCGTTCTACTATTGATATTTCACATGCGGTTGTAGCCAAACCAGAAGTTCCGACAGTGACGTTGACTCATGATGATAAAGTATCGGATGCGGATCGCACGATTTCTGGTACAGCGCTTCAAAACGCGACAAAAGTTACGATTCATTTCCAAGATGGACGAGGAACAGAAGGACATGTAGATGTTACACCTGTTAATGGTAAATGGACTTATACTCTTCCATCAGGACGTTACCTCCGCCAAACAGACCAATCAACTCTACCAGGTTCTTCAACTGTACCGGTAAGGGTAACTCAAACTGTCTTTGATGCGACGAGTGATGCAGCGTCTGTATATGTAGCGAAAGACCGTAACTTTGCAGGGAAGACAATTACGGGTGTGAGAGGTAGTGCAGAACTTGAACAGTTGAAGTCAAATCCGAAAGTTGGAATTTCTTATACCGAAAGAGGTACTGAACAGACGTTCCCAAGTGATTTTGACGCTGCGTGGAAAACGACGCCGGATGTGACAAGTATTGGTACCCGTACTTACATTGCAAATGTCTTTGAAAAAGATAGAACCGACAGAGTTAGCCAAGAGGTTCCGGTTAAAGTTGTTGTCAAACCAAGCACCCCAAGTCTAGTAACAGCAGTCGGTAAGAAAGATGCAGGCAGCGTTACAGTGAATGGCGTGAATAGTGGTACCACGGTAGCCCTCTATGACATGACCGATCC
Source organism: Streptococcus sp. Marseille-Q5855 (assembly GCF_946901985.1). Taxonomy (NCBI): domain Bacteria; kingdom Bacillati; phylum Bacillota; class Bacilli; order Lactobacillales; family Streptococcaceae; genus Streptococcus; species Streptococcus sp. Marseille-Q5855. The sequence continues at coordinate 129,014 of NZ_CAMPPR010000007.1, forward strand.
AACTAACCCAATCGAATTGGGACGCACAGATGTGCCAAAAGATGGTGACTTTACGCTCAAAG
>NZ_CAMPPR010000008.1:0-4831 GCF_946901985.1 Streptococcus sp. Marseille-Q5855
AGCCAACTGTTAGCACCATTACGGTAGAAGCAGATAGCAAGCCAACAGCAGATTCTATTAGCAATGCCGTAACAGCAGAGCATAAGAAAACTGCGGTAGCTAAAGCAGCTCTTCCAACAGTAGCAGCAGGAACCAGTCAAACTGTGGGAGTGACCGTCACTTATGACGATGACTCTACAGAAGATGTAGAAGTTACAGTCCAAGCTAAAGAAGCAACACCGACAGCAGCCACAACCAAACAATGGCAAAATGGTGATGTTGAAATCGGCTTACCAGACACTGCGGATAAAGCACGCTTGACTTATACAGATAAGCAAGGGGCAAGTCAAACAGTTGAGCTCAGCAAAGGAGCGACAGGCTGGACGGTAACAAGCGGTGATGCGAGTCTATTAGCTAACGGTACGTTACGCTTGAAACCATCAAGCTACACAGCTGGTCAAGCAGTAAGTGTCAGCGCAACCAAGGGAAGCGACGCTACAACCAGTCAGGCATCAAGTGCAAGTATCACTCCGACAGCACATACTGTGGACATCGCTTCAATCACCAAGGTGAAAGGTGAAGCCGTAGAGGCAACAGACCTCACAGGTGCTGTAACAGCGACAGGCAAAGATCACGTGGAAGCAGTAGGCACAGTCCCTACAGATTTAGGTAAACACCAAATCTCAGCTAAGCTTGTTTATGGTGATACGAGTGAAGAAACCATTCAGATTCCATATACTGTCAAACCAAGCACTCCAAGTCTTGTAAGTGCAGTCGGTAAGAAAGATGCGGGCAGCGTTACAGTGAATGGCGTGAATAGTGGTACCACGGTAGCCCTCTATGACATGACCGATCCAACTAACCCAATCGAATTGGGACGCACAGATGTGCCAAAAGATGGTGACTTTACGCTCAAAGATGGAGTAGCGATTAACCTAGCACCAGGTAAGAGCTTGACGAAGGATATGCCGATCGCGGTCCGTAGTATCTACAAACCAACCGTAGCAGCTGAACGAACAGCATCAGACTACGGCACAAGCTTGAAGGTAACAGAAGGTCTAAAAGCCAAAGACTACCACTTGATTAAGGGAGCAACCCCAACAGACGCATTGACAGATCGACTTCAATATAAGGATGATACAGCTCTTCCAGCAGGCTCAACAGTAGAATGGAAGGAAACTCCAGACTACAGCCGTGTGGGTGATGCGACTTACAAAGCGACTGTTACTATTCCAGGCTCAGGAAGCACAGAAGTGACGATTCCAGTGCATGTTTATCCAACGGTAGCTCTAGCTAGTCCGAACGGCTATAACAATAAACAAGGTACCTTGTCACATGGAGCTGACGCAGAGACATATGTCGTCTTCAAAGATGGCAACCAAACAGTGGCTAAACCAGCAGGCGTAACAGTTCGTTGGCAAGGTGGCACTGCACCAGGTATCGCAACAGCGTCCGCAAGCAATGTGGGACGTATCGAGGTAGAATACCCAGCAGACAATGCGGCAGGTAAGACGGTTCAAACGCTAGAAGTAGCCCTTCCAACTTATCATGCAGTAGCCAAGGAAACAGAAGTCGTGCGTACGATTGGTTCAACCTTTGCCTCAACAGAAGCTAGCGCTTATGTGAAGAAATCAGAAAATGGACCAGACCTTCCACAAGGCACAGAGTACACATGGCAAACAGATGAGACAGCTAATAAGGCCTATGGTTCAGGCACTTGGGGTAAAGTCAACGATGACTGGCTTGGTAAGAAGACCAACAAGGTTAAAGTTTACTACCCACAAGTAGACGGTGGTAATACGAAAGATGAAAATCTGGCAGAAGAAACAGAGGAAATCACCTTTGTGACCAAACCAGCGACTCCAAGCATTACGACTGACTTGACAGGAAGCGCCGGTACAAGAAAAACCATCCATATTGAGAATGCGACACCAGGAACCACTGTTGAGCTCTACAATGGCGATACGAAAATTGGTTCTGTAGATGTACCGAAAGCTGGTACGACTCGTTACAGTGATCTAACGACAGTTGATCTAACGATGACCCAGGACATCCCAACATCAACCAACATCACAGCCAAAGCGGTTTACAAACCAACCGAAGCAACTGAACGCGTTGAATCAGATGCAAGTACTGCCAAAGCCTCAACCTTCATCACTCTAAGTGCTAAAGGCAGCATCCAAACCATGAAGGGAACAGGCACTCTTACTGAGTTGGATAACTTGAACGAAGCCACTCTAGCTAAGTTACTCCGTCGTTCAGACGCAACTACGGACTTCACAGGCGCAACAGGCCGCTGGAAGAACCAAGATGCGACTAGAAAAACGGCAGAGGCAGGCACACGAACAGAAACCCTTCTAGTGCGCCTAGCAGGTCAAACGAATGAGCAAGAGGTCAACTTCACCTTCACTACTTTAGCGCAACCAAGCGCCAAAGCTGTCATAAGAACAAATGGTCAAGATATTACAAATGATGACTTGAGCAAGTATGTAACAGCAGACGGCAACAATGGTTTGAGTTGGGAAAACCAACCAGCTAAGGTAGAAGTCGGCAAAACTCTTCCACGTATCCAAGTCACTTACCCAAGTGATGGTGTAGCGGTATCAGACGTTACGACTCAATACGTGACACCAACAGTGTACGCAGTGGCAGAGAACCCAACTCCAGGTATTGATGCGCATAAAGGTAGCACGCTTTCAGAAGCCGCTTCTGACTATGTGAAACCAGCACCAAACACAGAAGGCTTCCCTAATGGTACGACTCATGCATGGAAGGATGGAGATAAACCAAGTACCGACCATGTAGGAGAAGTGACGAAGACAGTTGTGACCACTTATGGTAAGGGCGATGACGTACCGGCTGAGCTTCGAGGTAAGGAAGTAGAAACACCGGTGACGATTACAGTTGTCCCAGACAAACCAGTTGTGACTCCAAATACAGACGGAACAGTTGGTGTGACAATTCCAGAGGAAACAACGAAAGTTGAAGTGACATACACTCCAGAAGGACAAGACGCTCCAACAACCGTAGAGGTTACGAAGAACCAAGATGGAAGCTGGACAGCGCCAGCAGACAGTGGTATCACGATTAACCCAGACGGCAGCCAGATTACGGTGCCAGCGGACAAGGTGAAAGATGGCACAGGTGTCACAGCCAAAGGTATCACGACAATTGACGGTAAAGACTTTACAAGTCAGTCAAGTGATAGTGCAGATGCCAAAGCGCCACGCTTGGGTAAACCAACGATTAGTCAAAACGCAGACTACGGCATTGAAGTTGAATTGGATGACAAGGCAACTCATGCAGAAGTAGACTATGTGGATGCGGCTGGCAATACTCGTAAGTTAACCTTTGATAAGGCAACTAATGGGGATTGGACGAAGACAGATAATGTCGCTATCGGAACAGTCGTGACAACTGGTAACAAGATTGTGATGCAGGCCAATACAGCTCAGGCAGGTAGCATCGTAAAAGCTACTCAAAAATCAGCTTTATCAGATCCATCAGAAGCAGCTGACCACAAGGCAGTGGGCTTACTGAACAGTCCAGTTGTGACTCCGCAAATTGATAGTGGCGTCCAAATAGAAGCTCCAAGTGACGCGACAAGTCTTGAAGTAACCTACACGCCAGCAGGCAGTCAAGCGTCAACGAAAGTGACCCTTACTAAGACTGACCAAGGTTGGCAAGTTCCAGAAGGATTTGAAGTAGGCACAGATGGCAAACCAGTCTTGAAAGCCAAGACAGCTACAGCCGGAACTGAGGTAACGGTACAAGCCAAAGCACAAGACATGGAAAGTAAGCCATCCACTGGTAAAGTGAAGACAGCTCAACCATCAACCTTTACTCCAGAAAGTAAACAAAATGGGGATGTTGTGATTCCATTACCAGCTGATGCGGATAAAGTCGTGATCAACTACCCAGAAAGTGATACGGTTACGAAGACAGTAGAACTTACCAAGGGAGCAGATGGCAACTGGAGTGCACCAGCGGATAGCCCAATCACAGTTAAAGATGGCAAGGCAACTGTTAAACAAGGAACAGCAAGCAGTGGTAAGTCTATCACAGCTCAAGCAACAGCCGGAACTGGCACAGATGTCAGCGCGGCACGCGAAGCGACTATAACTGTTCCAAGTCATACGCAGCCAACTGTTAGCACCATTACGGTAGAAGCAGATAGCAAGCCAACAGCAGATTCTATTAGCAATGCCGTAACAGCAGAGCATAAGAAAACTGCGGTAGCTAAAGCAGCTCTTCCAACAGTAGCAGCCGGAACCAGTCAAACTGTGGGAGTGACCGTCACTTATGACGATGACTCTACAGAAGATGTAAACGTCACAGTTCAAGCTAAAGAAGCAACACCAAGCGAAGCTACAACCAAACAATGGCAAAATGGTGATGTTGAAATCGGCTTACCAGACACTGCGGATAAAGCACGCTTGACTTATACAGATAAGCAAGGGGCAACTCAAACAGTTGAGCTCAGCAAAGGAGCGACAGGCTGGACGGTAACAAGCGGTGATGCTAGTCTATTAGCTAACGGTACGTTACGCTTGAAACCATCAAGCTACACAGCTGGTCAAGCAGTAAGTGTTAGCGCAACCAAGGGAAGCGACGCTACAACCAGTCAGGCATCAAGTGCAAGTATCACTCCGACAGAGCATACAGTGACTACAAATACACTAGTCAAACCATACAAACAAAATGTTACAGATAATGATTTGTTAAACGCTGTAAATGCTGAACACAAACAGACTGTTAATCTGAAAGATGGAACAAGTTATCCTACAACAGATGGTTTCCATGATATTGAACTTACAGTGACATATGAAGATGGTAGTACGGAAAATGTACC
>NZ_CAMPPR010000009.1:0-177016 GCF_946901985.1 Streptococcus sp. Marseille-Q5855
TGAGATTGATAAGCGTACCGACTTGACGAAAGAAGAGAAGGACAAAGCGAAATCTGATGTTGAAACAGCAGCAGAAAAAGCTAAGAAAGCTATTGACGACGCGACAACTAACGATAAGGTAGATGAAGCGAAGAATAATGGCAATACAGCTATCGATAACATCAATCCAACTGGTGATAAGAAATCTGACGCTAAGAAAGAAATCGACAAAGCGGCTGAAGCTAAGAAAGCTGAGATTGATAAGCGTACCGACTTGACGAAAGAAGAGAAGGACAAAGCGAAATCTGATGTTGAAACAGCAGCAAAAGACGCTAAGAAAGCTATTGACGACGCGACAACTAACGATAAGGTAGATGAAGCGAAGAATAATGGCAATACAGCTATCGATAACATCAACCCAACTGGCGATAAGAAATCTGAAGCTAAGAAAGAAATCGACAAAGCGGCTGAGACTAAGAAAGCTGAGATTGATAAGCGTACCGACTTGACGAAAGAAGAGAAGGACAAAGCGAAAACTGATGTTGATACAGCAGTAACTGTCGCTAAGAAAGCTATTGACGACGCGACAACTAACGATAAGGTAGATGAAGCGAAGAATAATGGCAAACAAGCTATCGATAACATCAATCCTCAGCCTGCTCCTCGTCCAAATCCAACTCCACGTCCTGACGACAGTGCTAACACCAACAGCGGTACTAATGCCGATAACGGTGCTAACACGAACAACGGCGCTACTACCACCCCTGCTGACAGCAATAGCAACAGTGTGACACCAGATAACAGCGGTAATACTCCAGCTCCTGGTGTGACGACTGATGATAGTAGTAATAGCAATCCTGCTACTCCATCGTCTACTGTTGGACAGGCTCAAGCAAGCACTCCAGCTCAAGAAACTCCAGTTTCTACTTTGACTCCAAATAATTCAGGCAATACAGGTAATAAAGTGACTCCTAGTGAGACTCGTCCTGTTGACAAGTCTGAACTTGCTCGATTGGTTGAAGAACTGGAAACTCGTTTGAAAGATTTGGATGGTATTGATCAATCTGTCATCGACGCTGCGAAGATTATTCTCGGAGAGGGTCAAGAAGCCCTTAGAAATGCTGACTTGACAGAGGCAGGCTTGAAAGAGATGACTGCTAAGGTCAAAGAAGCACTCGAATCCTTGAAAGGTAAGCAAGCGACTAAGGATGAAGAAGAAATGCAAGAAACAAGGAAAGAGCAAGGTCATCTTCCATACGGTACCATGATTGCTAGCCTGCTCGCCCTTCTTGGTCTCCTTCTCTTCCTCATCGCTCGTCGCAAGAAAGAGTCAGAACTCAAGAAATTGACCAAGGAATTGACTAAGGTTCTGCAAGAAAGCGACCTTACAAGTGTAGATGCGAAAGTTCTCGACCAAGCACGAGAAGCTCTCGCTCAAGCAGTTGCCTTCCTAGCCAATGAGAAAGAGTCTGACCACACAGAAGATGAGTTGATTGAGAAACTCAAAGCTATTCTTGCTCAATTAAGATAAGCGACATGTGAAATATCGCAGGCGACCATAGAAGTTACTACATTGCTGGATAATAACTATAGGAAAAGTTAGTCGCAAACCTGTAGTGGGAATATTTCAGCTTCTAGCGAGGAAATGGTTCTGGGAACAGGACACCGTCTTTTGGATGGGAATGCTTCCTCCTCTAGTATCAGTAGAAGTCTTCAATGGCAGAGTAAGATAAAGAAGAAACACGAGACAAGTAAGATAGTTCATGAAATGGAACTGAAAATTGCTGGTGTGGCTCTTGAAGGAAGTAATGGATAGAAAGAAGTTGAGAAGCGTCTTTCTATCCATCTTTCTTTAGGAGTTTATGTAAGCGCTTTAAAAGATAGAAAGGGTAATGGAATGGGGAAACATGAAACTAGAAAAAACAAACCTATTTTATTAGTAGGGAATGGAATCAATAGATTATTTGCAAACGAGTCAGAAGATGATGATTCCTTTAATGTAGAAAAGTTTAGAGGCGAAAAAGAAGCGGAGATAAGCGAGTCTTTGCGTTTTCCAATGAGGATTTCAGTATTCTATAAGGGGAAAGAAGAAACTGTCGCACAGGAACTAACTGATTTTTTGAAGGATAAGATGACGATTTCAAAAAGGAAGAAAGAGTTTCTTGAGGATTTATTAAACTTAGAAGTAGAGAATATTTTGACGACGAATTACAGCTTTGAGTTTGAAAAAACAATTTGTACTAATCCATCTATTGGAAAAATCTTAAATCTATATGAATATGGGAAGGAGGGTGAAATCAGTAAAAAGGAGAGGGAGCTAGGAATCTATCAGTATATAAAATTAGGTGATCGAAAAAAACTATGGCATATACATGGAATAGCAACCAGAAAAAATTCTATTATACTAGGACAATATCATTATGGCTATTTGCTTTCGCAAGTGATAGGATATACGTCTGAGTTATTAAGGAGATGGAATTCTAAAAATGATTTTTATCATCATTCATGGATTGATTGTTTTGTAAGCAATGATGTTCATATCCTTGGATTTGCTTTCGATTTAGCTGAAATCGATTTGTGGTGGCTACTCGCATACAAGAAGAAACATTTTGAATTTACAAAGATGTATTTTTACTCGAAAGTTGGAGATTTAGATGTTACTGTGAGAATACTCTTGTGTACATATGGCGTTATTATAAAAGAAATAAATACGGCTGACTATCATGATTTTTATAATCAAGCTATTACTGAAATAAGAAATGGGATAAAAATGGATAGAGATGTTACATAAGAAATTGTAAGAGGTCTGTTCCCTCTTGATAAAATAACTCCCATTTGACTTTTTGCGCCAAAAATAGCATCATATTCGGTGCAAAGGAGGCGTGATAGATGAACTATGAGTAGGAAATAGTAAATAGGATAGAAAATTTTGAATCGAATCAAGTTTTTATAGCAAATGATTTCTTTGAAATTGCAGGATATGAAACTGTTCGTAGTACATTAAATCGTCTTATAAAAGATAAAAAGGTTACTCGCATTTTGAAAGGTATTTATTATAAACCAAAATATATAGAACTGATTGGAGAGTATGCAATGGCGTCTGTGGATGAAGTTGCTGATGCTATTGCTAGAAAATATAATTGGACCATTGCTCCATCGGGAAACATAGCCCTTAATTTACTTGGTTTATCTACGCAGGTACCAGCAAAATGGACCTATATATCAGATGGAAGATATGCTAGTTTTAATGTTGGTAAGGAAAGAATAGAATTTAAGCATAGAAATAATGGAGATATTTCAAATATGTCAACCTTAACTGCAATGGTGATACAATCTGTCAAGGCAATGGGGAAAGAGAACATTACTTCTCAGCAGATTGACTACTTACGGAAAAAATTATCTGAAGAAGAAAAGTCAACATTACTAGCTGAAGGTAAAACTACAAGTGTCTGGGTATATAGTATTATCAAGAAAATATCAGAGGTATAGGGATGTTTGAGGATAAATCGATTGGGAAAAATAAATCAATTTCTCAGAATGTTTTTAGAAGTGACGGTGTCTATTCTAGCTTCAATCTACTAGAAATTCCATAGATAGAAAACTACATAATCTCTACAGATAGGGCTGATCGAGTTGATGTGAGATGATTTGGCTTGCTGGAGGAATTCTGGATTGCCAAACTGTATCATTGAAATTATTGCTCAAATTTGTTATGATATAAATATGAATAAAAGTAGACTGGGACGTGGCAGACACGGGAAAAAGAGACATGTATTATTGGCTTTGATTGGTATTTTAGCAATTTCTATTTGCTTATTAGGCGGATTTATTGCTTTTAAAATGTATCAGCAAAAAAGTTTTGAGCAAAAGATTGAATCGCTCAAAAAAGAGAAAGATGATCAATTGAGTGAGGGAAATCAGAAGGAGCATTTTCGTAAGGGGCAAGCCGAAGTGATTGCCTATTATCCTCTCCAAGGGGAGCAAGTGATTTCGTCTGTTAAGGAGCTGATAAATCAAGATATTAAGGACAAGCTAGAAAGTAAGGACAATCTTGTTTTCTACTATACAGAGCAAGAAGAGTCAGGTTTAAAGGGAGTCGTCAATCGTAATGCGACCAAACAGATCTATGATTTAGTTGATTTTAAGGTTGAAGAGACTGAAAAGACCAGTCTAGGAAAGGTTCACTTAACAGAAGATGGGCAACCTTTTACACTTGACCAACTGTTTTCAGATGCTAGTAAGGCTAAGGAACAGCTGATAAAAGAAATCACCTCCTTTATAGAGGATAAAAAATTGGATCAAGATCAGAGTAACCAGATTGTAAAAAACTTCTCTGACCAAGACTTATCTGCATGGAATTTTGATTACAAGGATAGTCAGATTATTCTTTATCCGAGTCCTGCGGTTGAAAATTTAGAAGAGATAGCCTTGCCAGTATCTGCTTTCTTTGATGTTATCCAATCTTCGTACTTACTCGAAAAAGATGCGGCCTTGTACCAGTCTTACTTTGATAAGAAACATCAAAAAGTTGTCGCTCTAACCTTTGATGATGGTCCAAATCCAGCAACGACCCCGCAGGCATTAGAGACTCTAGCTAAATATGGTGTTAAAGCCACTTTCTTTGTGCTTGGGAAAAATGTTTCTGGGAATGAGGACTTGGTGAAGAGGATAAAATCTGAAGGTCATGTTGTTGGAAACCATAGTTGGAGCCATCCGATTCTCTCGCAACTTTCTCTTGATGAAGCTAAAAAGCAGATTACTGATACTGAGGATGTGCTAACTAAAGTGCTGGGTTCTAGTTCCAAACTCATGCGCCCGCCTTATGGAGCCATTACAGATGATATTCGCAATAGCTTGGATTTGAGCTTTATCATGTGGGATGTGGATAGTCTGGACTGGAAGAGTAAAAATGAAGCAGCTATTTTGACGGAAATTCAGCATCAAGTAGCTAACGGCTCTATCGTTTTGATGCATGATATTCACAGTCCGACAGTCAATGCCTTGCCAAGGGTCATTGAGTATTTGAAAAATCAAGGTTATACCTTTGTGACCATACCAGAGATGCTCAATACTCGCCTAAAACCTCATGAGCTGTATTATAGTCGTGATGAATAAGCAAGAAAAAATAGGTCTGTCAGATATGTGATAGACTTATTTTTTACAGAAGATAGTACTAATTAGCAAAAAAATTATGCTATAAATGATAAAGAAAATAGAAGGAGAAGCATATGAATACCTATCAATTAAATAATGGAGTAGAAATTCCAGTATTGGGATTTGGAACTTTTAAGGCTAAGGATGGAGAAGAAGCCTATCGTGCAGTGTTAGAAGCCTTGAAGGCTGGTTATCGTCATATTGATACGGCGGCGATTTATCAGAATGAAGAAAGTGTTGGTCAAGCAATCAAAGATAGCGGAGTTCCACGAGAGGAATTGTTCGTAACTACCAAGCTGTGGAATAGCCAACAAACCTATGAGCAAGCTCATCAGGCTTTTGAAGAGTCTTTAGAGAAGCTGGGTTTGGATTATTTGGATCTGTATTTGATTCATTGGCCGAACCCAAAACCGCTCAGAGAAAATGACGCATGGAAAATCCGAAATGCTGAGGTCTGGAGAGCGATGGAAGACCTCTATCAAGAAGGGAAAATCCGTGCTATCGGCGTTAGCAATTTTCTTCTCCATCATTTGGATGCCTTGCTTGAAACTGCAACTATCCTTCCTGCGGTCAATCAAGTTCGCTTGGCACCAGGTGTGTATCAAGAGGAAGTCGTAGCTTACTGTAGAGAAAAAGGAATTTTATTGGAAGCTTGGGGCCCTTTTGGTCAGGGAGAACTTTTTGATAGCAAGGAAGTGCAAGAAATAGCAACAAATCACGGAAAGTCTGTTGCTCAGATAGCCTTGGCCTGGAGCTTGGCAGAAGGATTTTTACCACTTCCGAAATCTGTTACAGCATCTCGTATTCAGGCTAATCTTGATTGCTTTGGAATTGAATTAAGTAAAGAGGAACGAGAAACCTTAAAAACGATTGCTGTTCAATCTGGTGCTCCACGAGTTGATGATGTGGATTTTTAGAAAATCATAAAAAGAATTGTACATTATTCTAATTTTTGATATAATAGTCAGCAGGAAAGAAAGTCTTATGGCGTTCTTCAAGCGAGCTTGGGATAGTGGGAGCCAAGTAGAACAAAATCAAGATCTGGCGCTTTCTGCAGTATTTTCAAAAACAATGAAGTAATAAATTAGGGTGGAACCGCGTTTCTGACGCCCCTAGGTTAAATCAACCTAGGATTGTCGGACGCGGTTCTTTTGCTTATTCAGTCTATTGTGTGAAAGAAAGGAGAGACGTGGAAAACCTTTATCTTGTAAAAGACGATAGTCAACTAGCTGCATTTCGTGATTTTGTAGTAAGAAATACTGAAAAGTTGAAAGATTATCAATCTTTTTTAAAGAATGAACTTGCAGTCTGTGATTTACCGCAAGCCGTTATTTGGTCAAGTTTTAATGCTGCTACACAGATTATTAGGGAAAGCGCTGTTCCAGCCTATACAAATAATAGAAGAATGGTTATGACGCCTGATTTAGCTGTTTGGAAAGAGTTGTATTTGTATCAGTTGATGGACTACGAGTGTTCTGAGCAAACTCAAGCAATAGAAAGTCACTATCATTCTTTATCTGAAAATTTTCTCTTACAGATTGTAGGACATGAGTTAGCTCATTGGTCGGAACATTTTTTAGATGATTTTGATGGTTACGACTCTTATATCTGGTTCGAAGAGGGGATGGTTGAATATATTAGTCGCAAGTATTTCTTGACAGAAGAGGAATTTCAAGCGGAAAAAATTTGTAATCAATCTCTCGTAGAACTTTTTCAGAAGAAGTATGGTTGGCATTCATTGAATGATTTTGGTTCTTCGACTTATGATAAGAACTATGCAAGTATTTTTTACGAATACTGGCGTAGTTTTTTGACAATAGATAAGTTGGTAGAAAATCTAGGTAGTGTACAAGCGGTCTTCGATTCTTATCATTTATGGGCAAATACAGATAAAACTCTTCCCTTGTTAAATTGGTTTGTTCAGCAGAAAATAATTGAAAAAGAAATATAAAAACTAAAGGAGTAAACAATGTCTAAGAAATTAACATTTTACTGCGTCAGTGGCAGAGACCTCCTTACAGTCGGGCTGCTCCACGCTCAGCACTAGAGTGTCTGAGCTAGACGCAGTACTAACTCGTCTTGCCTCGTATGATCGACGAGGCAGACTCGTGTCGCAAGTAATTTATATAAAAAGGAGTAAACAATGTCTAAAAAATTGACTTTCCACTGCGTCAGTGGCAGAAACCTCCTTCAGTCGGACTGCCCCACGCTCAGCACTAGAGTGCCTGAGCTAGACGCAGTACTAACTCGTCTTGCCTCGTATGATCGACGAGGCAGACTCGTGTCGCAAGTAATTTATATAAAAAGGAGTAAACAATGTCTAAAAAATTGACTTTCCACTGCGTCAGTGGCAGAAACCTCCTTATAGTCGGACTGCCCCACGCTCAGCACTAGAGTGTCTGAGCTAGACGCAGTACTAACTCGTCTTGCCTCGTATGATCGACGAGGCAGACTCGTGTCGCAAGTAATTTATAGAAAAAGGAGTAAACAATGTCTAAAAAATTGACTTTCCACTGCGTCAGTGGCAGAAACCTCCTTATAGTCGGACTGCCCCACGCTCAGCACTAGGGTGCTGAGCTAGACGCAGTACTAACTCGTCTTGCCTCGTATAATCGACGAGGCAGACTCGTGTCGCAAGAAATCATTTTTTATTAAGGAGTATTCAATGTCTAAGAAATTAACATTTCAAGAAATTATTTTGACTTTGCAACAATTTTGGAATGACCAAGGTTGTATGCTTATGCAGGCTTATGACAATGAAAAAGGTGCGGGAACCATGAGTCCTTACACTTTCCTTCGTGCTATCGGACCTGAGCCATGGAATGCAGCGTATGTAGAGCCATCACGTCGTCCTGCTGACGGTCGTTATGGGGAAAACCCTAACCGTCTCTACCAACACCACCAATTCCAAGTGGTCATGAAGCCATCTCCATCAAATATTCAGGAACTGTACCTTGAGTCTTTGGAAAAATTGGGAATCAATCCTTTGGAGCACGATATTCGTTTCGTTGAGGACAACTGGGAAAACCCATCAACTGGTTCAGCTGGTCTTGGTTGGGAAGTTTGGCTTGATGGGATGGAAATCACCCAGTTCACATATTTCCAACAAGTAGGTGGATTGGCAACTGGCCCTGTGACTGCGGAAGTCACCTATGGTTTGGAGCGCTTGGCTTCTTATATTCAGAAAGTGGATTCTGTCTATGATATTGAATGGGCTGATGGTGTAAAATACGGAGAAATCTTCATCCAGCCTGAGTACGAACACTCAAAATATTCATTTGAAATTTCGGACCAAGAAATGTTGCTGGAAAACTTTGATAAGTTTGAAAAAGAAGCTGGTCGTGCATTAGAAGAAGGCTTGGTGCACCCTGCCTATGACTACGTTCTCAAATGTTCACACACCTTTAACCTGCTTGATGCGCGTGGTGCGGTATCTGTAACAGAGCGTGCAGGCTATATCGCTCGTATCCGTAACTTAGCTCGTGTCGTAGCCAAAACCTTTGTCGCAGAACGCAAACGCCTAGGCTACCCACTTTTGGATGAAGAAACACGAGCTAAACTCTTAGCAGAAGACGCAGAATAGTGAGTAATACTGTACTCTAAAATCGTTAGAGGCAAGTCGAAGACTTGCTAGAGGGATATGCACCGCCGTACTGTTATGTGGGGATTTTTGAAACCTTAGGTTCAAAAATCAGTCAGCTAAATCCACTTTGATGAGACTGTTGGAAATCTTGATCAATTTAGCATTAGATTTCCATACAGACTCACAAAGTTAGTTAGCGACGTCCCCAGTACCTAAGGTGCATATCAAAAAAGATTGAAGAAAATGTAAAGGAAAAAACATGACAAAAAACTTATTAGTAGAACTCGGTCTTGAAGAATTACCAGCCTATGTTGTCACACCAAGTGAAAAACAACTAGGCGAAAAAATGGCAGCCTTCCTCAAGGAAAACCGTCTGTCTTTTGAAGCCGTTCAAACCTTCTCAACACCACGTCGTTTGGCTGTTCGTGTAACTGGTCTTGCAGACAAACAGGCTGATTTGACAGAAGATTTTAAGGGGCCAGCAAAGAAAATTGCCTTGGATAGTGATGGCAACTTCACCAAAGCAGCTCAAGGATTTGTCCGTGGAAAAGGCTTGACTGTTGAAGATATCGAATTCCGTGAAATTAAGGGTGAAGAATATGTCTATGTTACCAAGGAAGAAATTGGTCAAGCAGTTGAAGCCATTGTTCCTGGTGTTGTAGATGTTTTGAAGTCATTGACTTTCCCTGTCAGCATGCATTGGGCTGGAAATAGCTTTGAATACATTCGTCCTGTTCACACTTTAACCGTTCTTTTAGATGAAGAAGAGTTTGATTTGGATTTCCTTGATATCAAGGGAGGTCGTGTGAGCCGTGGTCATCGTTTCTTGGGGAAAGAAACCAAAATTCAGTCAGCATTGAGCTATGAAGAAGACCTTCGTAAGCAGTATGTAATCGCAGATCCACGTGAACGCGAGCAAATGATTGTTGACCAAATTAAGGCAATCGAAGCTGAACACAGTGTACGTATCGAAATTGATGCTGATTTGCTTAATGAAGTCTTGAACTTGGTTGAATACCCAACTGCCTTTATGGGAAGTTTTGATGCCAAATACCTTGAAGTTCCGGAAGAAGTCTTGGTGACTTCGATGAAGGAACACCAACGTTACTTTGTTGTTCGTGATCAAGATGGAAAACTATTGCCAAACTTCATTTCTGTTCGTAATGGAAATGCAGAGCATTTGGAAAATGTTATCAAAGGAAATGAAAAAGTCTTGGTAGCCCGTTTGGAAGACGGAGAATTCTTCTGGCGTGAAGACCAAAAATTAGTTATTTCTGACCTTGTTGAAAAATTAAACAATGTGACCTTCCATGAGAAAATTGGTTCCCTTCGTGAACACATGATTCGTACTGGTCAAATTGCTATTCTCTTGGCAGAAAAAGCAGGCTTGTCAGCGGATGAAACGATTGACCTAGCCCGTGCAGCAGCCATTTACAAGTTTGACTTGTTGACAGGTATGGTTGGCGAATTTGACGAGCTTCAAGGAATTATGGGTGAAAAATATGCCCTTCTTGCTGGGGAAACTCCAGCGGTAGCAGCTGCTATTCGTGAACACTACATGCCTACATCAGCCGAAGGAGAACTTCCAGAGAGCAAGGTCGGCGCAGTGCTTGCCATTGCAGATAAATTGGATACGATTTTGAGTTTCTTCTCAGTAGGCTTGATTCCATCAGGTTCTAATGACCCGTATGCCCTTCGTCGTGCGACCCAAGGTGTGGTTCGTATCTTGGATGCTTTTGGTTGGCACATTGCTATGGACGAGCTGATTGATAGCCTTTATGCTCTAACATTTGACAGCTTGACTTATGAAAATAAGGCAGAGGTTATGGACTTTATCAAGGCTCGTGTTGATAAGATGATGGGATCTACTCCAAAAGACATCAAGGAAGCCGTTCTTGCAGGTTCAAACTTTGTTGTGGCGGATATGTTGGAAGCAGCAAGTGCTCTCGTAGAAGCAAGCAAGGAAGAAGACTTTAAACCATCTGTTGAATCACTTTCTCGTGCCTTTAACTTGGCTGAGAAGGCAGAAGTAGTAGCTACAGTTGATTCAGCTCTCTTTGAAAATGAAGAAGAGAAAGCCTTGGCAGAAGCAGTAGAATCACTTGTTTTGTCAGGGACTGCAAGTCAACAATTGAAACATCTCTTTGCGCTTAGCCCTGTCATCGATGCCTTCTTTGAGAATACTATGGTTATGGCTGAAGATCAGACTGTTCGACAAAATCGTTTGGCAATCTTGTCGCAATTAACCAAGAAAGCAGCTAAACTTGCACGTTTTAACCAAATCAATACCAAATAAAATCTGTTAAACGGATTAAATCTTATCATAAAGGAGAGAAACATGGATCCTAAAAAAATTGATCGTATCAACGAACTTGCTAAAAAGAAAAAAACAGAAGGCTTGACCCCAGAAGAAAAAGTAGAACAAGCCAAACTACGTGAGGAGTACATCGAAGGTTATCGTCGCACTGTTCGTCATCACATTGAGGGAATCAAAATTGTAGACGAAGAAGGGAACGATGTTACACCAGAAAAACTACGCCAAGCCCAACGTGAAAAAGGGTTACATGGCCGTAGTCTTGATGACCCAAATTCATAATCAGTATTCTTTCTTTTAACAAGGATAGATAAAATAATACCAAAAGACTAGCAGATACAAACTGCTAGTCTTTTTTAACTAAAAAAGGAACCAAAATGGTTCCTAAAACTATCATTAGTAACTTGCACCAGCTGTAGCGTCTGCGCCACCACCGTGACCTCCAGCATCACTTGAATCAGAAGCTCCAGATGTAGCATCTGCTCCGCCATGTCCTCCAGCAGGAGCTGCAGCATTTCCACCAACTAGACGTTGACCAGTTGTTTCCAAGTACCAATCGAGCCATGGTTGGAAATTGAAGATGATTTCATTGATTCCAGCATATGAACCATCTGGATAGTACATTGCCTTGTAGTTATGTGTATTGATAACACCTTCAGGTGTTCCCGGCACAATTGTACGGACATATTCTTGATCTCCGTTACGTAGTACACCGACAACCCATTCAACGTTTTTCATTCTTTCAGGTGGTAGGGAAGCATGTACTGTTCCTAGTCGGCTACCTGCTTGAACGCGCACACGTTTACCATACATTGTATTTGGATCTTGATGGGCGTTATTATAGTACAAGAATTGGTTATTATCATCCGCATATGTCAACTCAAATGGCATTGCTTTCAAGAACATATCAATTTGGTTAACTGTCAAGATACCGTGGTCTAATTTAACGTAAGTATCTCCTGAAACAGCTCCAACAAGCTCAGCTGCTTTTTCTACCCATTCAGGATCATCAGGGTCAACACCTTGAATTGTAGTTGCGATTGGTTTTGTACAATATAAATCTTCTGGTGCGATTGGTTTTGGTTTTTTCAATTTTGAAACGACTCCCACATATTTTACAAAGTTGTCTAAACATGTTTCAAGGAAATTAACAGTTCCTTCATTTGTTATATTCCCATCAACATCAAAAGCTTCTTTGGCTTTACCAAGAAGGAATTCATTTCCTGGAAGAGTGTAGGCATTGACACCTGGAGCGTCAAGAATCTTACGAAGGTGAACTTGGGCACGAGAAGTACCTTGGTCGTAGTAAGAAGCTCCCACAATCATAACTGGTTTGTTTTCAAATGGATGAACTTCGTATGAAAGCCATTCAAGAACCGATTTTAGAGAAGCTGAGATTGTGTGGTTGTGCTCAGGAGTAGCAATAATGACACCATCAGCACGAGTAATTTTGTTATATAAATAACGTAATTGGAAACTTTCATCCCATTTTTCGTCTTGGTTAAACATTGGAACTTCATCAATTTCGAGAACTTCTAATTCAAATTTGAGTTTGAAGTGACGACGGATGAATTCCAAGAGTTTACGGTTATATGATTGATCGTAGTTTGATCCTACAAGTCCAACAAATTTCATTCTTTTTGGTCTCCTATCTTACAAATTTTCCCAGTCAAAGTCTTCAGCATCTTTGCGAAGTAGGGCTTGTGCGTTGCGCAATTTTTCTGTGATTTTTACAAAGATACGGAAGTCGTCAAAAGTGGCATCCAGTTTTTTAATAACATCAAGATCTACTAGATCTCCACTTGGATTAAAGGCTTGAAGAGAATGTGAAAGCAAGAATTCATCTGGAAGGACACTTGCTTTGATTTCTGGAGCATTCAAGATTTGGCGAAGTTGCATTTGAGCACGTGATGAACCAAGCGTACCGTAAGAAGCACCTGTAATCATGATTGGTTTGTTCAAGAGTGGGTAAATACCATAAGACAACCAAGCAAGAGCGCTCATCAAAACAGCTGGGATAGAGTGGTCGTACTCAGGAGTACCGATAATAACACCATCTGCCTCTTCAATTTTAGCAGCAATTTCCAGAATTTCAGCAGGTACTTGCTTGTCAGCTGGTTTGTTGAAGACAGGAATGTCTTTAATTTCAACAAGTTCAATTTCAGCTTTGTCAGCAAAGTGTTTTTGCATGTATTGAAGCAATTGACGGTTTGTAGAACGTTTTGAATTTGTTCCAACAATAGCAATAAGTTTTAACATGAGATTTCCTTTCTCTTTTTACATAATACGATTTTAAAACTCCATTGAAACAGTTGTCTCTATAGAGTAGGAATTCCTGAAGAACAGCTTAGGTGGCCTTCCTTATCGATGAGGATGGCTTCGATGCCCTTCAAACTTTCGACTTGCCAGAGGATAGAAGCTGGTCTTTCTCCAAAGAGTCGAGTTGTCCAGATTTCGCCATCAACTGATTTATCAGAGATGATTGTGAGACTAGCGAGTTCTGTTTCAACAGGGTATCCTGTTTGGCTGTCAAAAATGTGATGGTAATCTTGTCCATAGACGGTCAGGTAACGTTCATAAATGCCTGAAGTCACGACAGATTGATTGACAACAGGAATGGTCATTAAGTGATTTCCCCTCGGATTGGCTGGGTCTTGAATCCCTATTTGCCAAGGCTGATTTCCTCTTGCCTGATTTTTTCCAATGGTCAGGATATTCCCTCCCAGATTGATTAAGGCAGATGTCACTCCCTCTTCTCTCAGAAATTGGGCAACCTTATCCGCACTGTATCCTTTGGCTAAACAACCAAGATCGATCTTCATTCCTTTCTGTTTTAAAAACACAGTAGAAGTAGAAGAATCTAACTCGATAAAATGAGGATTGATTAGAGGCAGAACCGATTCAATTTCTTGAGGTTGGGCGACTTTGGCATCTGAAAAACCGATGCGCCAGGTTTGAATTAGGGGACCAATGCTGATATTGAGATAGCTAGAGGGTGCTAGGCTATGCTCTAACCCAAGTGAAATCAATTTAAACAGGTCTGGATGAACTTTGACTGGAGCTATTCCAGCTTGATGATTGATTTCCATCAACTCCGATTTCTGACTATTGGCATTGAAGCGGTATTCTAGCTCTCTGAGTAAATCAAAGGATTTTTGGAGCAAGCCATCGGCTCGCTCATCTACTAATGAAATAGTGATAGTAGTCCCCATTAGCCGTTCGGAATGTGAACTTAGAGGCAAGCTACCAACTCCTTTCTCTTATAGAAAATAAGTTGTAATATCAAGTAATTATCTAAATTGAAGCCCTTACATTTTATTTTCATGTTATTAGAATACCATAAAGTTAGACTTTTCACAAATAAAATTTGGAAAAAGTCAAGAAATATGCTCATAAAATTCATGAGGCTTGAAAACAGGATAAATGGAGAATTATTTTTGATAAAAAATCCTGAAATAATAGTAAACCACTTGTAAACGCTAACAGTAAATGTTATACTAGTAGAGTAAATTTAAAATTGAAGGTAGGAATTTTTCTATGAGTAAAATCGTTGTAGTCGGTGCTAACCACGCTGGTACAGCATGTATCAATACCATGTTGGATAATTTTGGAAATGAGAACGAAATTGTTGTATTTGACCAAAACTCTAACATCTCTTTCCTAGGATGTGGAATGGCCCTTTGGATTGGGGAACAAATTGACGGTGCTGAAGGCTTGTTCTATTCTGATAAAGAAAAATTGGAAGCTAAAGGTGCTAAGGTTTATATGAATTCACCAGTTCTTTCAATCGACTATGATAACAAAGTAGTTACAGCGGAAGTTGAAGGAAAAGAGCACAAAGAATCATACGAAAAATTGATTTTCGCTACAGGTTCTACACCAATCTTGCCACCAATCGAAGGTGTTGAAATTGTTAAGGGCAACCGCGAATTTAAAGCAACTCTTGAAAACGTACAATTTGTGAAATTGTACCAAAATGCTGAAGAAGTGATTCATAAATTGGCTGACAAGAGCCGACACCTTGACCGTATCGCCGTTGTTGGTGGTGGTTACATCGGTGTTGAACTTGCTGAAGCTTTTGAGCGTCTTGGAAAAGAGGTTGTCCTTGTTGACATCGTAGATACTGTCTTGAACGGTTACTATGACAAAGACTTCACACAAATGATGGCCAAGAACTTGGAAGACCACAACATCCGCTTGGCGCTTGGTCAAACTGTTAAAGCAATTGAGGGTGACGGTAAAGTTGAACGCTTGGTAACAGACAAAGAAACATTTGATGTGGATATGGTTGTTCTTGCAGTTGGTTTCCGTCCAAATACAGCTCTTGCTGACGGTAAGATTGAGCTCTTCCGTAACGGTGCCTTCCTTGTAGATAAGAAACAAGAAACTTCACTTCCAGGTGTATTTGCAGTTGGTGACTGTGCGACTGTCTATGATAATGCTCGTAAAGACACTAGCTATATTGCCCTTGCTTCAAATGCTGTTCGTACTGGTATCGTTGGTGCCTACAACGCTTGTGGACATGAATTGGAAGGAATCGGTGTTCAAGGTTCAAATGGTATCTCAATTTACGGTCTTCACATGGTTTCAACTGGTTTGACTCTTGAAAAAGCTAAAGCTGCTGGTTACAACGCAACTGAAACAGGCTTTAACGATCTTCAAAAACCAGAATTCATGAAGCATGACAACCATGAAGTTGCCATCAAGATTGTCTTTGACAAAGATAGCCGTGAAATTCTTGGTGCACAAATGGTTTCACACGATTCTGCAATCAGCATGGGAATCCACATGTTCTCACTTGCTATCCAAGAGCATGTAACAATTGATAAATTGGCATTGACAGACCTCTTCTTCTTGCCACACTTTAACAAACCATACAACTACATCACAATGGCTGCCCTTACAGCTGAAAAATAAAATTTGATGAGCTATCTGGCCTTAAGTTAAGGTCAGATAGTTTTTTTAGTCAATGTGTACCCATACAATTATCCATTTTTTATCTTGTGATTCCTTCTAATCTAACTTAAAATGAAATAGTAGCTACCAATACAAATGATGAGGATAAAGAAATGACTGAAAATCGTTATGAATTAAATAAAAACTTGGCACAGATGCTCAAGGGCGGTGTAATCATGGACGTTCAGAACCCTGAACAGGCCCGTATTGCAGAGGCTGCTGGTGCGGCAGCTGTGATGGCCTTGGAACGGATTCCAGCTGATATTCGTGCAGCTGGTGGCGTTTCCCGCATGAGTGATCCAAAGATGATTAAGGAAATCCAAGAAGCGGTTAGTATTCCAGTGATGGCCAAGGTTAGAATCGGGCATTTTGTGGAAGCTCAGATTTTAGAGGCTATTGAGATTGACTATATCGATGAGAGTGAAGTTCTATCGCCAGCTGACGACCGTTTCCATGTGGACAAGAAAGAATTTCAAGTACCTTTTGTCTGTGGAGCTAAGGACTTGGGGGAATCCTTGCGTCGTATCGCTGAAGGTGCTTCCATGATTCGTACTAAAGGAGAACCGGGTACAGGAGATATTGTCCAAGCTGTTCGTCATATGCGTATGATGAATCAGGAAATTCGCCGCATTCAAAACCTACGCGAGGACGAACTTTATGTTGCTGCCAAGGAATTGCAAGTCCCTGTAGAATTGGTTCAATACGTCCATGAACATGGGAAATTGCCAGTTGTAAACTTCGCAGCTGGAGGCGTTGCAACGCCAGCAGATGCTGCACTTATGATGCAATTAGGGGCAGAGGGTGTATTTGTCGGTTCAGGTATTTTTAAGTCAGGCGATCCTGTTAAACGAGCGAGTGCCATTGTTAAGGCTGTGACTAACTTCCGTAATCCTCAAATCCTAGCTCAAATCTCTGAAGATTTAGGAGAAGCCATGGTTGGTATCAATGAAAATGAGATCCAAATCCTCATGGCTGAGCGAGGAAAATAGATGAAAATCGGAATATTGGCCTTGCAAGGGGCCTTTGCAGAACATGCAAAAGTGCTAGATCAATTAGGTGTCGAGAGTGTTGAAATCAGAAATCTAGATGATTTTCAGAAATCTCAGAGTGACTTGTCGGGTTTGATTTTGCCTGGAGGAGAATCTACAACCATGGGCAAGCTCTTACGTGAGCAGGACATGCTGATTCCCATTCGAGAAGCCATTCTATCTGGTTTACCAGCCTTTGGAACCTGCGCGGGTTTAATTTTGCTGGCTAAGGAAATTACTTCTCAGGAAGAGCGTCATCTAGGAACTATGGATATGGTGGTCGAGCGCAATGCCTATGGGCGCCAATTAGGAAGTTTCTATACGGAAGCAGAATGTAAGGGAGTTGGTCAGATTCCAATGACCTTTATCCGTGGTCCAATTATCAGCAGTGTTGGAGAAGATGTAGAAATTCTAGCAAGAGTTGATAATCAAATCGTTGCAGCCCAAGAAAAAAATATGCTGGTAACTTCTTTTCATCCAGAATTGACTGATGATGTGCGCTTGCACCAGTACTTTATCGAAATGTGTAAAGAAAAAAGTTGAGATTGAATTTCTCAACTTTTTTACATGTAATAAACAATGGCGATGTATTGGAGTGCGGACGCAGCTAGGATAAAGAGATGCCAAATCATGTGGAAATAAGGTTTTTTCTTGGCATAAAATCCAGCTCCAACTGTATAAGAGAGTCCGCCAGTTACCATGAGAATCCAAAAGATTGGCGTCGTTTGACTGATAATGGCAGGAATAATAGCCAGAACCAACCAGCCCATAATCAGGTAAAGAGCAAGGCTAAATTTCTCATTGACTTTTTTAGCAAAGATTTTATAGAGAATACCAAAGATGGTCGTTCCCCACTGAATGGCAATAATCAGATAGCCAAACCAGTTATTCATTAAGGTCAAGACGACGGGCGTGTATGAGCCTGCAATAGCAACATAAATCATCGAATGATCAATGATTCGCAAGACATATTTATGGGTCGAACCATAGGCCATAGAGTGGTAAATGGTGGATGAGAGGAACATGAGAAAGAGACTAATAACAAAAATGGAAACGCCGATAGAGGATAAAAATCCGTGTATCTCATAACTATAGGTTGATGAAATAGGCAGTAAGATGAGCATGATAACTGCACCTACGGCATGGGTCACGCTATTAGCAATCTCCTCTCCAAAACTAAGTTGTTTGCTGAGCTTTAGGCTTGTATTCATTAGATTTCCTCCTCTTGAGTATGATCGATTAAGGCTAGAGTTTGATGATAGAGTTTAACGGTTTGGCAGCTACTTTGGATAATGGGGTTAGCTGGATCAATTCCTTGGTTCATGTAGTTTACAAAAGCATCGTAGAGTTGGTCTGAACTTGCTTGAGTTTGGAGAGTATTCAGTGTCTGGGCTATTTCTTGAATAGAGAATACCGACTTGAGGGTTGTGATAGCAATCAGACGGGCAATCTGTTGGCGTTGGTATTTTTTCTTGTCAGGCTTTGTCAGGTAACCATGTTTCACATAATTGTTGACCATAGATGCTGTTAGGCCCTTGTCTTTATCAGGAGAGATAGGGGCGCAGACCTGATTGACATAGAGTAAAACCTGGTCCAGATAGAGGTCAATGTTTGGAATTTCTGCCCATTTTGGGTAGGAAAAGGTAGTTTTCATTTCCAACTCCTTTTTATCTAGTTTTGATAACTAGATTATAAAATAATAAAAACAGAAAGTCAAGCTTTAACTGCTTGTAGAAAGACTTAAATTATGCTATGATGGGAGAAACTAGTCAGAAATGAGGAGAAAAGATGGAGATTCGTTTAGCTTTTCCAAATGAAGTAGATGCCATCATGCAAGTGATGGAGAATGCTAAAAAATGTTTAGCAGATGCTGGTAGTGACCAGTGGCAAAATGGTTATCCAAATGCGGACATTATTATCGATGATATTATCTCAGGTCAAGCCTATGTAGCCTTGGAAGAAGGAGAACTACTAGCCTATGCTGCTGTGACCAAGAGTCCAGAGACAGCCTATGAAGCCATTTATGAAGGAAAATGGCAAGCTGAGGAGTCAGAATATCTAGTTTTTCACCGTATTGCTGTGGCTGCAGATGTCCAGGGACAAGGAGTTGCTCAAACCTTCTTAGAGGGCTTGATTGAAGGTTTTGACTATCTAGATTTTCGCTCAGATACGCATGTTGCAAACAAGGCCATGCAGCATATCTTTGAAAAACTCGGTTTTAAACAGGTTGGTAAGGTTCCAGTTGATGGCGAACGTTTGGCCTATCAAAAATTGAAGAAATAATGCAAAAGAAGTACGTAAAAAAGCTCTACTTTTCGCCAATAGGAACCTTGTCTTTGGTTGCCGACGAGCAATATCTGTATGGCATTTGGATGCAGGAGCAGAAGCATTTTGAGAGGGGACTAGGAGATGAAACGATAGAAGCAGTTGTTAGTCATCCCATTTTAGACCCCGTTATTGCTTGCTTAGATGATTACTTTAAAGGAAAGTCTCAGGATTTATCCAACTTGCCCTTGGCGCCAATCGGAACAGATTTTGAAAAGAAAGTTTGGTCCTATTTACAGGAAATTCCTTATGGTCAGACAGTGACCTATGGTCAAATAGCCCAAGATTTGCAAGTGGCTTCTGCTCAAGCAATTGGTGGAGCGGTGGGACGCAATCCTTGGTCTATCCTAGTACCTTGTCATCGGGTGCTGGGAGCAGGCAAGCGCCTGACAGGTTATGCTGCAGGAGTGGAAAAGAAAGCTTGGCTCTTGGAGCATGAAGGCGCAGATTTTAAAGATATAAAATAGAAAGAGAAAGACATGTTAGAATTTATCGAATATCCAAAATGTTCAACTTGTAAAAAAGCAAAACAAGAATTAAATCAATTAGGTGTGGACTACAAAGCCGTTCATATCGTCGAAGAAACACCCAGCCAAGAAGTCATTTTAAACTGGTTAGAGACTTCAGGTTTCGAGTTGAAGCAATTTTTTAACACCAGTGGGATCAAATACCGTGAACTAGGGCTGAAAGATAAGGTAGGAAGTCTGTCGAACCAAGAAGCAGCTCAGTTGCTAGCAAGTGACGGTATGTTGTTAAAACGGCCAATTTTAGTAGAAAATGGAACTGTTAAGCAAATCGGTTATCGAAAACCTTATGAAGAATTGGGATTGAAATAGTTTTTACTTATCTCTTTGATAGATAAAATATATAGCCTCCCTGTTTCAAAGTATGATAAACTAGTAGGTAGACAAAGTCTGTATCTGACCGTAGCAAATAATTTCATTGACGGCAGAAGTATGGTAGAATGAATCATTATCAGGAGAGTATGTTTTTATGAATGTTATAACGATTTTAGCATCAGATTGGTACCAAAACTTGATGCAATTGATTCCGGATGGCAAGCTTTTTAGTCTGCGTTCGGTCTTTGATGGAATCCCGAGAATTGTCCAACAACTTCCAACAACGATTATGTTGACAATTGGTGGTGCCTTTTTTGGCTTGGTTTTGGCACTTCTTTTTGCCATTGTGAAGATCAATCGTGTCAAGATTTTATACCCCTTGCAGGCCTTCTTCGTTAGTTTCTTAAAAGGGACACCGATTTTGGTGCAACTCATGTTGACCTACTACGGAATCCCTTTGGCTTTGAAAGCTCTCAATCAGCAATGGGGTACTGGTCTCAATATCAATGCGATTCCAGCCGCTGCTTTTGCGATTGTCGCCTTTGCTTTTAATGAAGCGGCTTATGCCAGTGAAACCATTCGTGCAGCCATTCTCTCAGTCAATCCTGGTGAGATTGAGGCGGCACGTAGTTTGGGTATGACCCGAGCACAAGTTTATCGTCGGGTGATTATTCCAAATGCGGCAGTTGTGGCGACTCCAACCTTGATTAACTCCCTAATCGGCTTGACCAAGGGAACTTCCCTAGCCTTTAGTGCGGGTGTTGTGGAAGTCTTTGCCCAAGCTCAGATTCTAGGTGGAGCTGACTACCGCTATTTTGAACGCTTTATCTCCGTTGCCCTTGTTTATTGGGTAGTCAATATCGGAATTGAAAGCCTCGGTCGTTTCATCGAGAGAAAAATGGCTATTTCTGCACCCGATATAGTGCAAACAGATGTGAAAGGAGACCTTCGTTAATGATTAAGATTTCGAATTTAAGCAAATCCTTTTCAGGACAGACTGTCTTGGATCATCTGGACTTGGATATTCAAAAAGGGGAAGTTGTAGCCTTGATTGGTTCTTCAGGAGCTGGAAAATCAACTTTTCTTCGTAGTCTCAATTATCTTGAAACACCTGACAGTGGCTCTATTCAGATTGATGATTTCTCAGTTGATTTTTCTAAAATCACTCAAGAAGAAATCCTTGCCCTTCGTCGTAAGTTGTCTATGGTTTTTCAGCAATTTAATTTGTTTGAACGCCGAACAGCACTTGATAATGTGAAAGAAGGCTTGGTTGTTGTCAAGAAATTATCTGACCAAGAAGCGACTAAGATTGCCAAGGAAGAGTTGGCTAAGGTTGGGCTTTCTGACCGTGAAAACCATTATCCTCGCCATTTATCAGGTGGACAGAAGCAACGGGTTGCCTTGGCGCGTGCGCTTGCTATGAAACCAGATGTCTTGCTCTTAGACGAACCAACTTCAGCTCTTGACCCAGAATTGGTCGGTGAAGTAGAGAAGTCCATTGCAGATGCTGCTAAGTCAGGTCAAACTATGATTTTGGTTAGTCATGATATGTCCTTTGTAGCCCAAGTGGCTGATAAGATTCTCTTCTTAGATAAGGGGAAAATCATTGAGTCTGGAACACCAGATGAGATTATCCACCATCCTAAAGAAGAGCGGACAAAAGAATTTTTCGCTAGTTACAAACGGACTTATATTTGATATAATAGAGAAAGAAAAACTCAGTTAGCTGGACTAGCTGAGTTTACTCTTTAAAAAAGATAGAAAAGATAGAAATGAGAGAAATCATGCTACTGCAACTATTTTCTTTATATTTCGAGAGTTTGATCTTGACCACCATCCTTGTCCTGATTTTTTTAGGAATTTGGATTGGACTGAGAGCCATGTCGGGAGTTGATAAGACAGCCAAGGCTCGCCAAGCCCATCTCTATGATATGATTATGATTGGAGTCTTGGTTGTTCCAGTATTATCCTTTGCGGTTATGAGTTTAATTCTTGTTTTCAAGGCATAATCCTTGCAGGATTGATAAGAAAGAGTTAGAATAAAGACAGTTACAACAAGAAAGAAGGAAACTATATGTACGATACTATTATTATCGGTGCTGGACCTGCAGGGATGACTGCGGCCTTGTATGCTGCTCGAAGCAATTTGAAAGTAGCCTTGATTGAAGGTGGTCTGCCAGGTGGTCAGATGAATAATACATCTGATATTGAAAATTACCCCGGATACGCTAATATTAGTGGACCAGAATTGTCTGAAAAGATGTTTGAACCACTTGAAAATCTCGGTGTTGATCACATTTATGCTTATGTTGGAAATGTCGAAGACCATGGTGATTTTAAGAAAGTGATTACTGATGACCAAACATATGAAACACGTACCGTTATCGTAGCAACTGGTTCTAAACACCGTCCTTTGGGAGTGCCTGGAGAAGAAGAACTGAACAGTCGTGGTGTTTCTTATTGTGCCGTGTGTGATGGTGCCTTCTTCCGTGACCAAGATTTGTTGGTAGTTGGTGGTGGAGATTCAGCTGTTGAAGAAGCCCTCTTCTTGACTCGTTTTGCTAAGACTGTTACCATTGTTCACCGTCGTGACCAACTTCGTGCTCAAAAGGTTTTACAAGACCGCGCCTTTGCGAATGAGAAAATCAGCTTTATCTGGGATTCTGTAGTGAAGGAAATCAAGGGTGAAAACCGAGTAGAATCTGTCGTATTTGAAAATGTGAAAACAGGTCAAGTGACAGAACAAGCCTTCGGTGGCGTCTTTATTTATGTTGGCTTGGACCCTGTTAGCGATTTTGTTAAAGAATTGAATATCCAAGATCAGGCAGGATGGATTGTGACAGATAACCACATGAAAACTGCAGTTGACGGTATCTTTGCCGTTGGAGATGTTCGCTTGAAAGACCTTCGCCAAGTAACAACAGCAGTTGGAGATGGAGCTATCGCTGGTCAAGAAGCTTACAAATTTATTACAGAACATAGTTAATCATAAAAAGTTTCCAATCAGATGACTGGAAACTTTTTTTATAGTCTATTTCGAAAAACTTCGTACATGAGAATGGCTGCAGCAACACTGGCATTGAGGCTTTGAACATGTCCATTCATCGGAATGGTAATCATTTCATCGACCTGTTTTTTGATGTTGCTAGAGATACCTTTTCCTTCATTTCCGATGATGAGGGCGATTTTCCCTTTTGTATTCCATTTATGGCAAGGAGTTCCATTCATATCTGTTCCAAAGGTCCAGAAGCCTTCATCCTTGAGTTTGTCTAGAGTTTGGCTTAGGTTGGTCACTCGGGCAATGGGAACGTGTTCAATAGCACCTGTGGCCGTTTTGGCAACGACAGGAGTAACTCCGACAGCACGGTGCTTGGGAATGATGATCCCTGAAACATTGGTCGCATCAGCGGTTCTTAAGATGGAGCCTAAGTTGTGAGGATCAGTTAAGCCATCCAGAATCAATAGAAGTGGATTTTCTTCTTGGCGTGTTTTGGCAAGGATGTGAACCAACTCACTATAGGCAAATTCGGACACTCGTAGAACAAAACCTTGGTGGACAGCACCTTCAGTCATCTCAGAGAGGGATTTTTTGGAGGTCCAAGAAATGGACACCTTCTTTTCTGTAGCCAGTTCCTTGACTTTCTCAACATTCTTACCTCGGAGATCTTCTTGGAGGTAGAGTTTGTTTCCAGTATTTGCAAGGAGGGCTTCGGTAACGGCGTGGACGCCATAGACAATATCATTTGTTTTCATGCCTCTATTATAACACAAAACCCCGTCTTGCAACGGGATTTTCTTTATTCTAGAATCAGTAAACCATCTTTAACTGCAAATGGGTCTTTTTCATTGATACGATCGTAAAACATGATACCGTTGATGTGGTCAATTTCATGCTGAACAACGATGGAGTTGTAGCCTTTGAGTTTGATGCGGTGTTTTTCTCCATCCTTGTCAAAGTAGTCAACAGTAACTCGAGCATGGCGCACCACATAGCCAGGCACGTTGCGGTCTACAGACAGGCAACCTTCTCCTTCGCCAAGAGCAGCGTCTTGAACAGAGTGAGAGACGATTTTTGGATTGTACATAATGGCTTGCAAGTCGTAGGCTTCCTGTGGAGTTTCGCCTTCTTCAACAATATTAGGTACCAAAACAGCGATAATGCGTTTTGAGATGTCCAACTGGGGAGCAGCAAGTCCAACCCCACCGCGTAGCCCCATCTTTTCAGCCATGACAGGATCTTGGGAATGTTTGAGGAATTGCATCATCTTTTCGCCTAGGATGATTTCCTGGTCAGATAGGGGGAAAGTGACTTCCTCAGCAACCGCGCGTAGAGTTGGATTCCCCTCGCGGATAATATCGTTCATATCAATTAAGTGAGCAGCTTTTGTAATACGTTCTATAGCAGACATTTTCTCTCCTTTCATTACCTCTACATGATAACACAAAATGACAAGGATTGAAAGTATTACAGCCTTTAGGATTTATAGAAAATAGATAGGATGTTCAATTCATACTCAATGAAAATCAAAGAGCAAACTAGGAAGCTAGCCGCAGGTTGCTCAAAAAACTGTTTTGAGGTTGCAGATAGAACTGACGAAGTCAGTAACATATATACGGTAAGGCGACGCTGACGTGGTTTGAATTTGATTTTCGAAGAGTATCAATTGTGAAAGAATTACTTATCTATGATATAATAAAAAGAAAAGGCTTGCATAAGAAAGTAGGGAGAATGAAGATGCAAAGAAGACAAGATAGAAATCAGGGTGGTTTAGCTTTTCGTTTTATGAAGGGCTTGGTAAACTTTTTTAGGAGTTATCGCAGGTGGAGCAATAAAGGATTTGTGGCGGTACTCTTGCTAGCAGTTGCTTTATCAATGGGCTTGGTCTTGTTGTTTGAAAGTTTCCAAGGCATGCCTCTGACCAGTCAAAAACGAGATACTATTTCTCAAGAAGGGACTAAGCAAAAGTCTCAGGAGCAGGAAGAGGAAAAATCTGCTAGAATTATGGCCAACGGAGATTTGCTCTACCACGATGGACTTTTCTTTTCAGCTAAAAAAGAAGACGGTACCTATGACTTTCATGAGAATTTTGAGTATGTGACACCTTGGCTTAAGCAAGCAGATTTAGCTATTGGTGACTTTGAAGGAACCATCAATAAGGATCATTATTTAGCGGGTTATCCTCTCTTTAATGCTCCTGCTGAAGTTATGGATGCCATTAAGGATGCAGGTTATCATGTGCTGGATTTAGCTCATAATCATATTTTGGATTCGCAAATTGAGGGAGTTATTTCAACGGCCGATATTATTGAGAAAGCTGGAATCACTCCAATCGGAGTGTATACGCATGAACCACGTGATCAGGCTCCGCTGGTCATTAAGGAAGTGAATGGTATCAAGGTTGCACTTTTGGCCTATTCCTATGGATTCAATGGCATTGAGCAGTATATTTCTCAGGAAGACTATAATCGTTATCTTTCAGATTTAAACGAAGATAAGATGAAGGCTGAAATTGAACGGGCAGAGAAGGAAGCAGATATCACCATTATCATGCCTCAGATGGGTGTGGAGTATCGCTTGGAACCAACTGAAGAACAAAAGGCTCTTTATCACAAGATGATCGATTGGGGAGCAGATGTTATCTTTGGAGGGCACCCACATGTAGTTGAGCCATCTGAAATTGTTGAAAAAGATGGGGAGAAGAAACTCATTATCTATTCAATGGGGAACTTCATTTCCAATCAACGGATTGAATCTATGGGAGATGAAGAAAATGCTAAGTGGACTGAACGTGGCGTTCTCATGGACGTGACCATTAAGAAGAAGGATGGAAAAACAACTATCGGAACAGCTAAAGCTCATCCTACTTGGGTCAATCGAACACCAAAGGGAACCTTTTCACCAGAAGGCTATCCTTTATATCATTATCAAACCTATATCTTGGAAGATTTTATAGAGGGTGGCAGTCATCGTGATCAATTAGATGAAGCGACTAAGGAACGAATTGATACAGCTTACAAAGAAATGAACGAACATGTGGGATTGAAGTGGGATTAGCTTGAATCCAGAGGAAAGTAAATGACGATTAAGGTAATTGCGACAGAAATCAGCATAAGATAAGTGATACAAATAAACGATTAAAAGCCCTTGAAATCGCTTGGTTTCAAGGGCTTTTCTAAGTACGACGGGCATGTCGTATATCTGAGGTGTAAGTCTTCCGTGGGCACCTGCTACCGGTGAACCCAATAACGATTCCCAAGCCTGACTATCGTGAGGTAGCGGATTAAAACGGTCTGGGGGTTGACCGTTTTAAGTCTGACGCTGGAAATAAGGATCGGCAGAGGAAGGGATAGCGAAATCGTGGCTCTACGAACAGGAACGTGATAGTAAGGCGTATATAGCGGATAAGGGGGCTTTAAAACTCTAAAGTCCAAAAAGGTAGTCGTAACCTATATGCGTAAATCACGAGAGTAATTGAATTCGGACTAAGGTTTGTGTGAAAAAGATAAATCTTCCTAGAGTAGATTAAAATAAGATACGAATAAATCAATTAAGAAAGTCAATTTAATTTCTAGAAATATTTTAGCAGCTATGGTGTACTATTCCAGCTTCAATATACTATGTTTTCACTGTAACCTTTTAACGTCTTCATATCTTGTATAAACGAGGAAAGATGTACGACTTATCCTGTGAGGTCTCATGAGCGCTTACGTACTCGCCTACGAGTGATTATCTGGAAGCAATGGAAGAAGAAATCTAGACGATTATGGGGATTGCTTAAGTTAGGGGTTCCTAAATGGATAGCAGATAAGGTATCTGGCTGGAGCGACCATTATCAATTAGTAGCTCAGAAGTCGGTACTTAAACGTGCTATATCAAAACCAGTCCTTGAAAAACGTGGACTGGTTTCGTGTTATAGCTTCAAGCCAGTTTTTCTCGTAGAGAAAAACAAGAAAACCACCAGCTATGCTGGTGGCTGACAAGGCTTCTAGCTTCCATTTATTTTTCCAAGTATAATCTAATTGTTCAGGTTAGATAAAGGAGGAAAAATAAATGGCTAAAACCAGTTACAGTTTATCACATACTAAATGGATGTGCAAATATCATATAGTTTTTACACCTAAGTATCGCCGTAAGGCGATATATTACAAAGTCAGGTCGGATTTGATAGATATTATTAAACATCTATGCGGTTGTCGTGGCGTGGAGATTATCGAAGGTCATATGATGCCAGACCATGTACACCTGTTTGTACTGATACCTCCCAAACTTTCGATTTCCGATTTTATGGGGTATCTCAAGAGCAAAAGTGCATTGATGATATTTGATAAGCACGCTAATTTAAAATATAAGTATGGAAATCGAAAGTTCTGGGCTAGGGGATACTATGTAAGTACCGTTGGACTAAACGAAAAGACCGTAGCTAAATATATTCGCGAGCAGGAAAAGAATGATATTGCACTCGATAAGCTGAGTGTAAAAGAATATGAAGATCCGTTTTCTGATGGCGGATTTAGAACAAGGTAAAAGCCCGTTGTGACGGGCATTAGTCAAGTAATATAGCACGACCTGAACGAAGTTCAGCGAGCGTCTTTAGACGCCGCTGGAGAGAAACGGCTTATAGCCGGTGTACAAGCCACCCGTTTTCACGGGTGGTTATGACTTGGATTATTACCTTGAACGACATGCGTTAAAAGTTAGTTGAGCCGCCGTATGCCAAACGGCACGCACGGTGGTGTGAGAAGGGCTAGAGATTATCCCCTACTCGATTTTCTTGGGATATAGTCTTCAGCCTATTTGTATAGAACAGTATCAAAATTAATTGCTACAAAGAATTTTTGGTAGTAACTAAAAATAAAGTGGTAAGACTAATCTTGCTGAATATCATATCATCGTAATTGAATCGAATATCCCTTTGGAAAATTCCTTTTTGTAAGTTATCTTTTAGAATTATTTACTATTTCGAAAAAATTTACGATACTGCTTAGGTGTTTGATTCATATGCTTTTTAAATTGTTTTATGTAGTATGAATCACTTTCATATCCGCAATCTAGAGCTATTTCAAGCATTGATTTATCTGATTTCTCTAGTAAGTCAATTGATTTGTGTATCCTATATTGATTTAAATACTGAAAGATAGTATGACCGGTTCTCTCCTTAAAATGCTTGCATAAATAATTTTCAGAATATCCCATATATTTACTTAAATTTTTTAGATTTACATTTGTGTTGTAGTGTGATTGCAAGTAAGTGATAATGTGTTTGATTTTAGACATATGGTCTTCTTGATTTTTAATATTGATTAGTTCGCATTCATAAAAGTCAAGTATTAATTGATACAAAAGTAATTTAATCCGCAAATAATCAGTATCATCAGTATATGCTAGATTGTGGATTAGATTTTTAAAATTATTGTTACGTAAAATTTTAGTAATAACTTTCGAATTTCCACTAGTCAGTGGTTGTATAAAATTTAATTGAGCCAAGTCATACTGCCTAAAGTCTAATAGTGAAGGGTGAAAAATAATCGCATGATGAACTGAAGGGGTTAAACTAAATACAGAGTGTAATGCATTACTGTTAATAAAACAAAATTCTCCTTCTGAAATTTCGAATTCTTCATGATTGTTTGAGACAATCATGTTACCAGTTTCTACATACACTATTTCAAAATCAGTATGCCAGTGAACAGGAACTGAGTAGTTTCCAAGCATATCTATATGTTTTATTACTTGAAATCGGAAATCAGGTTTACCGTGTTCTCTTTTTTCTTTCAAATTTTGATAATCCACATGATCCTCCAATATGATAATTTTGTTATATTTTTTTCCAAAAATGTTACGAAATGTTTTGTTCTTATCCATTATAATAATAATAAATCTAAAAGACAAGGAGAAATAATGGTTGATAATCAAAAGTGGTGGCATTCTAGCGTAGTGTATCAAATTTATCCTAAAAGTTTTAAAGACAGTAACTCTGATGGTGTTGGAGATATTCAAGGAATTATCAGTAGATTACCTTATTTAAAAAAATTGGGAGTTGAAGTAATTTGGCTAACACCAATGTATCAATCTCCCGAAGTAGATGGTGGCTATGATATTAGTGATTATTATTCAATTAATCCTAAATATGGATCATTGTTAGATTTTGAAGAGCTTATTCAAAAAGCTAGTGATTTAGGAATAAAAATAATCATGGATTTAGTTTTAAATCATACTAGTAATTTGCATTGGTGGTTTCAAGAAGCGATTAAATCTAGAGATAATCCTTACCATGATTACTATATTTGGAGTGACGAACCAACTAATTTACAATCAAATTTTACTGGATCTGCTTGGGAGTATGTTCCACATTTAGAACAATTCTACCTTCATTTTTACGCAAAAGAGCAACCAGATTTAAATTGGGAAAATCCAAACCTTAGAAAAGAAATTTATAAAATGATAAATTTTTGGATTTCAAAAGGAGTAGCAGGTTTTAGATTAGATGTAATAGATTTAATAGGAAAAAAACCATTTGAGGGTATAAAAGAGAATGGACCGCTATTACATCAGTATCTTCAAGAAATGCATACTCACTGCTTTAAGGGAAGAAATTTACTGACTGTTGGAGAAACATGGGGTGCCACTATTGAAAATGCACCGCTATATAGCCGTCCAGATCGTAATGAACTCTCTATGGTATTTCAATTTGAACAAATAAACTTAGATAAAGTTCCGGGGAAACAACGTTGGGATTTAAAAGAACTTGACCTGAAGGATTTGAAACAAGTTTTTTCTAAATGGCAACTTGGTTTAGAGAATAATGGATGGAATAGTTTATTTTGGAATAATCATGACTTACCTAGAATAGTATCGAGATGGGGGAATGATAACGGATATTATCGTACGTTAAGTGCTAAGATGTTAGCTGTATTGTTACATGGAATGAAAGGGACACCTTATATCTATCAAGGTGAAGAAATTGGTATGACGAATCCAAATTTTCCTAGTTTAGACTATTATAGTGATATTGAGACAAGAAATATTATTGAAGAAAGGTTGGCTAATGGAGATAATCCTAGACAACTATTAAAAGCGATACAACTTAAAGCAAGAGATAGTGGACGTACCCCAATGCAATGGGATGATACGAAATTTGCAGGTTTTTCTGATACCGAGCCGTGGACACATTTAAATCCAAACTTTGAAAGTATAACAGTTAAGCAGGCTTTGGACGATAAAAATTCTATTTTTTATACCTATCAATTCTTGGTTAATTTAAGAAAAACAAATGATACGTTACGCTTTGGTAAGTACGAATTATTAGACTTTAATCATCCTCATGTTTTCGCATATCGAAGAACGAGCCTTAATGAAACGTTATACATTGTATGTAATTTTCATCAAGTTGAAACAGATTTTAGTTTAGATACTAGGAATCTAAAAGTCATATATAAAAATTACGAAGAAACTCATGTTCTTAATAATAAATTAGTATTAAGACCATATGAAGCTATCATTTTAACAAACAAAAAGGAGTAAATATTATGGCTATTAATTATAAAAAAAGTGCTGAGTCAATTTTATTGGCTGTTGGCGGAAAAGAAAATATTATATCTACAGCGCATTGTGCCACTCGTCTTAGATTGGTTTTAGTTGATGAAAATGTAGTGAATCATGAACAACTTAATGCAATTGATGTTGTAAAAGGTGATTTTAATAATGCTGGTCAATTCCAAATTATAATTGGAAGTGGAACCGTTAATGAAGTTTTTAAAGAATTTGTAAAGCTTGTAGATATTGATGAAGTATCAAAAGCTGAACTAAAACTAGAAGCCGATAAAAAATTAAATCCTATTCAGAGAGCTGTTAAGACTTTATCTGATGTCTTTGTACCAATTATACCAGCTTTAGTAGCTTCGGGACTTTTAATGGGTATTAATAATATTCTTACAGCCCAGAGTTTATTTTTTGAAAATCAATCTCTAGTTGAAGCTTGGCCTGGTATCTCAGATCTAGCAAGTATGATTAACACGTTTGCAAGTGCAGCATATGCTTTTCTGCCTGTGTTGATTGGATTTTCAGCTACGAAAATTTTTGGCGGTAACCCATATTTAGGTGCAGCTTTAGGTATGATAATGGTATCTGGAGATTTGTTAAATGCTTATGGATATGGTAATGCCATTTTAAATAATGAGGTTCCTACATGGAATATCCTTGGTTTAAGTATTGAGAAAGTTGGATATCAAGGAACGATTTTACCAATTTTGGTGTCTAGTTATATTTTAGCTAAGGTAGAGTCATGGCTTCATAAAAAGATCCCTGAAGCTTTGGATACTTTAGTAACACCAATGCTCTCAATCTTGATGACTGCATTTATCACATTCCTAGTTGTTGGTGGTATAATGAGAACCGCTGGTGATATTGTTACTCATGGGATTCTTTGGTCAAGAGACACATTGGGAATTTTCGGTGGTGCTTTATTTGGTTTCTTCTATGCTCCATTAACTGTAACTGGTATGCATCATAGTCTATTACCTGTTGATATACAATTAATTGCTAAGGGAGGAAGTTTCCTATTTGCTATTGCAGCATGTAATAACGTTTCTCAAGGTGGTGCTGCTCTAATGACCTCTTTCTTAATTAAGGATGCAAATATCAAAACTGTAGCAACTTCTTCTGGTATTTCTGCCTTACTTGGTATTACAGAACCAGCAATGTTTGGTGTCAATTTAAAATTAAAATATCCATTCTATGGAGCAATGATTGGTTCTGCATTTGGTGCAGCTTATGTAACATTGACCAACGTTTTGAGTGTAGCACCAGGTGCAGCAGGATTGTTAGGTTTTGTGTCAATTAAGTCTACTGATATTGTCAATTATATTATTGGTATCTTTATTGCTCTTGTAGTTGGGGCATGTGCAACATTTATCTTATCTAAAAATAAAAAAATTAATAGTAATTAATGACTTTATAAATTGAAGGCTTGTAACAGGAATTAAATAGCCAGTAGTTTTATTAAACTGGACCCCAAGTCAAGGACAATAAATAAAAAACCGTTAAAATTGTGGTAACTTTCCTTTATGCTTGTGATAAAGGAGAACGATAGTAACTGAATGTGTAGTCTTCCAAGGCTACGCATTTTATTTTCTGTGTTATAATGGGATGAGAAACTACGGGACTATTTTTGCACCCCCTTTGAGCGGTTTGCACCCCCCTGAGAGGATAAAGGTTAGATTGTATGATTAAAGTAATTGCGACAGATATGGATGGGACCTTGCTGGATGCTAGAGGCCAGCTGGATCTCCCACGATTGGAAAAGATTTTAGATCAGTTGGATCAAAGGGGGATTCGTTTTGTCATCGCGACGGGCAATGAAATTCACCGCATGAGGCAACTACTGGGACACTTGGTGTATCGAGTGGTTCTGGTGGTTGCCAACGGTGCTCGTATTTTTGAAAACAATGAACTGATTCAGGCTCAGACTTGGGATGATGCCATTGTTGATAAGGCTTTGGCTCATTTCAAGGGTCGAGCGTGTCAGAACCAGTTTGTTGTAACGGGGATAAAGGGTGGTTTCGTCAAAGAAGGTACGATTTTTACAGACCTTGAAAGTTTTATGACTCCAGAAATGATTGAAAAATTCTACCAACGGATGCAGTTTGTGGATGAATTAACCTCTGACCTCTTTGGTGGTGTGCTCAAGATGAGTATGGTTGTTGGTGAGGAACGTTTGAGTTCGGTCTTGGAAGAAATCAATGACCTCTTTGATGGCCGTGTTCGGGCTGTATCCAGTGGCTATGGTTGCATTGATATCCTCCAAGCTGGAATTCATAAAGCATGGGGCTTGGAAGAATTACTCAAGCGCTGGAACTTGACCTCCCAACAAATCATGGCTTTTGGTGACAGTGAAAATGATGTTGAAATGCTTGAAATGGCTGGAATTGCCTATGCGATGGAAAATGCTGATGAGAAAGCCAAAGCTGTGGCGACTGCTCTAGCGCCAGCCAATAGCCAAGGAGGAGTTTATCAAGTATTGGAAAACTGGTTAGAAAAAGGAGAATGAAGTGGCAGTACAGTTATTAGAAAATTGGCTCCTAAAGGAACAAGAAAAAATCCAAACCAAGTATCGTCACCTAAATCAAGTTTCTGTTGTAGAGCCAGATGTTCTTTTTATTGGGGATTCCATTGTCGAGTATTATCCTATACAGGAGCTATTTGGAACTTCGAAGACGATTGTCAATCGAGGCATTCGAGGTTATCAGACAGGGTTGTTACTTGAGAACCTCGATGCGCATCTGTACGGTGGAGCAGTAGATAAAATTGTCCTTTTAACTGGGACGAACGATATTGGAAAAGATGTGCCTTTGAATGAGGCTCTCAATAATCTCGAAGCTATCATACAGTCTATTGCTCGCGATTATCCATTGACAGAGATAAAATTGCTTTCCATTTTGCCAGTCAATGAGGGAGAGGAGTACCAGCAGACAGTCTATATCCGTACGAATGAAAAAATTCAGAAATGGAATCAAGTCTATAAAGAACTTTCTTCTGCCTATATGCAGGTGGAATTTGTGCCAGTTTTTGATAGTTTGACAGACCAAGCAGGCCAACTCAAAAAAGAATATACAACTGATGGATTGCACCTCAGTGTTGCTGGTTATCAGGTTTTGACCAAAGCTTTGAAAGATTATCTTTACTAAATAGCTAAATAATGGTAAATTTGAGCATAATATCTTGTAAAAAATTCTAAAATCCTTTAAAATAAAAAGTGATGGAGGAATTTATGAATGTAAATCAGATTGTACGGATTATTCCTACTTTAAAAGTTAATAATAGAAAATTAAATGAAACATTTTATATTGAAACCCTTGGTATGAAGGTCTTGTTAGAGGAGTCAGCCTTTCTGTCACTAGGTGATCAAACAGGTCTTGAGAAGCTGGTTTTGGAAGAAGCTCCCAGTATGCGTACTCGTAAGGTAGAGGGAAGAAAAAAACTGGCCAGATTGATTATCAAGGTGGAAAATCCCTTGGAAATCGAAGGACTCTTATCTAAGACAGATTCGATTCATCGATTATATAAGGGGCAAAATGGCTACGCTTTTGAAATTTTTTCACCAGAAGATGATTTGATTTTGATTCATGCGGAAGATGACAGAGCAAGTCTAGTAGAAGTAGGAGAAAAGCCAGAATTTCAAACAGATCTGGAGTCAATTTCTTTAAGTAAATTTGAGATTTCTATGGAATTACATCTCCCAACTGATGTCGATAGTTTCTTGGAGTCATCTGAAGTTGGAGAATCACTTGATTTTATCCCAGCTCAGGGTCAAGATTTGACTGTGAACAATACGGTTACTTGGGACTTATCTATGCTCAAGTTTTTGGTCAATGAACTAGATATAGAAAGTCTTCGTCAGAAGTTTGAGTCTACTGAATATTTTATTCCTAAGTCTGAAAAATTCTTCCTTGGTAAAGATAGAAATAATGTTGAATTGTGGTTTGAAGAAGTATGAAGTGGACCAAGATTATTAAAAAAATAGAAGAACAAATCGAGGCAGGGATTTATCCCGGAGCCTCTTTTGCGTATTTTAAGGACAATCAATGGACGGAGGTCTATTTAGGCCAGAGGGACCCAGAGCATGGCTTGCAGACTGAGGCAGGACTAGTTTATGACCTAGCTAGTGTCAGCAAGGTTGTTGGGGTAGGTACTGTTTTCACCTTCTTGTGGGAAAGAGGTCAATTAGATATTGACAGACCAGTAACCGATTTTTTACCTGAAAGTGATTATCCAGATATTACTATTCGTCAGCTTTTAACCCATGCTACAAATCTTGATCCGTTTATTCCCAATCGTGATCTTTTAACAGCACCTGAATTAAAGGAAGCGATGTTTCATCTCAAGAGACGAAGTCAGCCATCCTTTCTTTATTCGGATGTTCATTTTTTGCTGTTGGGCTTTATTTTGGAAAGAATCTTTAATCAAAACTTGGATGTGATTTTACAAGAACAAGTCTGGAAACCGTGGGGAATGACGGAAACCCAATTTGGACCTGTTGAGCTTGCTGTTCCAACAGTCAGAGGTGTCGAGGCAGGTCTGGTACATGATCCCAAGGCTCGCCTCCTGGGCAGACATGCAGGGAGTGCTGGTTTGTTTTCGACTGTAAAGGATTTACAAATCTTTTTAGAACACTATTTAGCAGATGATTTTGCAAGAGATTTGAGTCAAAATTTTTCTCCTTTGGATGACAAGGAACGTTCTTTGGCATGGAATTTGGAAGGAGATTGGCTAGACCATACGGGCTATACGGGTACCTTTATCATGTGGAATCGTCAGAAGCAAGAAGCGGCCATTTTCCTATCGAATCGTACCTATGAAAAGGATGAGAGGGCTCAGTGGATTGTAGACCGTAATCAAGTGATGAACTTGATTCGCAAAGAAGAGTAAGGAGAGACATGTCAAATAGTTTAAAAGGGACTTTACTAACAGTTGTGGCTGGTATTGCTTGGGGTTTGTCGGGAACGAGTGGTCAATACCTGATGGTGCACGGAATTTCGGCTCTGGTCTTGACTAACTTACGACTTTTAATCGCTGGTGGAATTATCATGCTCTTGGCTTATGTTACTGCAAAGGATAAAATGCTGGCCTTTTTAACGGATAAGAAGAGTTTGCTGTCTCTTCTTATTTTTGCTCTAATTGGTCTCTTCCTCAATCAATTTGCCTATCTAACTGCTATTCAGGAAACCAATGCAGGTACTGCAACAGTGCTTCAGTATGTTTGTCCTGTCGGAATTTTGATTTATAGCTGTATCAAGGATAAGGTGGCTCCGACGCTAGGAGAAATTATTTCCATCATATTAGCCATTGGAGGGACCTTCCTGATCGCCACTCATGGGCAGTTGGACCAGTTATCTATGACACCTGCAGGTCTGTTCTGGGGTCTCTTTTCTGCTCTGACTTACGCACTTTATATCATTTTGCCCATAGCCTTGATTAAGAAGTGGGGGAGCAGTTTGGTCATTGGTATGGGAATGGTTATAGCAGGTTTGGTTGCCCTTCCTTTTACAGGAGTTCTACAGACTACTATCCCAACAAGTCTTGATTTTCTCCTTGCTTTTGCAGGTATTATCCTTATCGGGACTGTTTTTGCCTATACAGCCTTCTTAAAGGGAGCCAGTCTGATTGGACCGGTTAAGTCAAGCTTGTTTGCTTCAATTGAGCCAATTTCGGCTGTTTTCTTTGCCTTCTTAATCATGAATGAACAATTTTATCCCATTGATTTTCTTGGCATGGCAATGATATTGTTTGCTGTAACTTTGATTTCGTTGAAAGATTTACTCTTAGAGAAATAAAAAGACTCTTTGTCCGTGACAGAGAGTTTTTGCGTAGTATTTTATACTCAATGAAAATCAAAGAGCAAACTAGGAAACTAGCCGTAGGTTGCTCAAAGCAGTGCTTTGAGGTTGTAGATGAAACTGACGAAGTCAGTAACCATATCTACGGCAAGGCGACGTTGACGCGGTTTGAATTTGATTTTCGAAGAGTATTAATTGTTTTCAAGATAAAATTCAAAGCGTTCGCCTACATACTGACTTTTTACGTATTCAAAAGCTGTCCCATCTTCTAGGTAGGAAACCTGAGTTAAACCAAGAATAGCATGTCCTTTTTCAACTTCCAAATAGTGGGCAATTTTTTCTTTAGCGAGACGAGCATAGATAGTCTGCTGTGATTTGCCGATACGATAGCCATGTTTTTGTAGGGTTTGGAAGAAATGACTAGTGATTTCTTCTTTTTTAAAGTCCTTAATGAATTTTTCAGGAATAGAAGCAACTTCATAAACCAGAGGAACTTTGTCGGCATAGCGGACTCGCTCCATTCGGATAATATTTTCGGTAGGAGAAATTCCTAGCTTGGCAACTTCCTGCTCATTGGGAATGGTTTTTCTGTAGGAAATGAGTTGGCTAGAGGGTACTTTACCTTGGGACTTAACAATTTCAGTAAAACTGGTTGTCCCTCGCATCTTTTCTTGTACCCGAGTACTGGAAACAAAGGTGCCACTTCCTACCCTGCGTTCCAAAACGCCTTCTTCAACTAATAGAGATACGGCTTGGCGGAGGGTCATGCGGCTGACTGCAAACTGCTCTGCTAAATCTCGTTCACTGGGAAGTCTCTCACCAATGGCCCAACGATGTTCGTCAATATCCTTTTTAATCTGATCATGGATTTTCATATAAGCAGGTAGCATATTTTTCACTTCATTTCTATCTTTTCTCTATTGTACCCCAATAAACTAGAAAAAGTCAATCTTCGCCTTGTTTAGTTGGTAATTCACCCTTATTTGTGATAGAATATTGAAAAAAGATATTTCTTTTGAGAAAGGAAAAAGATGAGCAACATATCAACTGATTTGCAAGATGTAGAAAAAATCATCGTTTTGGACTATGGTAGCCAATACAACCAGCTGATTTCACGCCGTATCCGTGAGATTGGTGTGTTTTCAGAACTAAAAAGCCATAAAATTTCAGCTGCTGAAGTTCGTGAAATCAATCCTGTAGGAATCATCCTTTCAGGTGGTCCAAATTCTGTATACGAAGATGGTTCATTCGATATTGACCCAGAAATATTCGAACTTGGAATTCCAATTTTGGGAATTTGTTACGGTATGCAGTTATTGACCCATAAACTTGGAGGAAAAGTTGTCCCTGCAGGTGATGCTGGAAATCGTGAATACGGTCAATCAACCCTAACACATACACCATCAGCGCTTTTTGAATCAACACCTGATGAACAGACTGTTTTGATGAGCCATGGTGATGCGGTTACTGAGATTCCTGCTGACTTTGTTCGTACTGGAACATCAGCTGACTGCCCTTATGCAGCCATTGAAAACCCAGATAAACACATTTACGGTATCCAATTCCACCCAGAAGTTCGCCATTCTGTATACGGGAATAATATCCTTCGTAACTTTGCCCTTAACATTTGTAAGGCTAAAGGCGACTGGACAATGGATAACTTCATTGACATGCAGATCCAAAAAATCCGTGAGACCGTCGGTGATAAACGTGTTCTTCTTGGTCTATCAGGTGGTGTTGACTCATCTGTCGTTGGGGTTCTTCTCCAAAAGGCTATTGGCGATCAATTGATCTGTATCTTTGTAGACCACGGTCTTCTTCGTAAAGGGGAAGCAGACCAAGTTATGGACATGCTTGGTGGTAAGTTTGGTTTAAATATCGTCAAAGCAGACGCTGCAAAACGTTTCCTTGACAAACTTGCAGGTGTTTCTGACCCTGAGCAAAAACGTAAAATCATCGGTAACGAGTTTGTCTATGTCTTTGATGACGAAGCAAGCAAGCTCAAAGATGTGAAATTCCTTGCTCAAGGTACCTTATATACAGACGTTATCGAGTCTGGTACAGATACAGCTCAAACTATTAAGTCACACCACAACGTGGGTGGTCTTCCAGAAGACATGCAGTTTGAATTGATTGAACCACTCAACACTCTCTATAAAGACGAAGTTCGTGCCCTTGGTACAGAGCTTGGTATGCCAGACCATATCGTATGGCGCCAACCATTCCCAGGACCAGGTCTTGCTATCCGTGTCATGGGTGAAATAACTGAGGAGAAACTGGAAACTGTTCGTGAGTCAGACGCTATCCTTCGTGAAGAAATTGCAAAGGCTGGTCTTGACCGCGATATCTGGCAATACTTCACTGTTAACACAGGTGTTCGTTCAGTTGGTGTTATGGGTGACGGTCGTACGTATGACTACACAATTGCAATCCGTGCTATCACTTCTATCGATGGTATGACTGCTGACTTTGCCAAAATTCCTTGGGATGTCCTTCAAAAAATCTCTGTTCGTATCGT
The DNA here is from genome assembly GCF_946901985.1 of Streptococcus sp. Marseille-Q5855. Taxonomy (NCBI): domain Bacteria; kingdom Bacillati; phylum Bacillota; class Bacilli; order Lactobacillales; family Streptococcaceae; genus Streptococcus; species Streptococcus sp. Marseille-Q5855. The sequence continues at coordinate 39,029 of NZ_CAMPPR010000009.1, forward strand.
AAATGAAGTAGATCACGTTAACCGTATCGTCTACGATATTACAAGTAAACCACCTGCAACAGTAGAGTGGGAGTAGGAAAAATTACAATAAAAAGGCTTTGAAATCAATGTTTCAGAGCCTTTAATTAAATAATCGCAAACAATTCGCAAACAAAGGAGCTGAGTAAATGACACCTTATACAGATAAAATAATTGATACTATTGCTAAGTATTTACCAAAAAATGAAAATGAATGGGAACTCGTTGGTTTTATAAACAAAAAGAAGGAAATCTACACGTTTGGGAGTGATTCAAAGATTATAGGTAGATTGTTTGAAGTTATAGCTTTTGAAGCATTGCAACGTTCAGCCAATGAATTGGGCTATACTTTACATGAATCTGAAAAACAAACTGTATACCCTGATTTTTATTTTAAAAAGCAAGATGGGCGAAAAATTGCCATCGATATAAAAACTACTTACAGAAGAAGCGAAAATACGAAATTTGGCTTTACTGGAGGTAGTTTTACAAGTTTTATGAGAAATGGAACAAAGAATATTGTAGGTCATTACTCTGATTATGACGGTCATTATATTTTAGGTGTTGTCTATACTCGAGAGACGAAACCAACTACTGGAAAAGTTAATTTTGAGAAATTAGATTCTATAATTCCTGCATATAAAAATATAGAAATGTTTGTTCAAGAAAAGTATAGAATATGTGGTGATAAGAAAGGTAGTGGAAACACTGATAATATTGGAACAATTACTTCAACATCCATTAATCCTTTTGATTATGGTGCAGGCCCTTTCTCCGTTTTAGGAGATGATGTGTTTAACGATTATTGGAAACATTACCCAAGATATACTGATACCCAAAAGGTAAAACAATCTTTATATAATAATCTTGAAGGATATTTTGAGTGGATTGCTAAAACTGATAAAACTAAATCGTTAGAATTAAAGAAACTGTATTCTAATTATTTAATTCAATATGATAAAACATTTAATAAAAAATAGAGCAGTTCGCTCTATTTTTTATATTTCAAAAAGGCTAATTTGCTCTTGTTCAGGATGCACTTCATTTAGGTTTGAATTAGATTCACTTATTACTAGGGCTTCTATCATTTTATTTCGATTAGATTCCTTTGCTCCTAAGTGATAAAAATGTTCAGTAGTTAACAACTTTCCATCCGTCCATTTTTCCATGTGGGTATTTTTTCTATACTGATTTTCGTACCACATACTAAAGGCGTATCCTGCTTTTCCTTTTTGAGTAAGTTCTGCGAGTAATGTCGCGTATTCTTCACTCCAAGAATCATAATATCCATCATATCGATCAATGTACGGAGGGTCTAAATAAACAAAGTCATTTTCTCCCATCATCTCAAATGCTTTAGTGAAAGGAATACAGATAAATTCCCAATCTTTACCCTTCATTATTTTTTCAATCCATGAAACTTGATTTACAATTTTTGTAATCAATGCTTTTTGAAATCTCTCTGGTTTTCGTCCAAAAGGGACATTATAATTACCTTTATTATTAAAACGTATCATTCCATTAAAATTGGAACGTTGTAAAAATAAAAAATCTAAAGAGCTATGTTCTTTATTAAATCTATCTCTAACTTCATAGTAATAAGATGTCTTATCAGCCGGAGTACTAGATAATTTAGTTGCTTCATTTTCTAAAAAAGTTCTAACTGTTTGAGCAGTAATCTTCTTTGATTGAATATCTTTGTAAAATTGAATGATATAGGGATTGGTGTCACTAAAAATAGCCTTCTGTGGTTCTAAATTAAAACCTACTACACCAGATCCCATAAATGGTTCAAAGTATGTTCCTTTACCATCCCACTTTATTGATTCAGCAATAAATGGAACTAATTTAGTTTTTATTCCTTGGATTTTAATAGGTGGTACTTTAGGTGTGATAATTTTTTTAGGTAACAATTGTAATTCTCCTCCCCTACTATATGTATTCTATTATAGCATTTTTTATACTTTTTTCTTCAAAAACTGATTATAAACTTCTCCTCTTCCTAAAATGTAAAGTTAAACGTATAAAATATTTAACACTACAAAAAATAGTCAAATAAATGTATTCTGCATTCAAAATTGATCTAAGCATTGTTGAACCTTCTTTATATAATTTCAATGTTGTAATTATTTCACGCCACTGTTATAAAATAAGTGTCGTGTTTTGTCGACACATAAAATTGAAATAAAAAAAATAGGCTTGAAGCCTAAATTTTTCCGTGACGCACTAAAAGAGAACCCCTCACTATCATTCTGATAACAAAAGAAGTGGTTACATAATTTGTTTCTGTATATAGAGGTAAAATCTTTTTTAACTCAGCAATATCATCAATAGTAGTTTGATTTACTTGTAAATCAGTTCGAGTTTTTGGGGCACTTCGTTCTTCAACTTGAGACCCAAATTTTAATACTTTATCCCAGTTTTGTTCAGCAGTAATTTTTTTAGAATCTAAATAAGCTTGATTTACGACAAACCCATTAGTAAGATGAAGATTATCAAATTCTCCAGTTGCTTTTATTTCTTTTTTTAGAGCATCGATACTATTTCGTGTTTCTATTGCTAGTCTAACAGCTAATCTTACTATATCACCACCTTTTTATTACTAATACTATTATACAAAAAATGTTGTGTTTTTGTTACACATTAATTTCAACTCTGCAAACAATAGAAATTAATTCTAATAAATTCTTATAAAAATAACTGAGTATAAATCCTTAATTTCACACTATATCGAACCTTATCAATTTAGAAAACAGTTGAGTGGGAATAGTCATCTAAGAACTAATTTATATAGTATAACGGGCCAGTATCTTTGGGTACTGGTTTTTTACTATATATGGATTTTTGACGACTTGCTAAGACTAGGTTAATTTTCGACAAATTAACAGTTAGTTTGTAAGCCTTAAAAGATTAGAATTGTCAAAACAATCTGTCTAGGCTTGATTTTATGGCTTATTTACTATAAAATGAGAAGGAAAAACGTCAAACTTTTATATTGCAAATAGGAGAAAACATGACAAAAACATTAAAACGTCCTGAGGTTTTATCACCTGCAGGGACTTTAGAGAAGCTAAAAGTAGCTGTTCAGTATGGGGCAGATGCTGTCTTTATCGGTGGTCAGGCATATGGTCTTCGTAGTCGTGCCGGAAACTTTACCTTTGAACAGATGGAAGAAGGTGTCCAGTTTGCGGCCAAGTATGGTGCTAAGGTTTATGTGGCTGCCAACATGGTTATGCACGAAGGAAATGAAGCTGGTGCTGGTGAGTGGTTCCGTAAACTACGTGATATCGGGATTGCAGCAGTTATCGTGTCTGACCCAGCCTTGATTATGATTGCAGCGACAGAAGCGCCTGGTCTTGAAATCCACCTCTCTACCCAAGCAAGTGCCACTAACTATGAAACTCTTGAGTTCTGGAAAGAGCTAGGCTTAACACGTGTCGTTTTGGCGCGTGAGGTTTCAATGGAAGAATTAGCTGAAATTCGCAAACGTACAGATGTTGAGATTGAAGCCTTTGTCCACGGAGCCATGTGTATTTCTTACTCTGGGCGTTGTACTCTTTCAAACCACATGAGTATGCGTGATGCCAACCGTGGTGGTTGTTCTCAGTCTTGCCGTTGGAAATACGACCTTTACGATATGCCATTTGGGAAAGAACGTAAGAGCCTTAAGGGAGAGATTCCAGAAGAATTTTCAATGTCAGCCGTTGATATGTCTATGATTGACCATATTCCAGATATGATTGAAAATGGAGTGGACAGTCTTAAGATTGAAGGGCGTATGAAGTCTATTCACTACGTATCAACAGTAACCAACTGCTACAAGGCGGCTGTGGATGCCTATCTTGAAAGTCCTGAAAAGTTTGAATCTATCAAACAAGACTTGATTGATGAGATGTGGAAGGTTGCCCAACGTGAATTGGCAACAGGTTTTTACTATGGTACACCATCTGAAAATGAGCAGTTGTTTGGTGCTCGCCGTAAAATTCCTGAGTACAAGTTTGTCGCTGAAGTGGTTTCTTATGATGACGCAACACAAACAGCAACTATTCGTCAACGAAACGTCATTAACGAAGGCGACCAAGTTGAGTTTTATGGCCCAGGTTTCCGTCATTTTGAAACGTATATCGAAGATTTACATGATGCCAAAGGTAATAAAATCGACCGCGCTCCAAATCCAATGGAACTCTTGACAATCAAAGTCCCACAACCTGTTCAAGCTGGAGATATGGTTCGAGCTCTCAAAGAAGGTCTCATCAATCTTTATAAGGAAGATGGAACCAGCGTCACAGTGCGTGCTTAATGTAGTTGTTTAGTTTTAAAAAATTATGCAAAGCTCCATATACAACACTTAAACGAGATTAAAGAATGGCGAAATCCCTTGATGTGCAAGGGATTAGCTGTCCTTTTTTATTTTTAAGTGATAAAGTCGGAGCTTAGGTATCAAAGTTTATCAAATTAAACAAAGAAGCGATGTCTTAGATATTTTGAAAAAAATTAATAAGCAGAAAACTCTTTATCATTTATGTGGTAGAGAGTTTTTTGTTAATAAAATTGCACAAAATGACATCTATATATTGCATTAAGTTAGATATATGATATAATGTTGTTAAAAAGAGGCGCAACTTTTTAAAATTAATGGGAATCAAAGAGAAAACCGAGAATATTAATGGAGGAATTGAAAAATGGAAGTTATAAATGTAAGTAAGCATTATGGTCATTCAATCATTCTCAAAGATATAAATTTTGCACTTAACAAGGGTGAAATTGTTGGTCTAGTAGGGAGAAATGGAGTTGGTAAGAGTACGTTGATGAAAATTCTTGTTCAGAATAATCAACCGACTTCAGGGAATATTATAAGCAGTGATAATGTTGGCTATTTAATCGAAGAACCAAAATTATTTTTATCTAAAACAGGTTTAGAGAATTTAAAATATTTGTCAAATTTATATGGTGTTGACTACAATCAAGAAAGATTTGGGAGTTTGATCCAAGAGTTAGATTTGACTCAGTCTATTAATAAAAAAGTTAAGACCTATTCTTTGGGTACAAAACAAAAATTAGCTTTGCTTCTAACTCTCGTTACGGAACCTGATATATTGATTTTAGATGAACCGACTAATGGTTTAGATATTGAATCATCACAAATAGTTTTAGCAGTTCTAAAAAACTTAGCTTTACATGAAAATGTGGGAATTTTAATATCGAGTCATAAATTAGAAGATATTGAAGAAATTTGTGAGAGGGTTCTTTTCTTGGAGAACGGGCTTTTGACATTTCAAAAAGTAGGAAAAGATAGTCATAATTTCTTGTTTGAGATAGCTTTTTCATCAGCTACAGATAGAGACATTTTCATTACCAAACAAGAATTTGGGGATATTGTTCAGGAAGAGGGACTGAGAATTACGATGTCTGGGAATATTCAAAGTAGTGAGCTTTTTAAATTTTTTAACGAAAACTCTATTAAAGTAGTTGATTTTGAAACTAAAAAAGAGACGCTTAAAGATATTTACTTAAATCGTTCAAAATAAAGGAAGGTTATAATCATGAAATTAAATAAATTGAATTTTCTTAAAGAAAATATAAGGGATTTATATTCATCAGGCGTAATATATCTCGGTTTGATTATCTCGTTTATACCGCCGATATTGGTTACATTCTTTATTCTAAATACTCAAGGGACATCACTTGGTATTAAGCATATTTCAAATTTTTATGCTATGCTCGGTATGTTAATGGCTGTTATACATGCTAACCGAATTATTAGCAGGGATTTTTCCCACAATACGATCAGTTTATTTTATAATCAACAGAAAAATCGGATGTTTTACGTCTTGTCCAATTTTCTATATGCCATCTCAGTTTCCATTATCTATGCTTTGAATGGTATTGTGTTACTAGTCATCGTAAGTAAATTGGGTGTTCCAGGTGATTTAGGATTAGATTTTATAGTAGCCATTGTAGTCAATACAATTTTGTTAGTCCTATTTTATTTTCTATTATCTTACATTTTCTATTTATACAAATTGAAAAGTGGCTTAGTATTTGGTATTTTAGTAGCTTTACTACTCTTTATCCCTAATATATTAAATACGATTATGATGAATACTAGTAATGATTTGTTTATCAAAGCAATTGAACTTCTTCCTTTTTATTCCTTACCTGTATTTGTGGCTTCAAATACGATGTCTATTAGTCAGTATCTTGTGGTAATCACTACAATCATCTTATTGTATTTTTTCACTCTCAAGAAAAGCAAGGAGTATTCATTTTAGTTTTATTTAGTATTATTTTGTAGACTTAAAATCTAGTAAAAAATCAGTCATCTTGCTATGCTCCTGCTCTTGCTGTTTACCACGTTTTTGACTTATACTAGACTCATTTCCAAAAGCATTATATAATAGTGATATGAAATCAACTAAATAAGAAATACAAGCAATCAAAACTCGCTTAAAAGACCCTACTAAAGCTAATACTAAACAAAAAATCAAATAGCAAACTAGGAAGTTTATTTCAAACAATCCAACATACTGATTTTAGGCTGAAGATAATATTGGAGTGCTAATTAATGAGGTTATAATAAATAGCTGACAGCTTGTGTTGGTTTTGGATTTTTTAAGAGTAGATGAGTATTAAAACTATAAGGAGGACGCAGGTGGCTAAAAATTTAAAATTAAAATTAGCTCGTGTAGAGCTTGATTTAACTCAAGGTCAACTGGCAGAGGCTGTGGGGGTGACGCGCCAGACTATTGGTTTGATAGAGGCGGGAAAATACAATCCCAGTCTCTCGCTCTGCCAGTCCATTTGCAGATGTTTAGGGAAAACCCTAGACCAACTATTTTGGGAGGAAGAAGATGGTAAATAAATTTATTCATTATCAATTACTTGACGAAAGAGAAGAACAACTAATCAATAAAGCTGGGGCAGAATCCTTTTCCCTCTTTATTGGGCTTGTACTTCTAAGCTATTTGGTGGCAGTGTTGGCTCCATCTCTTTTTAATTCGAATTTTCTAGTCTATACTCTGATAGTAGGAATTTTCTTCTTTTTCAATCGTGCCCGTTATCTGGGAGTGACCTACTATAGTCGTTTTCATTTTACGATTTTGGGTTGTTTTTTCCTAACCTTGGCTATTACGGCTCTTTTGATGTTGCAGAATTATCAATTCAACATAGAAATTTATCAGTACAATCCTTTGAACGTTAAATACCTATCTGCTTGGGCGATTACTTATGTCATTTACCTTCCATGGGTCTTTATTGGCAATCTTGGTCTGAAGAGCTATGGTGAATGGGCTCAGAAAAAGTTTGAACAAGATATGGATGAACTAGAGAGTGGTGAATAGCTTGTTACTCTTTTCTCAATACAGCCAAAATGTGTTATAATAGTACTAATTTATTGGAATACATGAAAGTTCTTGAAAATTTTCATGGGTTTCTAGCTAAGGAAGTAGGAAAAGTATGTATCCAGATGATAGTTTGACATTGCACACGGACTTGTACCAGATTAACATGATGCAGGTTTACTTTGACCAGGGGATTCACAATAAAAAGGCGGTTTTTGAGGTGTATTTCCGCCAGCAGCCTTTTAAGAACGGCTATGCGGTTTTTGCTGGTTTGGAAAGAATTGTGAACTATCTTGAAGATTTGCGTTTTTCAGATAGTGATATTGCCTATTTGGAGTCGCTGGGCTATCATGGGGCATTCTTGGACTACCTCCGCAATTTCAAGTTGGAGTTGACCGTTCGTTCTGCCCAAGAAGGAGACCTGGTTTTTGCTAATGAACCGATTGTGCAAGTTGAAGGCCCTCTAGCCCAATGTCAGTTGGTCGAAACGGCTCTTTTGAACATCGTCAACTACCAGACCTTGGTGGCGACTAAGGCAGCTCGTATTCGTTCAGTCATTGAAGATGAACCTTTAATGGAGTTTGGGACACGTCGGGCTCAAGAAATGGATGCGGCCATCTGGGGAACACGCGCAGCGGTGATTGGTGGAGCCAATGGAACCAGCAACGTGCGTGCTGGTAAACTCTTTGATATTCCTGTTTTGGGGACCCATGCCCATGCCTTGGTACAGGTTTATGGTAACGATTATGAGGCTTTCAAGGCTTACGCTACGACTCACAAAAACTGTGTTTTTCTTGTGGATACCTATGACACCCTTCGTATTGGTGTACCAGCTGCCATTCAGGTGGCGCGTGAGCTGGGTGACCAGATTAACTTTATGGGTGTGCGGATTGACTCGGGGGATATTGCCTACATTTCCAAGAAAGTCCGTCAGCAACTGGACGAGGCTGGATTTACAGAGGCTAAGATTTATGCTTCAAATGATTTGGACGAAAATACCATTCTCAACCTCAAGATGCAAAAGGCCAAGATTGATGTCTGGGGTGTGGGAACCAAGCTGATTACAGCCTATGATCAGCCAGCTCTTGGGGCAGTTTACAAAATTGTTGCAATCGAAGATGAAAATGGCCAGATGCGCAATACGATTAAGCTGTCTAATAATGCGGAAAAAGTGTCTACGCCAGGTAAGAAGCAGGTGTGGCGCATTACCAGTCGTGAAAAAGGCAAGTCAGAGGGTGATTACATCACTTATGATGGTGTGGATGTTGCCAGCATGACAGAAATCAAGATGTTCCATCCGACCTATACTTACATCAAGAAGACGGTTCGTAATTTTGATGCTGTGCCTCTCTTGGTGGATATCTTCAAAGACGGAAAATTGATTTACAACCTGCCTAGCTTGACTGAGATTCAGGCTTATGCTCGTAAGGAATTTGACAAGCTTTGGGATGAGTACAAGCGTGTGCTCAATCCGCAGCACTATCCAGTGGATTTGGCGCGTGATGTATGGCAAGATAAGATGGACTTGATTGACAAGATGCGTAAGGAAGCCCTTGGTGAAGGAGAAGAAGAATGAGTTTGCAAGAAACGATTATCCAAGAACTGGGCGTGAAACCAGTGATTGATGCCCAGGAAGAAATCCGTCGTTCCATTGATTTCTTAAAGAGATACTTGAAAAAACATCCCTTTCTTAAAACTTTTGTGCTAGGGATTTCTGGAGGACAAGACTCAACCTTAGCAGGACGTTTGGCTCAATTAGCTATGGAAGAACTGCGAGCAGAGACGGGCGATGATAGCTACAAATTTATCGCTGTCCGCCTGCCTTATGGAGTACAATCCGATGAAGCAGATGCTCAAAAAGCCCTAGCCTTCATCCAGCCAGATGTCAGCTTGGTAGTTAATATCAAGGAATCAGCCGATGCCATGACGGCAGCAGTCGAAGCGACAGGTAGTCCTGTTTCAGACTTTAATAAGGGCAATATCAAGGCACGTTGCCGTATGATTGCTCAGTATGCCCTTGCTGGTTCCCATAGCGGAGCGGTCATTGGGACAGACCACGCCGCGGAAAATATCACAGGTTTCTTTACCAAGTTTGGTGACGGTGGTGCGGATATTCTCCCTCTTTACCGCCTCAATAAACGCCAAGGAAAACAACTCTTGCAGGAACTTGGTGCAGACCCAGCCCTTTATGAAAAAATCCCAACAGCAGACCTAGAAGAAGAGAAACCAGGCCTAGCTGACGAAGTAGCCCTCGGAGTCACTTATGAAGAGATTGACGACTACCTAGAAGGCAAAACAATCAGTCCAGAAGCCCAAGTAACAATCGAAAACTGGTGGCACAAAGGCCAACACAAACGCCACCTACCAATCACCGTATTTGATGACTTTTGGGAGTAAAAAGGTCCGGTGGACCTTTTTAGCTTATTATCTTGAAATTCAAAAGCAAAGCAAATCTAAATGGAGATTGAATAGAAATCATATATCAGAAAGCGAGGCAGCATCATGAAAGCAATCGGTACGAAAATGTTACAGACAGAAAGTTTAATCTTGCGAAGATTTGTAGAAAGTGATGCAGAAGCTATGTTTCAAAATTGGGCTTCGTCTGCTGAGAATCTAACCTACGTCACTTGGGATCCCCATCCTGATGTCGAGGTCACTCGAAACTCCATTCGAAATTGGGTTGCCTCCTATACCAATCCTAACTATTACAAATGGGCCATTTGTCTAAAAGAAAACCCAGAGCAGGTGATAGGAGATATCAGTATCGTTGCAATAGATGAGAACGATTCTTCTTGTGAAATCGGCTATGTGCTAGGCAAGGCTTACTGGGGGAATGGTATGATGACAGAGGTCTTGAAAGCTGTCTTGGATTTTTGTTTTACTCAAGCAGGCTTTAAAAAGGTTAGAGCTCGATATGCCAGTCTCAACCCAGCTTCAGGTCGTGTTATGGAGAAAGCAGGGATGTCCTATCTACAAACCATTGTTAATGGTGTAGAGAGAAAAGGCTATCTTGCGGATCTTATTTATTATGGTATAAGTAGGGAAGACTAGTGAATTTTTTCTGTTTCTATCGAAGTCAACTATTTATTGTAAATATAATAATTGGCATTCCAAGTTTATTTGCAACTTTAAAATAGCATATTGATTAGTACAAGACAGATGTTCTAGTTCCTTCTTTAATCTTGTTTAGTATTAGTTAAAAAATCGCTTTAAGCTTGTAACTAAGAGGGAGCTAATCGACTAGATTCTCCAGCCGAACAGGTGGTAATATGTTTTTTATAGTGTAATCCTAGCTGTTGTTAAATTTAAAATAGAATCCTCTATCGAGTTAGGGAATTAAATTCCACCAATTTTATTTATGTTTCTCTATCAAAATATCTAACATTAAAATAGTCTCATTCTGATGAGAAAACTATTCGATTGCTACTGCATAGTTGTATAAAGAATGATGAAAGATGAGTGAAAATTATCAAGTTGGAATGTTTGTATCTAAATATATTAGCATGTATTTAGATAAGATGTCTGCGATCCTCTATATATGAGATTGATTACGATATAGTTAAAGTGTTAGTTCAATAATCGATATATAATTATAGGTTTATTTGATATATGGAACATATTGTTTAACATTTGCCAGAAAAGATGCTATACTAGAAGTAGTAACTTTTAGAAGGAGGATGTAATGGCAAAATCTAATACCAATAAGCGCTATGCATTACGTAAACTCGGAAAGATTTTTGGTTCTGTGATAATCGGGCTAACTTTATTTTTAGGAGGAATCCTGAATACAAGTTTTGTTCATGCTGATGGAACAGGAGTGACATTTATTAAAGACGATACCCGCCGTAAAGGAGAGGAACCGGAGACTGATGTTGATGAAGTAGGAAATATTATTGTTAAAGTTCCAGCTAAAGATAGCGTTGAAACAAAAGTAATTCCAATAGAAGCAGAATACGAAGCCGATCCTATGTTAGAAAAAGGGAAAAAAGTAGATGATCCAAATCGTCAAGGTAAACTAGGTATCAGAACTATTACTACTACTTACAGAATTGAAAATGGTAAAGCAGTAGAGGATACTTCTACAGAAAAAGTAACAACTCCTATGGAAAAGAAAATCATAAAAGTCGGAACTAAACCTACTGTTCGTGTTGGAGATATTGAATCAAAAGAAGTTAAGTTCGAAAAAGATTTAGAACATCCAAGAGGAAGTAACCCTGAAACTATACCTGGAGAAAATGGAACTAATGGAAATCACTACAACATACAAATTAGATACAAATACTGGAGAAGTCTCAGAACTAGAAACAACTGAAAAAATACTAACTCAGCCTACACCTACTGTTGTAAAAGTTCCAGCTAAAGATAAGGTAGAAAAACGCATCACCGAAAAAAGTACAAATATCCGTTTTGAAAAAGATGAAACTAAAGACCGTAGTGAAAATCCTGTTACAATTGACGGAGAGGACGGAACTATAACCACGACAACGACCTACGATGTTAATCCAGAGAATGGTCATGTTACCGAAAAGGTTACCGTAGAGAAAAAAGAAGCCACGGATACAGTTATCAAAGTTCCAGCTAAAAGTAAGGTTGAGCATAAAGTCCTTCCTACAGGTATCATCCGTTATGAAAAAGATGAGAGTAGAGACCGAGGAGCTTCTATTGAGATGGTTGACGGAGAGGATGGAACTATAACCACGACAAGAACCTATGATGTTAATCCAGATACTGGAAAGGTCACAGAAAAGGTTACTGTAGACAGAAAAGAACCGACAGACACAGTTATCAAAGTTCCAGCCAAGAGCAAGGTTGAAGAAGTTCTTGTTCCATTTGCTACTAAATATGAAGCAGATAATGACCTTTCTGCAGGACAGGAGCAAGAGATTACTCTAGGAAAGAATGGGAAAACAGTTACAACGATAACTTATGATGTAGATGGAAAGAGTGGACAAGTAACTGAGAGTACTTTAAGTCAAAAAGAAGACTCTCAAACAAGAGTTGTTAAAAAAGGAACCAAGCCCCAAGTTCTTGTCCAAGAAATTCCAATCGAAACAGAATATCTCGATGACTCAACTCTTGATAAAGGTCAAGAAATAGAAGAAGCAGGAGAAATTGGTGAAATTACGCTTACTACAATCTATACTGTAGATGAACGTGATGGAACAATTGAAGAAACTACTTCTCGTCAAATTACTAAAGAGATGGTAAAAAGACGTATAAGGAGAGGGACGAGAGAACCTGAAAAAGTTGTTGTTCCTGAGCAATCATCTATTCCTTCGTATCCTGTATCTGTTACATCTAACCAAGGAACAAACGCAGCAGTAGAATTAGCTAAACCAGTTGCTCCAACAACAGGTTGGAAACAAGAAAATGGTATGTGGTATTTTTATAATACTGATGGTTCCATGGCAACAGGTTGGGTACAAGTGAATGGTTCATGGTACTACCTCAACTCTAATGGTTCCATGGCAACAGGTTGGGTACAAGTGAATGGTTCATGGTACTATCTCAACTCTAACGGTTCCATGGCAACAGGTTGGGCACAAGTGAATGGTTCATGGTACTATCTCAACTCTAACGGTTCCATGGCAACAGGTTGGGCACAAGTGAATGGTTCATGGTACTATCTCAACTCTAACGGTTCCATGGTAACAGGTTGGGTACAAGTGAATGGTTCATGGTACTATCTCAACTCTAACGGTTCCATGGCAACAGGTTGGGAGCAAGTTGATGGTTCATGGTACTATCTCAACGATAATGGTTCCATGGAGACAGGTTGGCTACAAAATAATGGTTCATGGTACTACCTCAACAGCAACGGTTCTATGAAAGCCAATCAATGGTTCCAAGTTGGCAGTAAATGGTATTATGTAAATGCATCGGGTGAGCTAGCGATCAATACAAGTATAGATGGCTATAGAGTCAATGATAATGGTGAATGGGTGCGTTAACAGATTCCTCCCTGCGACACAATTGATAATAGTATGTCTGAATATATAATTATGTATAAAAAGCTATAGATAAGGTCATCTTATAGCGACTATAAAAAAGTGAACAAGCCTAGTCTTCTGTACATTAGAATTCAGGTTTGTTCACTTTTTGTTTAGTCTTTGATTTTGAGACTAAGGAGAGTCAGGGTCAAAGTAGTGAATGATTCTGAAACCACTCATAATAGTCTCTTGAGAGGACAGATAAGAGTAACAAATATGGTGCTACTCATGTATCTTGTATTTTGATTTACAAACAGCGAAGAAAATATAGGAAGCTGAAATAAAATATAGATGAATCGATTTGGAGAGTCAACGCAATCTATGGCAATATTTTCGCAGCTAGGGAGAAACATTTTAATTTTAATGTACTAGGCGTCTTCTACAGTTAGCTAGAGTTTCAATTGTAGATGTTCTTTGAAATAATATCTTAACGATTTATTGGTATTAGAAGATTTAGAGAAATTCTTTCTTAATAAATAAACATGGCGTCGCCAAAACTAAAGAAGCGATAGTGTTCTTGGATGGCATGGTGGTAGGCATCTAAGACTAATTCACGGCCTGCAAAGGCAGAAACCAACATGACCAGAGTTGATTTTGGTAAGTGGAAGTTGGTTGAGAAGGCATCCACGACCTTCCACTCATACCCAGGTTTGATAAAGATATTGGTCCAACCAGAATCTGCTTGGATTTGCCCCTCAAACTTGGAACCAATAGTCTCCAAGGTGCGGATAGAAGTGGTTCCGACAGCGATGACACGACCACCATTTTCCTTAACAGAGCGAAGGGTGGCAGCAGCTTCCTCAGAAAGTTGGTAGAATTCTGAGTGCATTTCGTGTTCGTCCAGATTGTCAACTGAAACGGGTCTAAAGGTTCCGAGTCCGACATGAAGAGTCAGATAGACTAGATGAACACCCTTAGCTTGGATTTCTGCCAGTAGTTCTTTGGTGAAGTGAAGACCAGCAGTAGGTGCAGCAGCAGAGCCACTTTCTTTAGCGTAGACCGTTTGATAGCGTTCACGGTCATCCAGTTTTTCGTGGATATAAGGTGGTAGCGGCATTTCACCCAGGCTTTCCAAGACTTCTAGGAAAATTCCTTGGTATTCAAAGCGGACAATGCGACCCCCGTGGGTCAATTCTTCCGTAACGACAGCGCTGAGACGGCCATCACCAAAGCTGATACGAGTACCAACCTTGAGGCGTTTGGCAGGTTTAGCTAGGACTTCCCACTCATCTCCAGCAGTATTTTTGAGCAGAAGAAGTTCCACATGACCTCCAGTTTCTTCCTTTTGACCATAGAGGCGGGCAGGGAGAACGCGGGTGTCGTTCATGACAAGGGCATCACCAGGTTCTAGCATATCAATAATAGAGTGGAAGTGTTTATCCTGCATTGCTCCCGTCTCACGATTGACGATGAGGAGTTTAGAGGCATCACGTTTTTCAAGGGGCGTTTGGGCAATCAATTCCTCGGGTAAGTGGAAATCAAAATCAGCTGTATTCATATATCTGTTTATTCTTTCTAAGTTCTAATCCTATCCATTATAACATGTTTCAAGTGTGGGCGCTCTTTTTTTAGAAATTAAATCGTTTTCACTTGACAAAAATTGGTCTATACCATATAATAAATATAGACAGAAATGGAGGATGAAAAGATGAAAGTTATCAAAGTTGAAAACCAAATCGAAGGTGGAAAAGTTGCTTTTGAGATTTTGAAGGAAAAATTGGCTAATGGTGCTCAAACATTGGGTCTTGCGACAGGAAGCAGCCCACTTGAATTTTACAAGGAAATTGTTGAAAGTGACCTTGATTTTTCAAATCTAACCAGTGTCAACCTTGATGAGTATGTAGGGCTTGATGGGGACAACCCTCAGTCTTACCGTCACTTCATGCAAGAAAACTTGTTCAACCAAAAACCATTTAAAGAAAGTTTCTTGCCTCGTGGGGTTAAGGATCATGCTGAAGCTGAAGTTGAACGCTACAACCAAATTTTGGCTGACCATCCAGTTGACCTCCAAATCTTGGGAATCGGTCGCAATGGACATATCGGATTTAATGAACCTGGTACTCCATTTGACAGTCAAACACATCTAGTAGAACTTGACCAGTCTACTATTGAAGCCAATGCTCGCTTTTTTGACAAGATTGAAGATGTTCCAACTCAAGCCATTTCAATGGGAATTAAAAACATCTTGGATGCCAAGTCAATCCTTCTCTTTGCTTACGGTGAATCGAAAGCAGAAGCCATTGCTGGAACAGTGTCTGGTCCAGTGACTGAGAACTTACCAGCAAGTAGCCTCCAAAACCACCCTGATGTGACCATCATTGCGGATGCTGAAGCGCTTAGCTTACTTGAAAAATAAAAAGCAATGTTCTATTGAACGCTTTCAACTCTTGTATAAATGTAAGAAAAAAGGTAAATTCCCAAACTAAGTTCCACCGCTAATCCAAGTGGAAGTTAGTCTGATAAAAATCGTAAAAACCAGTGGAAATCCGTGTCAGGGTAAGTTCCACTGGTTTTAAACATGCTTGATTTTATTGTTTTTGTAGCCAAAATGAATCGAAAAAAAGAGCGCACAAAATCCTCTTATCTGAAAGCGTTTCAGATTAAATTCCGCTATGGTGGAAGTTAGTGTGAGACGTTTGAATGGGGTTGAAGATTAGTTTTTAGAACTTATGTTGGAGTAATGTAGACGACTGACAGACGTCTTCTGCAGGTATTTTAGAAATGCCGAGAAGCTTAGGAATTTCTTCTCCATAAGTAAAGGCAAAGAGTTCATAAGCTGACTTTCCATTCAAAGCAGCACGTTTGACGCTGTTGACATGAGAGCAGACGAGATTGATGTCCTCTTGAGTTAAGTTGTCAAAGGAAATTCCCTTTGTTAGGATGTCGCGAATCAAGGTGTGATTTTTCTCGATTCTCCCTTTCTGGTCAGAGCGATTAGGGTCACAAAAGAAGAGTTTACTCTCTCCTCGCACATCCATTTCGATGTCATCAACCCTTGCAAACTCTCCACCATTATCGGTAAGAATGACAGGGAAGAGTTGGAAGAAATCTTTGTCAGCTTGGTGAAGAGTGTTCTTGATGTCATAGAGGTGTTTGGTAACCTCAAGGGCAGTTTTATTATCCAGCAGTCTAGCGAAGATACAGTTACAGAAAGATAGATTGAAGGTGAGTAGGACTTTACCTCCCATTCTGCCCATAACGGTATCCATTTCTAGCCAAGAGTCTAGTTGATTAAGGGTTAAATAATTTAGGAAATCCTCATAGGAACGGCCTTTTTTAGCTTCTTTAGGGATGGGAGGTAGCTTACTTTTTCTTCGTTCTTTAAATTTAACGGCTCTGGTTAGGTCAATAGGAGCGATAGACAGGTAACCTTTTCGGATGTGTCGATAGACAGTTGAGGAGCTGACATCAAGATTGTGAGTTTTGAGGATATGATAGATGTGTTGTCCCTTTTTAACACCATCAGAAATGACTTTGTCCATGTCCCAGAAGGTCTTAGAATTGAGGGGAGTTCCTTCACGAGCTTCTACAAGAGTTTGTTCGTATTGTTTTTGAGCTTGTTTAGCGAGGTAGAAGATTTTTTTAAATCCACAATTTTGTCTTCTTTTAGGACAGCCGTTACAGACAAAGGGAGCCTTGTCGAGTAGAGGGCAAGGAAGGTTATGGCCTGTAGACTCTCGGACTTGTCTGTTTCGTTTGACTTCTTTGGAAACAGTAGTCGGGTCTTTTAGAATAAGTTGCCCGATCGCTTTGAAGGTTTCACCGCGCTCTAAGCCCAGTTGGATATCATTACGGTCTGAAAGGGTAAGATGTTTATGTTTTGTCATAGTAGACCTCATTTCTAATTCAAACGTCTCACACTTAATTCCACCATAAAAATCCGTTTTAGACTAACTTCCACTTTGGATAGGCAAGTGGAAGTTACTTTGAGAAGTTAGCATGTAAGAAAAAATCAAAATTAAACCGCATTTTTGCTTGACAATTATTCCTTTTACGTGTAGAATAAAATAGATATTGAACTTGAAGGGAGTGAAAAAAATGTCTAAAACAGTAGTACGTAAGAATGAATCTCTTGACGACGCACTTCGTCGTTTCAAACGTGCGGTTACTAAAGCTGGTACTCTTCAAGAAACACGCAAACGTGAATTCTATGAAAAACCTTCTGTAAAACGTAAACGTAAATCAGAAGCAGCTCGTAAACGTAAAAAATTCTAATTAGAAATGAAAGGCTAGAGAAATCTAGTCCTTTTTCTTTTAAATAAATACTCCAAAACCTGCAAAAATCTGAAATATCCTCCTACAATTTGATATAATAGTAAAAAGAACTCGATTGAGGGAGGAAATGATGTCGGTTTTAGTAAAAGAAGTGATTGAAAAGCTTAGACTAGACATTGTCTATGGCGAACCAGAATTGCTTGAAAAGGAAATCAATATAGCGGATATTACGCGACCCGGTCTTGAAATGACAGGTTATTTTGACTACTACACGCCAGAGCGGATTCAACTTTTGGGGATGAAGGAGTGGTCATATCTGATTGGCATGCCTTCTAACAGCCGTTATGAAGTTTTGAAAAAAATGTTTCTACCTGAGACACCTGCGGTCATTGTTGCCCGTGGTTTGGTGGTTCCAGAGGAGATGTTAAAGGCAGCCAGAGAATGTAAGATTGCCATTTTAACCAGCCGTACGGCTACTAGTCGTTTATCTGGAGAGTTATCTAGTTATCTGGATTCTCGTTTGGCAGAACGGACCAGTGTGCACGGTGTCTTGATGGATATCTATGGGATGGGTGTCTTGATTCAGGGCGATAGTGGAATCGGTAAGAGTGAGACAGGTCTTGAGCTTGTCAAACGTGGTCACCGTTTGGTAGCCGATGACCGTGTCGATATCTTTGCCAAGGATGAGATTACTCTCTGGGGTGAACCAGCTGAAATTTTGAAACACTTGATTGAAATTCGTGGGGTTGGGATTATCGATGTCATGAGTCTCTACGGTGCCAGTGCTGTCAAGGATTCTTCACAGGTTCAGCTTGCTGTTTACTTGGAAAATTACGATACGCATAAGACCTTTGATCGACTTGGAAACAATGCAGAGGAATTAGAAATTTCTGGCGTAGCCATTCCTCGTATCCGTATCCCAGTTAAAACAGGTCGTAATATTTCTGTCGTGATTGAGGCAGCTGCCATGAATTATCGTGCCAAGGAAATGGGCTTTGATGCGACCCGTTTGTTCGAAGAACGGCTGACAAATCTCATCGCTCGAAATGAGGTGCCTAATGCTTGATCCAATTGCTATTCAACTAGGCCCTCTAGCCATTCGTTGGTATGCCTTGTGTATTGTGACAGGCTTGATTCTTGCGGTTTATTTGACCATGAAAGAAGCGCCTAGAAAGAAGATCATACCAGACGATATTTTAGATTTTATCTTGATAGCCTTTCCCTTGGCTATTTTAGGAGCTCGTCTCTACTATGTCATTTTCCGTTTGGATTATTATAGTCAGAATTTGGGAGAGATTTTTGCCATTTGGAATGGTGGTTTGGCCATTTATGGTGGTTTGATAACTGGGGCTATTGTGCTCTATATCTTTGCTGATCGCAAACTCATCAATACTTGGGATTTTCTAGATATTGCGGCACCTAGCGTCATGATTGCTCAAAGTTTGGGTCGCTGGGGTAATTTCTTTAACCAAGAAGCCTATGGTGCAGCAGTGGATAATCTGGATTATCTACCTGGCTTTATCCGTGACCAGATGTATATAGAGGGGAGCTACCGTCAACCGACCTTCCTTTATGAGTCTCTATGGAATCTGCTTGGCTTTGCCTTGATTTTGATACTCAGAAGAAAATGGAAGAGTCTCAGAAGAGGTCATATCACTGCTTTCTACTTGATTTGGTATGGTTTCGGTCGTATGGTCATCGAAGGCATGAGAACAGATAGCCTCATGTTCTTTGGTCTTCGAGTGTCCCAATGGCTATCAGTTGTCCTTATCGGACTGGGTATTTTTATCATTCTATATCAAAATCGAAAGAAGGCCCCTTACTATATTACAGAGGAGGAAAACTAAATGTTAGAAGTTGCATATATTCTTGTAGCCCTTGCTTTGATTGTCTTTTTGGTTTATCTGATTATCACTGTACAAAAGCTTGGTCGTGTTATTGACGAAACAGAGCAGACGATTAAAACCTTGACTTCAGATGTGGATGTGACCTTGCATCATACCAATGAGTTGCTGGCTAAGGTCAATGTCTTGGCAGATGATATCAATGTCAAGATGGCAACGATTGATCCACTCTTTAGTGCTGTTGCTGATTTATCTCTATCTGTTTCAGACCTCAATGACCATGCGCGTGTCTTGAGCAAGAAAGCTTCATCAGCTGGTTCGAAAACACTCAAGACTGGGGCAAGTTTGTCAGCTCTTCGTCTTGCAAGTAAATTTTTAAAAAAATAAAAAAGGAGAATCCTTATGGGTAAACTATCCTCAATCCTTTTAGGAACCGTTTCAGGTGCAGCTCTTGCCTTGTTTTTAACAAGCGACAAGGGCAAACAAGTTTGCAGTCAGGCTCAAGATTTTCTAGATGATTTGCGAGAAGATCCAGAGTATGCCAAGGAGCAGGTCTGTGAAAAACTGACAGAAGTTAAGGAGCAAGCTACAGATTTTGTTCTGAAAACCAAAGAACAGGTTGAGTCAGGTGAAATCACTGTGGACAGTGTACTTGCTCAAGCTAAATCCTATGCTTTTCAAGCGACAGAAGCATCAAAAGATCGATTTAATAATCTCAAGGAGCAATGGCAAGAAAAGGCCGAAACTCTTGATGAATCAGAAGAGATTGTGATTGACATAACAGAAGAATAAAAGAAATAATAACTATTCTAGGTCCTATAAACTCTCTAGTGGATTATACCTCTATAGAGCTTATAGGTTTTTTTTATGTGGATAAAACCTTAAATAAAAAGAAATTTAATGATTTTTGAAAATAGATAAGTATAATCTATTTTTTTGTGAATAGAGTTGTTTTTAAAAAATATCAATATATTCACAATGTTATACTTAAATATACAATATTTTTCGAATTTTAAAGAATATAAGGCCAAATATTTGATTAAGTATGTATAAAATAGTATAATTGAGCTGTGATAGCTGTGATAGCTGTGATGTTATTTGCCTATAGCAATCATCATAGTGATTTTTGTAGCTTAACTCTTTTTAAGGAGTTGAAGTTATAAAGATTGCTTTTTTATTATATTTTCCTTAGGAGGAGAAATGGAACACAAATCGAATTCATATAAAGTAAATCGACAGCAACGTGAAAAGGTACTGCGCTTTTCGATTCGTAAATATAGCTTTGGTGCAGCTTCAGTAGCTGTTGCGGCATTGATGTTTTTGTCTGGGCATCAGGCTGTTCGAGTTGAGGCGGCTCAAGTTTCAGATACGACTGAAGCACCGGTTATCCCAGATAAAGAAGATGCTCATACTGCTACAATAGTAGATTTGCCTAAAACAGAAGATTCTCTAACTACAGATAAAGAAGAAAAATCACTAACCACTGCTGAGAATCCAGCTGAGACTTTATCTGAGAAACTACCTGAAACTTCAACTGAGAATGCATCTGAAAACGAGACTACTGCCCTTGATAAAGAGGTAGTTGAAAAACAAACATTAGATAAGACTAAATTACAAGCTAATATTACAAAAGTTCAAGAACTCTTGGATAAAGTCAACAAAGAAAAAGCTCCAGCTTCGACCCTTGCTGCAATCCAGGCAGATTTAGAAACAGCTAATAGTGTGCTTAATAACAATAGTCTTGAATTAACACAAGCTGAAATTGATGCGGCAGCTAAAACGCTTAGCGATAAATTGTTTATATTATCTTCAATGCCTAAGATTGGCACTCCTGAAAAAGTAGTAAAAGAAGGCAAAAATACGATTGCTAATACTGGATCTCGTGATTCACGTAATGGCGAAACCATGGAAGAAGGATCTGATCTTCGCTCAGCACCTATTGATAAAAATACCAAACGTGGTGAGTTAGGAATCGTTGTAGCCAACTCTGGATTTATTACAGGATATGCAACGCCATCTTCAACAATTGAGATTAAAAGAAATGGCACAACTGTATTGACTTCTACACTAGACGATACTGGAGCTTTTAAATTAAATGCTCCAGGTATTGAAGTTGGAGATGTTGTTGAATTAGTGGTTAATGGACAGACTGTTACTACTACTACAGTAAAACAAACAGATACAGTAGCGTTTAACGACAGTTTAGCTGGTATTGCTCAAGTTGATGGATATACAGCGGCAGAAGCTGATGTTGAGGTAACTGTTGGCGGAAAAACATATACGACTAGATCACAATCAAATGGATACTTCACAGTCAATGTTGATACGAAATTGATGGTAAAAGATGCAGTTGTTACAACTGTCGTTAAAAAGAATGGGAAAAAAGTAGGTTCTGGAACAAGTACAGTACGTGACACGAAAGTAACAGACTTTGGTGTTGGTTGGATTAAAAATCCAATGATTAACTATTCAGAGCGTGATGTGTACTCGCCAGATACGAAACAATATGCCTTTGTAAGTAAAGGGACTGCTGATAAAGCCTACGATAATATTCGTGTGTATCGTGAAGAGCGTATCGAAAAAGATGGAAATAAATATTACTATTGGATATTAGATTCAGGTCCAGCAGCAAATGCTCAGGCAGGATTGTCTAAGAAAGTTTCACTTACGATTCCTCGTAGTGTAGGAGATCCGTATGACTTTACGTATACAAAATATGCTGATGGGGTTCAGTACTCTCATAATGAATATCCCAATGCAACAGCTTGGGAGCATGAAAACTCTAATTATCGTGCTTATGTAAAAAATGGAGAACGTCGTTCAGGAACTTCTTACACAGAAAATTTAGGTTCTTGGATGGATTATGCTAATCCAGATAATAACTGGTGGAGAAATATTTATCGTGACTCTAGAAAAGATGGTACCGATCGAAATCCAGATGCAGCTTCTCGTGTAAAAGATATGTACGGTATTACAACGGGTGGTCTGATTTACAACCTTGGTAGAGGTGTTATTGAAGACAAACTGAACGTAAAAAAAGGTCAACGTACGATTATCACTTTTAAAACAAAAATTCTTGAAGGGGATGAGCTAGATCAAAGCATTATGTCAGATTGGGGGAATAAAGATAAAAATAACCCAATGCTTGCTGATATTAAAAAACGTTTAGCAAACGATCCATACTTAGCATATGGTGGATATACAGACCTTGGTTATGTTCGATACAGAAATGGTCAAAATGCCATTATCGGTACTTTACCACTGAAACCTGAAGAAGCAGAAAGATATAATATTAAACCAAGAGCTAAGGAACAAAGTACTAAAGTAGGCGTTATTCCAGATGCTTACAATAGTATTGCTAATACAAAAGACTTACCTGCTGGTACAACATACCGTTGGTTTAAAGATCCAGATGTATCAAGACCTACAGTACCAAATGCACCTGTGTATGGTAAAGTGGAAGTCATTATTCCAGAACGTGGAACATTTATTGTAGATGCACCTATTCATGTTACAGAGGATAAGGCAAAAACACCAGAAGCTCCATCAGCAACAGCAAAAGAAGATGGATCTGTAACAGCAAAACCACAAGATTCAACAAAAGTAGATAAAATTAAAGTTAGCTATACAGATGAAAATGGTTCTAATAAGACAGCTGAAGGAAATAAAGGTGGAAATGGAACATGGACTGTTGTGAACAATCCAGATGTTCAAATTGATGCAAACACAGGTGAAATCACAATCCCAGCTGATAAAGTCAAAGACAATACAGAAGTAACAGCAGTTACAAAAAATGGAAACAGTGATGACTCAACTCCAGCAAAAGCAACTGCAAAGACTCCAAAACCTGAAAAACCAATCTTAACTGCACCAAATAACGGTAATGTAACAGCAAAACCACAAGATTCAGCCAAAGCAGATAAAATTACAGTTACTTATAAAGACGAAGATGGAACAAATGTAACGGTAGTAGGTAATAAAGGAAATGATGGTACATGGACTGTTGTGAACAATCCAGGTGTAACTATTGATTCTAATACAGGTGAAATTACAATTCCAGCTGATAAGGTAAGAGATAATACCGTAGTAACAGCTATCACAAAAAATGGAAATAGTGTTGATTCAGACCCAGCAACAGAAACAGCAAGAGCACCAAAACCTGAAACACCAACAGTAACGGCAAAAGAAGATGGATCTGTAACAGCGAAACCACAAGATCCTGAAAAAGCAGATAAAATTACAGTCACTTACACAGGAGAAGATGATTTACCAAAAGAAGTAGTAGGAACGAAAGACAAATTTGGTCAATGGACTTCAGATGATACAGAAATCAAAATCAATGCAGACACAGGTGAAATCACAATCCCTGCTGAAAAAGTAAAAAATGAAACAGTTGTAAAAGCTATCACAAAAAATGGAACGAGTGATGATTCAGATCCGGCAACAGATACAGCGAAAACACCAGATAATGAACCACCAGTTTTAACTCTATCGACTAATAATGTAACAGTAGTAGAAGGCGGAACTATAACCTTTACAGTAACAGCAAAAGATGATAAAAAGGTGACTTTTGACTTAACTGGAACAAGTACTGACTTTTTAACTAAAGCACTTCAATCTGGAAGACTTAATACACAGGGTACACCTGGAACGGTAACGACTAAGTATGTAAAAGAAACAGAAGCAGAAAAAGTAATAGAGATTACAATTAATACTATAGAGGGAGATGTTGGTAAGCAAAATACTATTATATTTGGTGCGAAAGATGATGCAGAGAACAAGGCTAAACCAGTGATTTTCTCATTTGTTGTAACTCCACGTGACAAGATAGGACCAACTATTTCGGCGGATGGAGCAACAGTTACAAGTCGTGAGGAAATTACGCCAATTCCAGTAACAGCTAAAGATAACGATGGCGGAGTTGGAATGCGTGAAAATACTCCAATCGAAGTAAAAGACTTACCAGAAGGACTAAGATTCGAAGATGGCAAAATTGTAGGAACTCCAACTGGAACACCTGGAACTGCCAAAGTAACGATTACAGCTTATGATAAAAATGATAATAAGGCTGAGAAAACAATTGAAATTGTAGTCAAAGGGCAAAATGAGCAGTATAACCCATTAGGAAAAGACCAAACTGTTCCTAAAAATTCAGTACCTAAGGCAGAGGATAGTATTGCGAATAAAACTGACCTTCCACAAGGAACAAAATATACTTGGTTAACTACACCAGATACGAGTCAAGGCGGGCAAACAGTTTCTGCAGTTGTTGTGGTAGAATATCCAGACAAAACAAGAGATAACGTTAGTGTGAATATTAGTGTACCTACGAATTTAACAGCAGAAGTTACGAAACCAAATGAAGTTTTGGAGAAACGTGCAGTCGAATCCAAAAAAGTAGTCACACCAAATAAAGAGGGTTCAACGATTGCAACAGAAAAAGCAGAAAATGGTTTAACCGTTAATGGAGAAGGTAAATTAACTGGAACACCAAAAGTAGAGAATTGGGGCAAAGATGAAGAAAAACGTGCTATCACAATTCCGGTTAAAGTTACGAATGGCAACGAAGAAATCACCGTAAATGTACCAGTTACAATACTACGAGACACAGATGAAGATGGAAAACCAGACACTACAGATCCAGATGATGACGGTGACGGAATTACGGATGAGGAAGAAAAGAAAAATGGAACAGATCCGAAGATTTTTGATAAACCTGATAAACCAACATCATACGGTCTAACAGGAGTAGTCAAACCATCTACTGTTATTGAAAATAAAGATGTTAATATACCAGAAGTAGTAAAACCAAATAAAGAAAACTCAACGATAGAAACACCAGATCCTGTAAATGGCTTGAGAGTTGATAACAATGGTAAATTAACAGGAAGACCGACAGTAGGCAAATGGGGTGAAGGTGAAGAAGAACGTGATATTACTATCCCAGTAAAAGTTAAGAAGGGTTCGGAAGAAGCTAACGTAATTGTACCGGTTAAAATCCAACGTGATACAGACGGAGATGGTGATCCAGATGTTACAGATAAAGATGATGATAACGATGGAATTTCAGATGACGATGAAAAGAGAAATGGAACAGATCCAAAAGTTAAAAATGATCTGACAGGAATCGTTACAGCACCAGCTAAAGTAAAAGAAAAAACTCCAGTACCGACACCTTTACCAAAAGTTGTAACACCGAATAAAAAAGATGCAACAATTGAACCATCAAATCCAGAAAAAGGTTTAATCGTTAATGGAGAAGGTAAATTAGAAGGAACACCAACCGTAAATGATTGGGTTGGCGGAGAAGAAGAACGCAATATCACAATCCCTGTTAAAATTACGAGAGAAAAAGATGGTAAAAAAGAAGAAGTTACGGTACATGTTCCAGTGACCATCCAACGTGATACAGATGAAGATGGAACTCCTGATGTTGATGATTTAGATGATGATAACGATGGAATTTCAGATGAAGATGAAAAGAGAAATGGAACAAATCCAAAAGTTGTAGACGGTCTAGCTGTAAAAGTTACAAAACCGAATGTAGTGATGGAGAAAAAAGAAGTCACTCCAAAAGAAGTTGTTACACCAAATAAAAAAGGCGCAACAATTACAACTACTACGTCAGACAATTCAGGAAAAGTGAACGGTCTGACAGTTAATGGAGAAGGTAAATTAACAGGTACACCAACAGTTGACAATTGGGGCGATGATGAAGAAAAAACTATCAACATTCCGGTTAAAGTTACAAAAGATGTTGAAAAAGTAACGGCAAATGGTAAAGAAACTGTTACCGATGAAGTTCCAGTAACAATCCAACGTGATACAGATGGAGATGGAACACCAGACGTTTTAGATACAGATGATGATAATGATGGAATTCCAGATGAAGTAGAGAAAAGTAATGGAACAAATCCAAAAGTTCCTGATAATCTAACAGCAATAGTTGCTTCACCAACTAAAGTTAAAGAGAAAAAACCAGTAACTCCAACAAAAGTTGTCACACCGAATATGCCAAATTCAGCAATTACGACAGAAAATCCAATGAATGGCTTGAAAGTCAATAATGAAGGTAACTTAGAAGGAACACCGTCAGTAGATAATTGGAAAAAAGACGAAGAAGAACGTCATATCTTAATTCCGGTTAAAGTAAAAAATGGTGATAAAGAAATCATAGTAAAAGTTCCAGTCACAATCCAACGTGATACAGATAATGATGGAATCCCAGATTCAGAAGACACAGATGATGATAACGATGGAATCCCAGACACTGTAGAGGATACAAACGGAACAGATCCAAAAGCTGCAAATGATTTAGAAGTAGCAGTTACAAATCCAGACAAAGTGAAGGAGAAACAACCAGTTACTCCAATAAAAGTTGTAACTCCAAATAAAGAAGGTTCAACGATTGTAACAAACGCCCCAAATGGAACAGTGAACGGACTAAAAGTCAATGATAAAGGCGAACTGGAAGGAATCCCAACAGTAAATGATTGGGATAAAGAGGAAGAAGAACGCCCTATCGACATTCCGGTTAAAGTTACTAAAGTTGTAGAAAAATTCACAGAAAATGGTAAAGAAGAAGTAACGGAAGAAAAAGACGTAACAGTTCGAGTAACAATCCAACGTGACACAGATGGAGACGGAGATCCAGATGTTACAGATACAGATGATGATAACGATGGAATTCCAGATGAAGTTGAAAAAGCAAATGGAACAGATCCGAAAAATGCAAACAACCTAACTGCAAAAGTTTCAGATCCAACTAAAGTTACAGAGAAGAAACCAGTTCCTTCAACATTAGCGAAAGTTGTCACACCGAATAAAGACGGTTCAACAATTACAACAGAAAACCCAGTAAATGGATTAAGTGTTGATAAAGATGGTAAATTAACAGGAACACCGAGCGTAACTAATTGGGGTAGTGATGAAGAACGTAAAATCAACATTCCAGTTAAAGTTAAGAATGGTGATGAGGAAATTCGAGTAGAAGTTCCAGTTATTATTCAACGTGATACAGATGGAGATGGAGATCCAGATGTGACAGATAAAGATGATGATAATGATGGAATTTCAGATGAGGAAGAAAAGAAAAACGGAACAGATCCAAAAGTTGCTACAACACAAACTCCTGTGGAAATAACTATTACACGTGAGAAAAATGGAGACGCAATTGTTACACCGAAAAAACCAGACGGAAAACCGTACCCTAAAGATACGAAGGTAGAAATTCCAGGTGAAAATGGAACAACAATAGTAGTAACGATAGGTGACAAAGGTTTTGGAACAGTACCAAATGATCAACTTCCAAAAGGTGAAGTACCAGGACAAGGTGTCGTAACAGAACCAAACAAACAACCATCAAAACCAGTAGATGTAACAACGCCAGTTCGTAAGACACCAACGGTAGAGTTGACTCAAAACCCAAGCACAGGAGATGTTACAGTAACACCGAAGAAAATAGATGGCTCAAACTATCCTACAGGAACTACTGTAACAATCCCAGGCAAAGATGGAAAAACGATTGATGTAGTAATCGGTGAAAATGGTTCAGGTACAGTTGCAAATGGTGATTTACCAGAAAGAGATGTACCAGGAACAGCTATCATTACAGAACCAAATCAAAAACCATCACAACCAGTGAATATTACAACACCAGCTAAAAAGGTTCCAACACTACAATTAGATCAAGATCCAAAAACTGGAGATGTCACAGTAACACCGAAAAAACCAGATGGAACAACATATCCATCAGGAACTAAGGTAGAAATTCCAGGGAAAGATGGAAATCCAATCACTGTAACAATTGGAAAAGATGGTACAGGAAAAGTTCCTAATAATGATTTACCGGATGAAGATACTCCAGGAACAGGTAAGATTAAAGAAGATGGTAAACCAGAGGTAGAGATTAAGGTAGAAACACCGAAAAAAATTGACCCTAGTGCGCCAGAAACAGCACAAGTAGGGACAATTGAAATCACAAGAAAACCAAACGGAGATGCTGTAGTTACACCTAAGACCACAGATGGAAAAAATTATCCTAAAGATACTAAAGTGAAAATTCCAGGAGAAAATGGAACAAGCATCGTAGTAACGATAGGAGAAAATGGTTCAGGAGAAGTACCGAATGACCAACTTCCAAAATATGAAGTACCAGGAAAAGGAACAGTAACAGAACCGAATAAGAAACCGTCACAACCAGTGGCTGTAACAACACCAGCTCGTAAGACACCAACAGTGGAAATGGAACAAAATCCAAACACAGGAGATGTAACGGTAACACCGAAGAAACCAGATGGAACAACATATCCACCAGGAACGAGGGTAGAAATTCCAGGAAAAGATGGAAAAACTATTGAAGTAACACTTGACAAAGATGGCAAAGGTACAGTTCCGAATAATGATTTACCTGATGAGGATACTCCAGGAACAGGTAAGATTAAAGAAGATGGTAAACCTG
Organism: Streptococcus sp. Marseille-Q5855; assembly: GCF_946901985.1. Taxonomy (NCBI): domain Bacteria; kingdom Bacillati; phylum Bacillota; class Bacilli; order Lactobacillales; family Streptococcaceae; genus Streptococcus; species Streptococcus sp. Marseille-Q5855. The sequence goes on from NZ_CAMPPR010000009.1 coordinate 67,896, forward strand.
AGATAGATGTTAAGGTAGAAACACCGAAAAAAATCAATCCAAATCATCCAGCTACAGAACAACCAACTGAAATTGACATCACAAGAAAACCAAATGGAGATGCGATTGTTACACCTAAGAAACCAGATGGAACACCATATCAAGCAGGAACGACTGTGAAAATTCCAGGAGAAAATGGAACACCTATTGTTGTGACAATCGGAAAAGATGGTTTTGGATTAGTTCCGAATGACAAACTTCCAAAAGATGAAGTGCCAGGAAAAGGAATAGTAACAGAGCCAGGAGCTAGACCGTCACAACCAGTGGATGTGATAACGCCTGCTCGTAAGCCGTCAACTATACGTTTGGATCAAGATCCAAAAACTGGAGATGTAACAGTGATTCCTATGAAGCCAGGTGGAGGAACATATCCACCAGGAACTAAGGTCGAAATACCAGGTAAAAATGGTAATCCAATTGTAGTAGAAATCGGACAAGGTGGAACAGGAACAGTTCCAAATAACGACTTACCAGACGGAAATGTACCTGGAACAGGTAAGATTACAGAACCAGGAAAACCAACTACTGAGACTCAGGTGCTAACACCAGGTAAAATCAATCCAATAGCTCCTCAAACAGAGCAACCAGGTAAGATTGAAATTACAAGAAATTCAAATGGAGATGCTGTAGTAACACCGAAAAAACCAGATGGCTCAACATATCTATCAGGAACTAAGGTTGTGATTCCAGGAGAAAATGGAACATCTATTATTGTAACGATTGGAGATAACGGCTCAGGAACAGTTCCAAATGATAAACTTCCAAAAGAAGCTGTCACAGGAAAAGGAATTGTAACAGAGCCGAATAAGAAACCGTCACAACCAGTAGCTGTAACGACACCTGCTCGTAAGACTCCAACAGTAGAGCTGACACAAGATCCAGCTACAGGAAATGTCACCGTCACACCGAAAAAAACCAGATGGAACAACATATCCACCAGGAACTACTGTAGAAATTCCAGGGAAAGATGGCAAGCCAATCGTTGTACCAATCGGAAATGATGGAACAGGAACAGTTCCAAATAATGATTTACCTGATGAAGATACTCCAGGAACAGGTAGGATTAAGGAACCAGGTAAGCCAACAGTTGAAGTTAAGGTAGAAACACCGAAAAAAATTGATCCTACTGCGCCAGAAACGGCAGAATTAGGTACAATTGAAATCACAATAAAACCAAATGGAGATGCAGTCGTCACACCGAAGAAGAAAACAGATAAAACAACGTATCCGGAAGGTAGTAGGGTGAAAATTCCAGGAGAAAATGGAACATCTATAGTAGTGACAATTGGAAAAGATGGCTCAGGAACAGTTCCGAATGACCAACTTCCAAAAGAAGCTAAACCAGGAAAAGGAACCGTAACAGAACCAGGTAGGAAACCATCTAATCCGGTGTATGTAACAACCCCAGCTCGTAAGACACCAACAGTAGAGTTGGATCAAAATCCAAATACAGGGGATGTGACGGTAACACCTAAGAAACCAGATGGAACACTATATCCAGAAAATACTAAGGTAGAAATACCAGGTAAGAATGGTAAACCTATCGTCGTAATAATTGGACAAGACGGAAAAGGAACTATACCTAATAAAGATTTACCAGATGGAATAGAACCAGGAAAAGGCACGATTATGGAACCAGGAAAAGATCCTGTAGAAGTAATTGTAACAACCCCAGCTCGTAAGACACCAACAGTAGAGTTGGAACAAGATCCTAAGACAGGTGACGTTACAGTAACACCTAAGAAACCAGATGGCTCAACATACCCACCAGGAACTAAGGTAGAAATCCCAGGTAAAGATGGTAACCCAATCACTGTTACAATCGGTGAAGACGGTAAAGGTAAAGTACCAAACAGTGAATTACCAGACGGTAAAGTACCAGGAACAGCTAATATTACAGAACCAGGTCAACCAGCTGTGGAAGTTCCTGATGTAACAACACCAGGTAAAGTCACACCATCAACACCAACTCCTAATACAGATCAGGTAGATACTAAGACTACTATGGATAATGGAGCTAAATCAAATGATTCTCAAAATGTATTGCCAAATACAGGAACAGAATCAAATGCGGCTCTTGCATCTCTAGGACTTCTTGGACTATTGAGTGGATTTGGACTTGTAGCTCGCAAGAAAAAAGAAGACTAAAAATTTAGTCAGATGAACATTCATTCTTTTGTGTTTTAACAACGAACTAGATTGATTCTGATAGTTGTGTTATCCATAAAATACAAAGAATGATTAGATAAAGAAAGCGAACAATGCTAGGATTTTGTTAAACGGAATTCTAAGTATTGTTCGCTTTTTGTGGTATAATAATTACTATGCAGAAAAAACCAACGTCAGCCTATGTGCACATCCCATTTTGTACCCAGATTTGTTATTATTGTGACTTCTCAAAGGTTTTCATCAAAAATCAGCCGGTAGATAGCTATTTGGAGCATCTGCTGGAAGAGTTTCGTTCTTATGACATTCAAAAGTTACGAACCCTTTACATCGGTGGTGGGACACCGACAGCCTTATCGGCTCCGCAACTGGAGGTATTGCTGAAGGGATTGACTGAAAACTTGGACTTGTCTGTCTTGGAGGAGTTGACCATTGAAGCCAATCCAGGAGACTTGGATGCAGATAAGATAGCGGTTTTGAAAAACTCAGCTGTCAATCGTGTTTCACTAGGTGTGCAAACTTTTGATAACAAAATGTTGAAAAAGATTGGGCGCAGTCATTTGGAGAAGGATATTTATGAAAATATCGACCGTCTAAAACTGGCTGGTTTTGACAATATCTCTATTGATTTGATTTATGCACTGCCTGGTCAGACCATGGAGCAGGTCAAGGAAAATGTGGCTAAGGCCATTGGACTTGATATTCCCCATATGAGTCTGTATAGCTTGATTTTGGAAAATCATACGGTCTTTATGAACCGGATGCGACGAGGGAAATTGCCTCTGCCTAAGGAGGAACTGGAAGCAGAGATGTTTGAGTACATCATCACTGAGCTGGAGAGAGCGGGCTTTGAGCATTATGAGATTTCCAATTTCTCAAAGCCTGGTTTTGAAAGTCGTCACAATCTCATGTACTGGGACAATGCTGAATACTATGGCATCGGTGCTGGGGCATCTGGTTATGTTAATGGAGTGCGCTATAAGAATCATGGTCCGATTCGTCATTATCTGAGTGCAGTTGAGGAAGGCAATGTTCGCATCACAGAAGAGAACCTGAGTCAAAAAGAGCAAATGGAAGAAGAAATGTTCTTGGGACTCCGCAAGAAATCAGGGGTCTCGATGGCGCGATTTGAGGAAAAATTTGGCCGGTCTTTTGATGGACTATATGGCGAAATCGTCAGAGACTTGGTTCAAAAAGGTCTCATGCAAATAGAGGGTGACCGAGTTCGCATGACAAAGAGAGGTCTCTTTTTAGGAGACACCGTAGCAGAACGATTTATTTTGGAGTAGGATCATGGGCTTAACTTATCAAATGAAAATGAAAATTCCTTTTGATATGGCTGATATGAACGGTCATATTAAACTTCCAGATGTGGTTTTGCTATCCCTACAAGTTTCAGGGATGCAGTCTATTGAACTAGGAGTCGGTGATAAGACTATTTTAGAAAACTATAATTTAGTCTGGATCATCTCAGGCTATGATATTGAAGTGATTCGTTTACCTCGTTTTGGAGAAGAAATTACCATCGAAACAGAAGCTTTGAGCTACAATCGACTTTTTTGCTACCGTCGCTTTACCATTTATGATGAAGCGGGGCAGGAGCTCATTCACATGATGGCGACCTTTGTTCTCATGGACCGAGACAGTCGAAAAGTTCATGCTGTTGAACCTGAGATTTTGGCTCCTTACCAGTCTGAGTTTGATAAAAAGCTTATCCGTGGACCAAAGTATGCAAATCTAGAAGAGCCTATCAGCAAGGATTACAATGTTCGTTTTTACGACTTGGATATGAATGGTCATGTTAATAACAGTAAATACCTGGACTGGATTTTTGAAGTTATGGGAGCTGAATTTTTGACCCAATATATTCCCAAGAAAATCAACCTCAAGTATGTCAAGGAAGTTCGACCAGGTGGGGTGATTACATCGGCTGTTGAACGGACTGGACTGGAAAGCAAGCATGAGATTACAAGCGACGGTGTTACCAATGCACAGGCTATTATTACTTGGCAAGAAATGAAGAAGGATTAGGGGGAAATAGATGAAATATAAAGGCTATTTAATTGATCTAGACGGAACGATTTATAAGGGGAAAGATCGAATCCCAGCAGGAGAGGCTTTTGTTCATGAATTGCAAAAGCGGGACCTCCCCTATCTCTTTGTGACCAACAATACAACCCGCACTCCAGAGAGTGTTCAAGAGATGTTGGCTCAGAATTTTAATATAGATACGCCCCTATCGACTGTCTACACAGCAACTTTGGCGACTATCGACTATATGAACGACTTGGGACTGGAAAAGACTGTCTATGTCATCGGAGAAGCAGGTCTCAAGGAAGCCATCAAGGCGGCTGGTTATGTGGAAGACAAGGAAAATCCTGCCTATGTGGTAGTAGGCCTGGACTGGCAAGTTGATTATGAAAAATTTGCGACAGCAACTCTTGCGATTCAAAAGGGTGCTCACTTTATCGGAACCAATCCTGACCTCAACATTCCGACAGAACGCGGTCTTTTGCCAGGTGCTGGTTCACTGATTACGCTGCTTGAAGTAGCAACACGAGTGAAGCCTATTTATATTGGTAAACCAAATGCCATCATTATGGACAAGGCGGTTGAGCACTTAGGCTTGGAACGTAAAGAGTTAATCATGGTCGGGGACAACTATCTGACAGATATCCGAGCAGGGATTGACAATGGCATTCCAACGCTCTTGGTGACGACAGGTTTTACCAAGGCAGAAGAAGTAGCAGACCTGCCAATTGCACCGACTCATGTGGTTTCTAGCCTTGCGGAGTGGGATTTTGATGAAAACTAAACTGATCTTTTGGGGCTCTATGCTCTTTCTCCTCTCTCTTTCTATCCTTCTGACCATTTATTTGGCTTGGATTTTCTATCCTATGGAGATTGAGTGGTTGAATTTAACAAATCGGGTTTATCTAAAACCAGAAACCATTCAATACAATTTTCATATTTTGATGAATTATCTGACCAATCCATTTAGTCAGGTCCTAGAGATGCCAGATTTTCGTTCGTCATCTGCTGGGCTACACCATTTTGCAGTGGTCAAGAACCTCTTTCACCTGGTTCAGCTAGTAGCTCTAGTGACACTGCCAAGTTTTTACGTCTTTGTCAAAGGGATTGTGAAAAAGGGCTTCTTGTCTCTATTTAGTAAAGGGCTTTTGGCTCTAGTGGTTTTGCCTTTACTGATTGGGCTTGGGGGAGTGTTGATTGGTTTTGACCAATTCTTTACCCTTTTCCATCAAATTCTCTTTGTGGGAGATGATACCTGGCTTTTTGACCCAGCCAAGGATCCAGTGATTCTGATTTTGCCAGAGACCTTCTTCCTTCATGCCTTCCTCCTCTTTTTCGCCCTCTATGAGACCTTCTTTGCCTATCTTTATCTGAAAAGTTGTAGGAAGTGAAAGATGTTTTTAATTTGTATATATAAAATTGCATATCATTTGAAACCATCGTTAAGAGTGAATTAAGCAAATCCAATTGTGTCCATCGTTCGCGAACAGTCTATTTTTCTTGAAAAATAGGCTTTTTTTCTAAAAATCCCTAGTCAAGCGCTTTATTTTTTTGTATAATAGAAGTAGCAAAGTATAGATAAGAAGAGAAAAGCATGATTACACTATTTCTATCACCGAGCTGTACATCATGTCGTAAGGCTAAGGCCTGGTTAGAGAAACATAAGGTACCTTTTGTGGAACACAATATTATGACCAGTCCTTTAACAAGAAAAGAATTGCAACATATCCTTTCCTTGACCGAAAATGGTACTGATGACATCATTTCAACTCGTTCAAAAATTTTTCAAAAATTGAATATTGATGTAGAGAGTATTTCAGTATCGGAATTGCTTCATTTGATTGAGCAGTATCCTAGTCTTTTGCGTCGCCCAATTATTATCGATGCCAAACGCATGCAGATCGGTTTTAATGAAGATGAGATTCGTGCTTTTCTCCCTCGTAGTTACCGTAAGCAAGAACTAAAAGAAGCAAGAATGAGAGCTGGTATTAGTTAATGAACAAACAGTATAGTTACCCACTAGATTTGTCGTGGAGCACTGAAGAACTTGCTTCAGTGCTTTCTTTTTTTAATGATGTTGAAGCTGCCTATGAAGGCAAGGTAGAGGCTCAAAAGTTACTGGACTCCTATAAGGGGTTCAAGGAGGTCGTGCCAAGCAAGAGTGAAGAGAAGCGTTTGGGACGAGAATTTGAAACGGTCAGTGGCTATTCGCTTTACCGAGCGGTTCAGGTGGCTAAGGAAAAAGGGGAAGGAAAGATTTCTCTTGGAAAGTAAATTTGAATTTGCCAAAGAGCTTGTTAAGAAAGCAGGCCAGTACATCCTTGACCATATGCAGGAAGACTTGTGTGTTGAGACCAAGTCCTCTCCGACAGACTTGGTGACTAGACTGGACAAGGAAGTTCAGGAACTCTTGGTTAGTGAGATTTTGTCCCGTTATCCTGAGGATAAGATTTGTGCTGAAGAGGGCTGTTTGCGTGCTTCGGTTCAAGAGGGCAAGGTTTGGGTTATTGATCCGATTGATGGTACCAATAATTTTGTAGCCCAGCAGGAAGATTTTGCTGTTATGATGGCTTATTTTGAAAATGGTCAGGGACAGTTTGGTCTGATTTATGATGTGGTCAAAGGGGATTGTTACCACGGTGGTGGGGAATTTCCAGTTTGTCTAAATGATAGGCCCCTAGCTCCCTTTAAAGCCAAACCCCTTGGAGATTTTCTCATTGCGGGAAATAGTGGCATGCTGGAAACCAACGAATGGGGGCTGGCTGATTTGAGTCGAGCGGTCCTCGGTGTTCGTGTCTATGGGAGTGCGGCCATTAGTTTTGCCAAGATTTTATCAGGGCGTTTGTTGACCTATGTCACCTATCTGCAACCATGGGATTATGCTGCGGCTAGTATTTTAGGGGAAAGTCTGGGCTATGAGGTTGTGACTCTTTCTGGTGAAGCTCCTGATTTTCAAACCAGACAGGCGGTCATGATGGTGCCTCTTGAGATGCAGGAGGAAATTCAGTCCTATATTTACGAAAGGAAAAGAACTTAAATGCAATTTCCAGAAGGATTTGTTGAAAAATATGAAGAGATACTAGGAGATGAGGCAAGAGATTTTCTTGCCTCTTTTGAGGAGGAAGCGGTTTCGGCCTTTCGGGTCAATCCCTTAAAAGAAGAGCAACTTTCCTTTTCTGATGCCATTCCTCAAACCCCTTGGGGACATTATGGGAAGGTTTCAGGGAAATCGCCTGAGCATGCTACTGGTTTGGTTTATTCTCAAGAACCCGCTGCTCAGATGGTTGCTCAGGTAGCCCAGCCCAGTCCTGGTATGAAGGTTTTGGACTTGGCTGCTGCACCGGGAGGTAAATCCACTCAATTAGCAGCCTATCTAGCAGGGGAGGGGCTCCTTGTTTCCAATGAAATTTCAAGCAAACGGGCTAAGATTTTAGTAGAAAACATGGAGCGCTTTGGAGCGACAAATGTCGTGGTGACCAATGAATCTGCTGACCGTTTGTCCAAGGTCTTTAAAGGCTATTTTGACCTCATTGTCCTAGATGCCCCTTGCTCAGGGGAAGGGATGTTCCGTAAGCAACCAGATGCTATGGACTATTGGAGTCTCGATTATCCGAGTCAATGTGCTAGCTTGCAAAGAGAAATTCTGGAGGATGCGGTGAACATGTTAGCTGAAGGTGGTCGTTTGGTTTATTCAACCTGTACCTGGGCACCTGAGGAAAACGAAGAGATTGTCAATTGGTTGCTGGAAGAGTATGATTTTGACTTGTTGCCAGTAGAGCATATCAATGGAATGGTAGCTGGTATTGACCTGCCAGAAACGGCTAGGATGTATCCTCATCAGTTTAAGGGAGAGGGGCAGTTTGTAGCTCATCTACAGTTTAAAGGTGAAAATACAGCCCCTAAATGTAAGGCAAGTAAGAGCAACCTCAGCCGTGAGCAAGTTGCCTTGTGGCAGGAATTTGCCCAAAAACATTTGAAGGTCAATCTAAGGGGAATCTTGCAGACTTTTGGTGACCAACTCTATCTCCTGCCAGAACTTTTGCCAGATTTAGGGAAACTCAAGATTGCTCGCAATGGACTGCATCTAGGGACCTTTAAGAAGAAACGCTTTGAGCCTAGTTTTGCTCTTGGTCTAGCCTTGAAACCGAGTCAGGTCAAGCAGTCGGTTGAAATTGACCAAGAAGAGTTTGTAAAGTATGTGGCTGGAGAAACTGTTCAGCTGGCAGAAAGTCTGCCAAATGGTTGGTATCAAGTTTTGGTTCAAGGCAATGGGTTGGGCTTTGCTAAGGTGACTGGAAATGTTTTGAAAAATTATTTTCCAAAAGGCCTTAGATTCAAGTGAAAATGCTAGTCAAAGTAGCTTGTCTATGTTATAGTGGAAGTATGGATTTTTTTCAAATTGTCTTTCATTTTAAGTCAAAATTGGTGGGAAAGGTAACTAAGCAAATTTCTAGTTAAACCAAGCTAATACTCTTCGAAAATCAAATTCAAACCGCGTCAACGTCGCCTTGCCGTACTCAAGTACAGCCTGCGGCTAGTTTCCTAGTTTGCTCTTTGATTTTCATTGAGTATAAGAATTTTAGTTGGCTCCCAATTTTAAAAAATAAAAACATAAATAAATAGTTGAAAAAATTCACAGCATTCACCATTATTTTCAAGGAGAAAAACAGTGAAAAAACGGAAAAAACTCGCTCTATCCCTTGCAGCTATCTTGCTAGCAAGTTCTTTGGCGGGATGTGCTAGCTGGATTGATCGTGGAGAATCCATGACAGCTGTTGGCTCAACGGCTCTTCAGCCCTTGGTCGAAGCAGCAGCAGATGAATTTGGCTCTATGCACGTTGGAAAAACAGTCAACGTCCAAGGTGGAGGATCTGGTACAGGTCTGTCTCAGGTTCAGTCTGGAGCCGTTGATGTAGGAAATTCAGACGTATTTGCCGAGGAAAAAGACGGTATCAACGCATCCGCTCTAGTGGACCATAAGGTTGCTGTAGCAGGCTTGGCAGTGATTGTAAATAAGGAAGTTGACGTTGAAAATCTAACAACTGAACAACTCCGTAGCATCTTCACAGGTCAAGTGACCAACTGGAAAGAAGTCGGTGGGAAGGACCTAGCTATTTCCATTATCAACCGTGCGGCAAGTTCTGGTTCACGTGCAACCTTTGATAGTGTTGTCATGGATGGCCAATCTGCCGTGCAGAGTCAAGAACAGGATTCAAATGGGATGGTCAAAAACATTGTTTCCCAGACACCAGGAGCCATTTCTTACCTAGCCTTTGCCTATGTGGATGACTCTGTCAAACGCATGAAATTGAACGGCTATGAGCCGATTGCAGAAAATGTTACAAGCAATAACTGGCCTTTGTGGTCTTATGAACACATGTACACCTTAGGTCAGCCAGACGAATTGGTGGCAGAATTTCTTAACTTTGTCCTCTCAGATGAAGCGCAAAGTGGAATCGTTAAGGGAATGGGCTATATTTCTGTCAAGGAAATGAAGGTTGAAAAAGATGCTGTCGGAACGGTGACAGCGCTAGAAGGGAGTCAATAATGAATCAAGAAGAATTAGCTAAAAAATTACTTTCTCCCTCAAAGAACTCTCGTTTAGAGAAACTAGGAAAAGGTTTGACCTTTGCCTGTCTGTCTTTGATTGTCATCATTGTGGCAATGATTTTGATTTTCGTAGCCCAAAAAGGCTTGTCGACCTTCTTTGTCAATGGAGTTAATATCTTTGATTTCCTATTTGGTCAAACTTGGAATCCTTCAGGTAAACAATTTGGTGCCCTTCCTATGATTTTGGGTTCCTTTATTGTCACAATCCTGTCAGCACTTATCGCAACTCCTTTTGCCATTGGAGCAGCTGTCTTTATGACCGAAGTCTCACCAAAAGGTGCTAGAATCTTGCAACCAGCCATTGAATTGCTGGTCGGTATCCCTTCCGTTGTGTATGGATTTATCGGTTTGCAGGTCGTAGTTCCTTTTGTTCGCAGTGTCTTTGGTGGAACTGGTTTTGGGATTTTGTCAGGGATTTTCGTTCTCTTTGTCATGATTTTACCGACGGTAACCTTTATGACAACGGATAGTTTGCGTGCGGTGCCTCGTCACTACCGTGAAGCTAGTTTGGCTATGGGGGCCACTCGTTGGCAAACCATCTGGCGCGTGACCTTGAAGGCAGCGCGTTCAGGGATTTTCACAGCAGTGGTCTTTGGGATGGCGCGTGCCTTTGGTGAGGCCTTGGCCATTCAGATGGTAGTCGGAAACTCAGCAGTTGTCCCAACTTCATTGACAACACCTGCTGCGACCTTGACCTCTGTGTTGACCATGGGTATCGGAAATACCGTTATGGGAACAGTTGACAATAACGTTCTCTGGTCACTGGCCTTAGTCTTACTCTTGATGAGTTTGGCCTTCAACAGTGTGATTAAATTGATTACGAAAGAAAGAGGAAAGAAAAACTATGCACGCTAAGAAATTAGATAAAATTGCAACAGCTGTCCTCTACTCGATTGCAGGGATTATCGTTGCCATCTTGGCATCCTTGATTCTCTATATCTTGGTTCGTGGTTTGCCTCACATCTCTTGGTCTTTCTTGACTGGCAAATCATCTTCTTACCAAGCAGGTGGAGGGATTGGAATTCAGCTTTATAATTCCTTCTTCCTTTTGGTCATTACCTTGATTATCTCTGTGCCTTTGTCTATGGGAGCTGGGATTTTCCTAGCTGAATATGCCAAGAAAGGTCCTGTGACCAATTTTGTCAGAACCTGTATTGAAATCTTATCTTCACTGCCATCAGTGGTTGTAGGTCTCTTTGGTTATTTGATCTTTGTAGTTCAGTTTGAGTATGGATTTTCAATAATCTCAGGTGCCTTGGCCTTGACGGTCTTTAACCTGCCTCAGATGACGCGTAATGTTGAGGACAGTTTGAAACACGTTCACCATACGCAGCGTGAAGCTGGTCTGGCCCTTGGGATTTCTCGTTGGGAGACTGTGGTCCATGTGGTCATTCCAGAAGCCCTACCAGGTATTGTGACTGGAGTCGTCTTGGCCTCTGGTCGTATATTTGGTGAGGCTGCGGCTCTTATCTATACAGCAGGACAATCCGCTCCAGCCCTTGACTGGTCTAACTGGAATATTCTCAGTGTGACTAGCCCAATCTCTATCTTCCGTCAAGCAGAAACCTTGGCTGTCCACATCTGGAAGGTCAATAGTGAAGGAACCATTCCAGATGGAACTATCGTATCAGCAGGTTCTGCGGCCGTGCTCCTCATCTTTATCCTCATTTTTAACTTTGGAGCCCGTAAACTCGGAAGCTACTTACACAAGAAATTAACCGCTGCCTAAAGGAGAAGCCATGTCAAAATATAATTGGGATGAAAAGCATATCATCACCTTTCCTGAAGAGAAAGTGGCCCTCTCTACTAAGGATTTACATGTTTACTACGGTAAAAATGAATCTATTAAGGGCATCGATATGCAATTTGAAAAAAATAAAATCACGGCCTTAATTGGCCCTTCTGGTTCAGGGAAATCAACCTACCTCCGCAGTCTCAACCGTATGAATGATACCATTGATATTGCCAAGGTCACAGGTCAAATCCTCTATCAAGGGATTGATGTCAACCGCCCAGAAATCAACGTTTATGAGATGCGCAAGCACATTGGAATGGTCTTCCAACGCCCAAATCCCTTTGCCAAGTCTATCTACCGCAATATCACTTTTGCTCATGAACGTGCAGGGGTTAAGGACAAGCAAGTCTTGGATGAAATTGTGGAAACTTCTCTCCGTCAAGCTGCCCTTTGGGATCAGGTCAAAGACGATTTGCACAAGTCAGCCTTGACCTTATCAGGTGGTCAGCAGCAACGTCTTTGTATCGCTCGTGCTATTTCTGTTAAACCAGATATTCTCTTGATGGATGAGCCAGCGTCTGCCTTGGATCCGATTGCGACAGCCCAGCTGGAAGAAACCATGTTGGAATTAAAGAAGGACTTTACCATCATTATCGTGACCCACAGTATGCAACAGGCTGCGCGTGCTAGTGATTACACAGGATTTTTCTACTTGGGTGACTTGATTGAGTATGATAAGACGTCTAATATTTTCCAAAATGCCAAACTACAGTCAACCAATGACTACGTAACAGGACACTTTGGATAGAAAGGAAACAGTATGACAGAAGCGATTTTACAGGTGTCAGACCTGTCCGTTTACTACAATCAAAAAAAGGCCTTGAATAGTGTTTCCCTATCTTTCCAACCTAAGGAAATTACAGCCTTGATTGGTCCATCTGGATCAGGAAAGTCAACTCTTCTTAAGGCTATCAACCGTATGGGGGATCTCAATCCAGAGGTGACTACAACTGGTTCGGTGGTTTACAACGGCCACAACATTTACAGTCCACGTACAGATACAGTTGAATTGCGGAAGGAAATCGGTATGGTTTTCCAACAACCAAATCCCTTCCCTATGTCTATCTACGAAAATGTTGTTTACGGGCTTCGTATCAATGGAGTGAAGGATAAGCAGATTCTGGATGAAGCGGTAGAAAAAGCCTTGCAACGAGCTTCTATCTGGGATGAGGTCAAGGACCGCCTGCATGATTCAGCTATCGGGCTTTCAGGTGGACAACAACAACGTGTCTGCGTTGCCCGTGTCTTGGCAACCAGTCCTAAAATCATTCTCTTGGATGAACCGACTTCAGCCTTGGACCCTATCTCGGCTGGTAAGATTGAGGAAACCTTATATGGCCTAAAAGATAAATACACCATGCTCTTGGTTACGCGTTCCATGCAACAAGCCTCTCGTATCTCTGACAAGACAGGATTTTTCCTTGATGGAGATTTAATCGAGTTTAACGATACCAAGAAGATGTTCCTCAACCCACAACACAAGGAAACAGAAGATTATATTTCAGGAAAATTTGGATAAGGAGATAAATGATGTTACGTTCTCAATTTGAAGAAGATTTGGAGAAATTGCACAACCAGTTTTATGCTATGGGACAAGAAGTGCTATCCCAAATCAATCGGACAGTGCGTGCCTTTGTTACGCACGACCGTGATTTGGCCAAAGAAGTCATCGAAGACGATGCAGAAGTAAACGAATACGAGGTGAAATTGGAGAAGAAATCATTTGAAATGATTGCCCTCCAACAACCCGTTTCTCAGGACTTGCGTACTGTTTTGACAGTCTTGAAGGCTGTATCGGACTTGGAACGTATGGGTGACCATGCCGTTTCCATTGCCAAAGCGGCAATTCGTATGAAAGGGGAGCAACGCATCCCAGCTGTTGAAGAAGAAATCAAGAGAATGGGTCGCGATGTCAAGAACTTCGTCGAAGCAGCCCTTGAACTCTATCTGAATGGTTCAGTGGATCAGGCCTATGAAGTAGCAGCCATGGACGAAAAAATCAACCATTACTTTGATAGCATTCGTGATTTGGCTACAGAAGAAATCAAGAAAAATCCAGATGCCATCGTTACAGGTCGTGATTATTTCCAAGTGATTGCCTTCTTGGAACGCATTGGAGACTATGCCAAAAATATCTGTGAATGGGTTGTTTACTTTGAAACAGGTAAGATTGTCGAACTATAAAACAGGTTCATCCTGTATAAAAAGGAGCTTGAAGTCAACAGATAGCTCCTTTTATTGAATGAAAAAAATATTTTTAAGATAAAAATTCAAAAAAGTGCTTGACAAGTAGCTTGAATAGCGTTATAATTATACAAAATCAACAGAGAGGTTGTTTATTTATGAAATCAAAAAAATGGATATTTGTTTTATGTAGTTTTCTTGCAAGTTTCTTCTTAGTAGCTTGCCAGTCGGGTTCTAATGGTTCTCAGTCAGCTGTTGAGGCCATTAAGCAAAAGGGGAAATTAGTTGTGGCGACTAGTCCTGACTATGCACCTTTTGAATTCCAATCCTTAGTTGACGGGAAAAATCAGGTTGTCGGTGCGGATATTGACATGGCACAAGCTATCGCTGATGAACTTGGGGTTAAGTTGGAAATCTCAAGCATGAGTTTTGACAATGTTTTGACCAGTCTTCAAACTGGGAAGGCTGACCTAGCGGTTGCAGGAATTAGCGCTACTGATGAGAGAAAAGAAGTCTTTGATTTTTCAATCCCTTACTATGAAAACAAGATTAGTTTCTTGGTTCGTAAGGCTGATGTAGAAAAATACAAGGATGTAACTAGCCTAGAAAGTGCTAATATTGCAGCCCAAAAAGGGACTGTTCCAGAATCTATGGTCAAGGAACAATTGCCAAAAGCGCAATTAACCTCCCTAACCAATATGGGTGAAGCTGTTAATGAATTACAGGCTGGAAAAGTAGATGCTGTTCACATGGATGAGCCTGTTGCCCTTAGCTATGCTGCTAAAAACGCGGACCTAGCTGTCGCAACTGTCAGCTTGAAGATGAAAGACGGCGAAGCCAATGCAGTTGCCCTTAGAAAAAATAGTGCTGATTTGAAAGAAGTGGTGGACAAGGTCATCCAAAAACTCAAGGATGATGGTACCTACCAAAAATATCTTGAAAAAGCAGCAAGCCTAACAGAAGTTGAACAATAAGAAAAAGCAGAGTTGGAAGTTATTCCAATTCTGCTTTTAAATAGTCTAAAACATTTTTTAGATTGTCTAAGGACACCTTGGCAAATTGATAAGGACAGGCACCCAAGTAAGCCTCTTCAAAGAAGTCCAAGCCTAGTTGACTGTGTTTGAGACTGGCGATTTTAGGGTACTGTCTGAGATCAAGCAATAAACCATCATGTAGAGAGAAATGAGGAAGGGGGCAAGGAGTGTTAGCTAATCTTTCCTCGAGTTGTTTTTGGTAAGCTTCCTGATTGGACAAGCGAGCTAGCCGATTTTTTTCAAACAATTGACTGTCGATATAGAGTGACAGGGCCTTTTGCATGATGAGGTTGCTGTCGTAATCTAGGATATTTTTGTAGGCCACAAAGGCTTCTTTGATAGCATTTGGCAGAATGAGTGCTGTTATCCGCAGGGCTGGAAAGAGGCTGGTTGAGAAGGACTTGATATAAATGACGCGCTCCTCTGTATCCAGATAGTGGAAGGTCTGGCCCTTCTTGGAGTCCAAATCACCCAGATAGTCGTCCTCTACGATATAGACTCCATACTTGGCAGCTAAGTCAAGAATAGCTCGTTTGTCCTGCTCTGAGTAGGAATGGCCTAGGGGATAGTGAAATCGAGGAATGGTATAGAAAAACTTAATTTTTCCTGTTTTGAAATGGCGCTCCAGTTCCTCCAAGTCAATCCCATCAATGCCTCGTTCAATCGTTTGATAGTCCAGACCCTGAGCAATCAAGAGTCGATTCATCCGATGATAGGTCGGCTGCTCCACCAAGATTTCCTTAGCTAGGCTAGGAAAGGATATTTGAGAAAGGATAAAAAGGGCTTGTTGGGTTCCAGAAGTCAGTACCAGTTGATCAGCTTTGCAGTAGAGGGCTTGTTCAAAGAGGAGTTTATGAATGGATTGTCTTAAGTCTTCTAATCCTTCTTGGTTGTCATAGTAGTTGAAGAGGTAGTTTTCCCGTCCAATCAAGGTTTCATTGATACAGAGTCGGAAATCGTCATAGGCGCTGGCATGTTCATCGGTAACCTCGATTTCAAGGTCTTGATGTTGCCCTTGTTCTAATACATAGTAACCACTCTGGGGCTTGGCATAGAGGTATTGTTCGTGCCGTAATTCCAGCAGGGCGCGTTGAATGGTGTCCTTGCTGCAGTGAAAGTCAAGGCTCAGTTGACGGATAGAAGGCAGGCGACTTCCCGTTGGAAAACGTCCAGACTCGATACCGTTTTTCAGATAGGAAACAACCTCTTGGTACTTGCTTTGTTTCTTCATTCCATACCTCCTTGATTTTGTTACATTGTACCTTTTTTTTTCCTTCTTGGCAATGTATAGAGTGTTTCTCTCGTTCACATCTAGGGGCAAATGTGGTATACTTAGGAGTAAGATTTATAGACTAATACTCTTCGAAAATCTCTTCAAACCACGTCAGCTTCGCCTTGCCGTAGATATGGTTACTGACTTCGTCAGTTCTATCCACAACCTCAAAACAGTGTTTTGAGCTGACTTCGTCAGTTATATCTACAACCTCAAAGCAGTGCTTTGAGTAACCTGCGGCTCGCTTCCTAGTTTGGTCTTTGATTTTCATTGAGTATAACAGACAAGAAAGTGAATGGATAAGAACGTGCAGGAACCAGTGAAATTATTTCAATACAATACCCTTGGAGCCTTGATGGCTGGCCTTTATGGTGGTACTATGACAGTAGGAGAATTGCTAGAGCATGGTGACCTTGGTTTGGGAACCTTGGATTCTATTGATGGAGAATTGATTGTCTTAGATGGCAAGGCCTATCAGGCCAAAGGCTCAGGAGAACAACCAGAAATTGTAGAAGTGTCACCAGATGCCCTTATTCCTTACGCAGCAGTGGTACCACACCAGGCAGAGGTCATTTTCCGTCAGCGCTTTGAGATGACGGACAAGGAGTTGGAAGAACGAATTGAGTCTTATTATGATGGGGAAAATCTTTTCCGCTCTATCAAGATTCGGGGGGAATTTTCGCATATGCATGTGCGTATGATTCCTAAGTCAACACCAGATACCAAGTTTGCTGAGGTCGCAACCCATCAACCTGAATATAGTTGTGATAATGTGGCGGGAACCATCGTTGGTTTCTGGACGCCAGAGATTTTTCATGGTGTCAGTGTGGCAGGCTATCATCTACACTTCATCTCAGATGACTTGACCTTCGGTGGGCATGTTATGGACTTTGTCATCAAGGAAGGCATTATCGAGGTAGGAGCAGTTGACCAGTTGGACCAACGTTTCCCAGTCCAAGACCGTCAATACTTGTTTGCTAAGTTCAATGTTGACGAGATGAAAAAAGATATTGAAAAGGCGGAATAGGAGAAGAAAATGACCATTCATATTATCATTACCATGGTGCTGTTGCTAGCTTTTCTGTTTGGGAGCATTTGGTATGCCAAAAAGAAATACCAGATCAATCTAGCTGTTTTGGGCTTGGGGGCTGTTGCCTTCTTTGTCTCTTCACAGATTTTGGAAAAACTGGTGCATATCTTGGTTTTGCATCCTCAAAAAGACGGTAGTATTGCCCTCTTGCAGGATCATCCGCTTGTCTATATCATTTATGGTCTAGCCATGGCAGCATTTTTTGAGGAAACAGCTCGCCTTATTTTTTTCAAATGGTTGGAGAAAAAGAGAAGTTTGGAAAAGGCAGATGCCTTGGCCTATGGCTTGGGGCATGGTGGCTTGGAGTTGATTTTCCTAGGCCTTACTAGTTTGATCAATCTCTACATCGTTCTTTCGGCAGTTCAAACGCAAAATCCACAGATTATGCAATTACTGTCTGAAAATATGTTGAAAACCATCCAGTCGCTATCAATCTGGCAGATTTATTTGCTTGGTTTTGAGCGAATCTTGGCGCTAGGTTTCCAATTACTTTTGACAGTTTGGGTTTACCAAGCTATTCGCCAGAAGAAATGGATTTATCTCCTAGCAGCCTATGGCCTACATGCCTTCTTTGATCTGGCACCATCTCTAGTCCAAGTTGGCTGGTTGACAAATCCAGCCTTGGTTGAAGTGGTCCTAGCACTTGAACTTGTTCTGGTTGCCTATGGAACAAAGGCAATCTTTTGCAAAAAATCATAAGAAAAGGGGGAAACCTCTTTTTCTTATGCAAAAACCAAACGAGATTTTTTTAGGGTCGTCAAATGGTCTTAAAAATGGTATAATGGAATGAATTTTGTAAAAGGAAGAGTGACATGTCTGTAAGAGAAAAAATGCTTGAAATCTTAGAAGGAATTGATATCCGTTTTAAGGAAGCCTTGCATAGCTATAGTTATACAAAAGTAGGTGGAGAGGCCGATTATTTGGTCTTTCCACGAAATCGTTTTGAGTTGGCGCGCGTTGTCAAATTTGCCAATCAAGAAAATATCCCTTGGATGGTTCTTGGAAATGCTAGCAACATCATTGTTCGTGATGGTGGGATTCGTGGATTTGTTATCTTGTGTGACAAGCTCAACAACATTTCCGTTGATGGCTATACCATCGAAGCTGAAGCTGGTGCTAACTTGATTGAAACAACTCGCATTGCCCTTCGTCATAGTTTGACTGGCTTTGAGTTTGCTTGTGGCATTCCAGGGAGCGTCGGTGGTGCTGTCTTTATGAATGCAGGTGCCTATGGTGGTGAGATTGCCCACATCTTACAGTCTTGTAAGATTTTGACTAAGGACGGAGAAATCGAGACCCTGTCTGTCAAGGACTTGGCTTTTGGTTACCGCCACTCAGCCATTCAGGAGTCTGGTGCGGTTGTCTTATCAGCTAAATTTGCCCTAGCCCCAGGAAGTCATCAGGTTATCAAGCAGGAAATGGACCGCTTGACGCACCTACGTGAACTCAAGCAACCTTTGGAATATCCATCTTGTGGTTCGGTATTTAAGCGTCCTGTTGGGCATTTTGCAGGTCAATTAATTTCAGAAGCTGGCTTGAAAGGCTATCGTATTGGTGGAGTAGAAGTCTCAGAAAAACACGCAGGTTTCATGATTAACGTTGCTGATGGAACGGCTAAAGACTACGAGGACTTGATTGAGTCTGTGATTGAAAAAGTCAAGGAACACTCTGGCGTTACTCTTGAGAGAGAAGTCCGTATTTTAGGTGAAAGCAAGTAAGAAGCTGTATTTGAAAAGCTGCTGCTATATCATGGAAAGGGGGTGAAAGCCTATCGTTAGTGCAGAAGAATGTAGGCAGTTTAATCTCCTACACGAGGTAGTGGCGGCCTGACAGAGCCCTGATCTGTTAATCTATGAAAAAGAAGGAATAAATGACAATTGAAAAAACCAATTATTGAATTCAAAAACGTCTCAAAAGTTTTTGAAGACAGCAACACCAAGGTTCTCAAAGATATCAACTTTGAGTTGGAAGAAGGGAAATTCTATACCCTTCTAGGCGCGTCTGGTTCAGGGAAATCAACTATCCTTAACATCATTGCAGGTTTACTGGATGCGACGACAGGAGATATTTTACTGGACGGTGTCCGCATCAATGACATCCCAACCAACAAGCGAGACGTCCATACTGTCTTCCAATCCTATGCCTTGTTTCCACATATGAATGTGTTTGAAAATGTTGCCTTTCCACTCCGCTTGCGTAAAATTGATAAGAAAGAAATCGAGAAACGCGTAGCGGAAGTTCTCAAGATGGTTCAGTTGGAAGGGTATGAAAAACGTTCCATTCGCAAACTTTCTGGAGGACAACGTCAGCGTGTGGCTATTGCCCGTGCCATCATCAACCAACCCCGTGTGGTCTTGTTGGACGAGCCTTTGTCAGCGTTGGACTTGAAATTAAGAACAGATATGCAGTACGAACTGCGTGAACTGCAACAACGATTGGGAATTACCTTTGTCTTTGTTACCCACGATCAGGAAGAAGCCCTTGCCATGAGTGACTGGATTTTCGTTATGAATGATGGAGAGATTGTCCAGTCTGGAACTCCTGTGGACATCTACGATGAGCCAATTAACCATTTTGTTGCCACCTTTATCGGCGAGTCAAACATCTTGCCAGGTACCATGATTGAGGACTACTTGGTTGAGTTTAACGGCAAACGCTTCGAAGCGGTTGATGGGGGGATGAAGCCAAATGAACCTGTTGAGGTTGTTATTCGTCCAGAGGATTTGCGGATTACCCTTCCTGAAGAAGGCAAGCTCCAAGTTAAGGTCGATACCCAGCTCTTCCGTGGGGTTCACTATGAGATTATTGCCTATGACGAACTTGGAAATGAATGGATGATCCACTCGACTCGCAAGGCCATTGTGGGTGAGGAAATCGGTCTGGACTTTGAACCAGAAGACATCCATATCATGCGTCTCAATGAAACCGAAGAAGAGTTCGATGCCCGTATCGAAGAATACGTGGAAATCGAAGAGCAAGAAGCAGGTTTGATCAATGCAATCGAGGAGGAAAGAGATGAAGAAAACAAGCTCTAAACTCTTTGTAGTGCCCTACATGCTTTGGATTGCACTCTTTGTCCTGGCACCCTTGGTATTGATTTTCGGCCAATCCTTTTTCAACATCGAAGGCCAGTTTAGCTTAGAAAACTATAAATCCTACTTTGCGTCACAAAACTTGACCTACCTAAAAATGAGTTTCAACTCTGTACTCTATGCAGGAATTGTGACCTTTGTGACCTTGCTTATCAGCTATCCAACAGCCCTCTTTTTGACCCGTCTCAAGCACCGTCAACTCTGGCTTATGCTGATTATCCTGCCTACATGGATCAATTTGCTCCTTAAAGCCTATGCCTTTATTGGGATTTTTGGTCAAAATGGCTCTATTAACCAATTTTTGGAATTCATCGGAATTGGTTCACAGCAGTTGCTCTTTACCGATTTCTCCTTTATCTTTGTCGCAAGCTACATCGAGCTTCCCTTTATGATTTTGCCGATTTTTAATGTCTTGGACGATATGGATAACAATCTCATCAATGCCAGCTATGACCTCGGTGCGACCAAGTGGGAGACCTTCCGTCATGTCATCTTCCCTCTATCGATGAACGGTGTAAGAAGTGGGGTTCAGTCGGTCTTTATCCCCAGCTTGAGTCTCTTCATGCTGACACGTTTGATTGGTGGGAACCGTGTTATCACCTTGGGGACAGCCATTGAGCAGAATTTCCTAACCAATGACAACTACGGTATGGGTTCAACCATCGGTGTGATTCTCATCTTGACCATGTTCATCACCATGTGGGTGACCAAGGAAAGGAGAGAACGATGAAAAAATTTGCCAACCTTTATCTGGGACTGGTCTTTCTTGTCCTCTACCTGCCGATTTTTTACCTGATTGGGTATGCCTTTAACGCAGGCAATGACATGAATAGCTTTACAGGCTTTAGCCTGAGCCATTTTAAAACTATGTTTGGGGATGGTCGTCTCATGTTGATTGTGACTCAGACCTTTTTCTTGGCCTTTCTGTCAGCCTTGATTGCGACCATTATCGGGACTTTTGGAGCTATTTATATCTACCAGTCTCGTAAGAAATACCAAGAAGCCTTTCTATCACTCAATAATATCCTCATGGTTGCGCCTGACGTTATGATTGGTGCCAGCTTCTTGATTCTCTTTACCCAACTTAAGTTTTCACTCGGCTTTTTGACCGTTCTATCTAGTCACGTGGCCTTCTCCATTCCTATCGTGGTCTTGATGGTCTTGCCTCGACTCAAGGAAATGAACGGCGACATGATTCATGCGGCCTATGACCTTGGTGCCAGTCAATTTCAGATGTTCAAGGAAATCATGCTTCCTTACCTGACTCCGTCTATCATTGCAGGTTATTTCATGGCCTTCACCTATTCGCTAGATGACTTTGCTGTGACCTTCTTTGTAACGGGAAATGGCTTTTCAACCTTGTCCGTCGAGATTTACTCTCGTGCTCGCAAGGGGATTTCGCTAGAAATCAATGCCCTGTCTGCCCTTGTCTTTCTCTTTAGTATTATCCTAGTTGTTGGATATTACTTTATCTCACGTGAGAAGGAGGAGCAAGCATGAAAAAACTCTATTCATTTTTAGCAGGAATTGTAGCCATTATCCTGGTCTTGTGGGGAATTGCGACGCATTTAGATAGTAAAATCAATAGCCGAGATAGTCAAAAACTGGTTATCTACAACTGGGGGGACTATATCGATCCAGAACTCTTGACTCAGTTTACAGAAGAAACAGGAATCCAAGTCCAGTACGAGACCTTTGACTCCAACGAAGCCATGTATACCAAGATTAAGCAGGGTGGAACGACCTACGATATTGCCATCCCTAGTGAATATATGATT
Organism: Streptococcus sp. Marseille-Q5855; assembly: GCF_946901985.1. NCBI lineage: Bacteria > Bacillati > Bacillota > Bacilli > Lactobacillales > Streptococcaceae > Streptococcus > Streptococcus sp. Marseille-Q5855. The sequence goes on from NZ_CAMPPR010000009.1 coordinate 89,988, forward strand.
AACAAGATGAAGGACGAAAACCTCTTGGTACCGCTTGACTATTCAAAACTTGAAGGTCTTGAAAATATCGGACCAGAGTTTCTCAACCAGTCCTTTGACCCAGGCAATAAATTCTCCATTCCTTACTTCTGGGGAACCTTGGGAATTGTTTACAATGAAACCATGGTCGATGAGGCGCCTGAGCATTGGGATGATCTCTGGAAGCCAGAGTATAAGAACTCTATCATGCTCTTTGATGGGGCGCGTGAGGTGCTGGGACTGGGGCTTAACTCGCTGGGCTACAGCCTCAACTCCAAGGATCCCCAGCAGTTAGAAGAGACAGTTGATAAGCTCTACAAATTGACTCCAAATATCAAGGCTATTGTGGCGGATGAGATGAAGGGCTATATGATTCAGAACAACGCTGCAATCGGCGTGACCTTCTCTGGTGAAGCCAGCCAAATGCTGGAGAAAAATGAAAATCTACGCTATGTGGTACCGACTGAAGCCAGCAACCTTTGGTTTGACAATATGGTCATTCCCAAAACAGTCAAAAACCAAGATGCAGCCTATGCCTTTATCAACTTTATGTTGAAACCCGAAAATGCTCTCAAAAATGCAGAGTATGTCGGATATTCAACACCAAACCTACCAGCCAAGGAACTACTCCCAGAGGAGAAAAAAGAAGACAAGGCCTTCTATCCAGATGCTGAAACCATGAAACACCTAGAAGTTTATGAGAAATTTGACCATAAATGGACAGGCAAATATAGCGACCTCTTCCTACAATTTAAAATGTATCGGAAGTAGAAATAGAATGTACGAAAACGAATCAGTTAAGCTGGTTCGTTTTTTAAAAAATAAAAGGCAATTTTGTAACGGTATCTTTTTCTATGATAGTTGCTTATTTGCTTGCCTAGTAGTATACTAAGCTTAACCTTACAGAAAGCGGTAACAAATAATGAAAATATCTACTTTTTTCAAAAAATTTTTTTGGCCAGCCCTTTTGACTGCTCAGCAAACTGTTATACTATTCTCTCTAAAGGATGGTTTGGATCGACAATACCTAACAACTGATTCCATACATTTGGTGATAGGGTTCTTTATATTTGCAAATATTTTCGTAGCTATCTTTAACAATTCAAAACTTTGGGATAAAAGTTGGGATAAAAAGAAAAATGGCAGTAAGAAAAAGTATATTCTGAAAAAGTAATCTGAGATGTAGGGAATGGGTTATTTAAATAGGAATCATTTCCAGTTGACGCAAACTTAAAAAAACGTTATAATAAGAAAGTTGAGAATTGATTTTCAGTTGTCTTAGTCCAGAGAAATGGCGGTGCTGCGAGCCATCTAAGCTAGGAAGTCATGCTACTCAATTTAACAATTGCATAAGAACAAGAGAATGACAAGTTCATTGAATGAAGGTGGTACCGCGGTTTTTCGCCCTTCGTGATATGAGCTTGTCTTTTGATTTTTTGGAGGTGTTGATGAAAACATTTCTTGTCAAACAAAAGTTTCGTCTTGGAGGCGAACGCTTCGCTATCAAGGATGACAGGGGAGAAATCGCCTATCAGGTAGAGGGATCATTTTTTAAGATTCCCAAAACTTTTACCATCTATGATGCTAATGGTGAACAAGTCAGTCAGATCAGTAAAGAAATCTTGACCTTGCTACCTCGTTTTGAGATTCAGCTTCGGGATGGCTCGAGTTTTGTCATTCGTAAGAAGTTGACCTTCTGGCGAGATAAGTATGAGTTTGATAATCTGGGTCTTCGTATCGAGGGCAATATCTGGGATTTGAATTTCAAATTGCTGGATGATCGCGATCAGCTGATTGCGGAAATCAAGAAGGAACTCTTCCATCTGACCTCTACCTATACCGTAACGGTTCTTGAGGATGCTTATGCAGACCTAGTCATTTCTCTCTGTGTCGCGATTGACTATGTGGAAATGCTGGAAAGCCAATCACATTAAACAAGTAATAAGGAGACAATATGAAACAACTATCTAGTGCACAAGTCCGCCAAATGTGGCTTGATTTCTGGGCGACCAAAGGACACTCTGTAGAACCATCAGTGAGTTTGGTTCCTGTAAATGACCCAACACTTTTGTGGATCAACTCTGGGGTAGCAACCCTTAAGAAATACTTTGATGGGACTATCATCCCTGAAAATCCACGTATTACCAATGCCCAAAAAGCGATTCGTACCAACGACATCGAAAACGTAGGGAAGACAGCACGTCACCATACTATGTTTGAAATGTTGGGGAACTTCTCTATCGGGGATTACTTCCGTGACGAAGCTATCACTTGGGCTTATGAGCTTTTGACAAGCCCTGAGTGGTTTGACTTCCCAGCTGAAAAACTTTACATGACTTACTATCCAGATGATAAAGATTCTTACAACCGCTGGATTGAGGTAGGAGTGGACCCAAGTCACTTGATTCCGATTGAGGACAACTTCTGGGAAATCGGTGCAGGACCTTCTGGACCTGATACAGAGATTTTCTTTGACCGTGGAGAAGCATTTGACCCAGAAAATATCGGTCTTCGTTTGCTTGCAGAAGATATTGAAAACGACCGTTATATCGAAATCTGGAACATCGTTTTGTCACAATTTAACGCAGACCCTGCTGTTCCTCGTAGCGAATACAAGGAATTGCCACACAAGAACATTGATACGGGCGCTGGTTTGGAGCGTTTGGTGGCCGTTATCCAAGGGGCTAAGACCAACTTTGAAACAGACCTCTTCATGCCAATCATTCGTGAAGTAGAGAAATTGTCTGGTAAGGTCTATGACCAAGATGGCGACAACATGAGCTTCAAGGTCATCGCAGACCACATCCGTTCACTTTCATTTGCTATCGGTGATGGTGCCCTTCCAGGAAATGAAGGCCGTGGTTATGTCCTTCGTCGTCTCCTTCGCCGTGCTTCTATGCATGGTCAAAAATTGGGAATCAACGAGCCTTTCCTTTACAAACTCGTTCCAACTGTTGGAAAAATCATGGAAAGCTACTACCCAGAAGTGCTTGAAAAACGTGACTTTATTGAGAAAATCGTTAAGAGCGAAGAAGAATCATTTGCGCGTACTCTTCACTCAGGTCAACACTTTGCCCAAGGCATTGTAGCAGACTTGAAAGAAAAAGGTCAATCTGTTATCGCTGGTTCAGATGTATTCAAACTCTATGATACTTATGGATTCCCAGTTGAATTAACTGAAGAAATCGCTGAAGAAGCTGGCATGACTGTAGACCGTGAAGGTTTTGAAGCAGCCATGAAAGAACAGCAAGAACGTGCGCGTGCGTCAGCTGTTAAGGGTGGTTCAATGGGGATGCAAAATGAAACCCTTCAAAACATCACTGTAGAAAGTGTCTTCAACTACAATGCTAGCCAATTGCCTTCTAAGTTGGTGGCTATCGTGGCTGACAATGCAGAAGTAGAAGCTGTAGCAGAAGGAACTGCATCACTGATCTTTGCAGAAACACCATTCTATGCTGAAATGGGTGGACAAGTAGCTGACCACGGACAAATCTTGGATGAGTCAGGTAAGGTCGTAGCTACTGTGACCAATGTTCAAAAAGCTCCAAACGGACAAGCTCTTCATACAGTTGAAGTTCTTGCACCACTTGCTTTGAACCAAGAATATACCTTGGCAATTGATACAAATCGTCGTCACCGTGTTATGAAAAACCACACTGCGACTCACTTGCTTCATGCTGCCCTTCATAATATCCTTGGAAATCACGCAACACAAGCAGGATCTCTTAACGAAGTCGAATTCCTTCGCTTTGACTTTACCCACTTCCAAGCAGTGACTGCTGAAGAATTGCGTGCGATTGAACAGCAAGTCAACGAAAAAATCTGGGAAGCTCTTGAAGTCAAGACAGTTGAAACAGATATTGACACTGCCAAGGAAATGGGAGCTATGGCCCTCTTTGGTGAGAAATACGGCAAGGAAGTCCGTGTTGTTACTATCGGTGACTACTCTATCGAGCTTTGTGGTGGTACCCACGTTGGTAACACTTCTGAAATTGGTCTTTTCAAGATTGTCAAAGAAGAAGGTATCGGTTCAGGAACTCGCCGTATCTTGGCAGTGACTGGTAAGGAAGCCTTTGAAGCCTACCGTGAACAAGAGGACGCTCTTAAAGCTGTCGCAGCAACTCTTAAAGCACCACAAGTCAAGGAAGTACCTCACAAGGTAGAAGGACTTCAAGAACAACTTCGTCAATTGCAAAAAGAAAATGCTGAGTTGAAAGAAAAAGCCGCAGCCGCAGCCGCAGGAGACATCTTCAAGGATGTTAAGGAAGTCAATGGTCACCGTTACATTGCTAGCCAAGTTTCTGTATCAGATGCAGGTGCCCTTCGTACTTTTGCAGATAACTGGAAACAAAAAGACTACTCTGATCTTCTTGTCCTAGTTGCCGCTATCGGTGACAAAGTCAATGTCCTTGTAGCAAGCAAGACAAAAGACCTTCATGCAGGAAACCTTGTCAAAGAATTGGCACCAATCGTCGATGGACGTGGTGGTGGTAAACCAGACATGGCCATGGCAGGAGGAAGCAACCAAGCTAAGATCCAAGAATTGTTGGATGAAGTAGCAGGTAAATTGTAATCAAGTAATACTCTTCGAAAATCTCTTCAAACAATGTCAGCTTCACCTTGCCGTAGGTATGTAACTGACTTCGTCAGTCTTATCTACAACCTCAAAACTGTGTTTTTAGCAGCCTGCGGCTAGCTTCCTAGTTTGCTCTTTAATTTTCATTGAGTTTAAAGATCTATCCATTTGGGTAGGTCTTTTTCATACCAAAAAAGCCAAATCTGATTGGATCTGACTTTATAATCATTGACTATTAGATTGTATTAGCTGCCCAGACACTTACCGAAGCAGCTGAGACTGGGAATTGTCCATAACCTTCCTCATCGATTGTAACTTGATCTTGGTGGTTTTCAAGTAAATCTACAAAGGTTTGGTTAGCCCATTCTTGGCCGACAAACATTGACTTGCTGTTTTCTTGGTCATTTGAGATAAGGACTGCGATTGGGTATTGATTTTCAGCACCTGAACGTACCCAACCGATACAGTTAGCATCATCAAAGTAGTCTGTTTGCTCTCCATAGGCCAAATCTTTTCGGATGGTTAGGAGGCGGTCAAGGACTTCTTTGAAATCTTCTTGAGCATATTGCCCTGAAATCCCATAGTAGTCGCCGTAAAAGACACATGGAAGGCCATTTTGGCGTAACAGAATGAGGGCATAGGCTGCTGGTTTGAACCATTCTTCAACAGTAGACTCAAGAGCCTGACCTCGTTGTGTATCGTGGTTGTCGACAAAAGTCACAGCCTTGTCAGGCTTGAGTTCAACCAGGCTATCTGTGAAAATGCCACGAAGGTCATAGTTGGAACCTGCTCGGCTAGCATCAAAGAGATTCTGGTGGAGACGAACATCGACAAGGTCAAAGCGTTCTTCCGTTTTTTCGAGATAGTCCAGATTGGCTTCTTTGTCTGGGTTCCAAAATTCCCCAAAAACATAGAAATCCTCACCGTATTTTTCCTTCATATCGCGGATGAAATTGCGCATGAAGAAAGAGTCGATGTGTTTAACGGCATCCAAGCGGAAACCAGCTACACCAGTCGTTTCCATGAACCAGTCAGCCCAGTCATAGATGTTTTGGATGACTTCAGGATGTTTAAAGTCTAGGTCGGCATACATGAGGTAGTCGTAGTTTCCGTTTTCGTTATCGACCAATTCCTCGTTAGCCCAGCCTTTATTGTCCCCTTGGATGAGATAAATCCCAGACTTACGACGTTTGGCATCGTAGTCTGTACCTGTGAAGTGGTACCAATGCCAGTGGAAGTCATTGTAGGTATCTTGGCGACCATCAAAGGTAAAGCTAGTCCAGCCATTGATGGTGAAGGGTTCTCCAAGTTCGACTGTACGGTCTACAGGGTCCACTTCGATGACCTGAAAGGCTTCCATGTGATCGGCCGCAGCCTTGTGGTTGAGTACCACATCAGCCATTGGTTGGATTCCCTGTGCTTTTAGAGCTTGAATGGCTTGAAGATAGTTTTCTTTAAAACCATACTTGGTGCGGACAGTCCCTTTTTGATTAAACTCTCCTAAGTCAAATAAATCATAGACCCCATAGCCGACATCTTTTTCATTGGTAGCCTTGAAAGCTGGTGGCATCCAGACATGACTGATACCGAGATCAGCTAGGTGTGGAGCATCTTCAGCCAGACGCGTCCAGTGCTGACCGTCGTGGGGCAGATACCATTCAAAGTATTGCATGAGTGTTTGATTTTGCATGATGTTTCCTCTTACTTGTCAATCTTGTTCTTTATTCTATCATAAAGTATTGGTTAGCGCCAACGTTTGCGTAAGAATAGAAGGAAACTATTGTATCTACTTAAAATAAAGTGTTGATTTTTTTGTATCAAAGTGCTAGTATAATAGTATGTAATATAGATAAAGATAGGAGTCATCCCATGATTGAATTTCAAAATGTTAGTAAGTTGTATGGTGATAAAGAGGCTTTGAGCAATCTCAATTTGCAGATTGAAAATGGGGAGATTATGGGCTTGATTGGCCATAATGGGGCTGGAAAATCGACCACCATAAAATCCTTAGTCAGTATCATTTCGCCCAGCAGTGGTCGTATTCTGGTAGATGGTCAGGATTTATCGGAAAATCGCTTGGCGATCAAACGAAAGATTGGCTACGTAGCAGACTCGCCTGACTTATTTTTACGCTTAACGGCCAATGAATTTTGGGAATTGCTTGCCTCATCCTATGATCTGACTAGCTCTGACTTGGAGGCTAGTCTAGCTAGGCTATTGAACGTTTTTGATTTTGCTGAAAACCGCTATCAGGTTATTGAAACTCTTTCTCACGGAATGCGTCAGAAAGTCTTTGTCATTGGGGCACTCTTGTCTGATCCTGATATTTGGGTCTTGGACGAACCCTTAACTGGTTTGGATCCCCAGGCTGCCTTTGATTTGAAGCAGATGATGAAGGAACATGCACAAAAAGGTAAGATAGTTTTGTTTTCAACCCATGTCCTAGAGGTAGCTGAGCAAGTCTGTGATCGGATTGCCATTTTGAAAAAGGGACATTTGATTTATTGTGGTAGCGTAGAGGACTTGAGAAAAGACCATCCAGACCAGTCTTTAGAAAGTATCTATCTTAACCTTGCTGGTAGAAAAGAGGAGGTTTCAGATGCGTCTCAAGGTCATTAAAAAATTAGTTGATATCAATATCCTCTATTCATCTCAAGAAGCTAATCTGGCTAACCTACGAAAGAAGCAAGCCAAGAATCCTGGGAAAAAAGTAAATGTTTCCGCTAGAGTCCTAAGTTCTTACATTTTTTCTAGTCTCTTGATGCTTTTAATGTTTATAAATATAGCATTTCGTTTTCCTTTTGAGGAAATACCAAGTTTTTTTAGTAGCATGGTTGCTATTTTACTGGTGCTTGCCTTTTCAACTTCTTTCACTGCATTTTACAATGTCTTTTATGAGAGTAAGGATTTGGTATCGTATAGGCCTTATGCCTTTAAAGAATCAGAGATTATAATTGCTAAAGGACTGTCTGTCCTCTTGCCAGCTCTGCCTGGAATTGTACCAATCCTAGCTTATTTTCTAGTTCTCTACATTAGGCTAGCACCTTCTCTTTGGCTTGGCTTGCCTTTGATGCTGCTGTCCTTGGCCTTATTATTTGTCTCTGTTACTTTAGTGATGGTAGTGGCAGTACATTTCTTGGCTCAGACTAGGGTCTTCAGAAAGTATCAGTCTATTTTTGCCAATGTGATGATTGGGATAGGAGTTCTCATACCTTTAATATTTGTCCTCTTTCTACAGTCGACTTTTGGAAGTATTGTTGACAAAGTTAGAGACATTCCATTTCTCCTTTATCCTCTTCATATCTTTTACAAAATAGCAGTGGAGCCTTTTTCGACAGAAGCCATACTGGGTCTGCTCGCTTGGATAACTCTAACTGTCTTCTTACTTTACCTGACCAAAAAGAAGGTTCTTCCTCATTTTTATGACGTGATTCTGCTTAACAGTGAGGAGAAGGTCAAGAAAGAACGTCGCAATAAGGAGAGAATTTCAACTACTAATAAAAAGGGCTTTTTCCGTATGGTTTTACGCTACCACCTCACCCTCTTGGGACAGGGAACTGGCGTGGTTACAGTGCTTTTTACAAGTGCTTTCCTTCCTTATCTCATGATGATTGGTCTGATTTCCAAAATCCGAGATTCTCAGATAGTTCCATATATTCATCCTCTATACTGGTTACCCTTGTTTTTTGTAGGAGTGTTTATAGCAGTTGTCAATAACAATATCACCAGCCTGCATTCAATTGCTTTATCCTTGGAGAGGGAAAATGTTGATTTTCTGAAGAGTTTACCCTTTGATTTTGCTCGTTATGTGAAAGTGAAATTTTGGATTATATTTGCTGTCCAGTCCTTTTTACCAGTTCTGACTTTACTTGGCTTTTCTCTATATCTAGGCTTGCCCATCCTTTCGATGATTTACCTTCTTGTGGCATGGATCCTTGCCAGTGTTATCCTTTCTTGCCACCATTACCTTAAGGACGTGAAAAATCTGTCAACCAATTGGAGTAGTATTACTGACCTGGTGAACCGTTCAAATCGTATAGTAGCAATAGTTTTGATTTTTATTTATAGTGCAATCTTAATGGCCCTTGTAATAGGGAGCTTATTCTTGGTTCGGTCTCTCGCCCCTGTCCTTGCCATCAGCTTGGGAGTAGGAGTTCTTATCCTCTTGCTTGCTCTTGCTATTTTTGGATATCATTACTACCTGTCACGCATATTGACAGAAATAGAAAAAAGATGAGCTAGTTGGTCGCTTGCTTGATAAATTCAATTCTACAAACGCTTTTATAGTTTGTTATAATGTAGTTGTAAATGATTAAGATTGGTAATCAAAAAATATAGGGAGGAATGTTTTGAATAAGAAATATAACATAGTTCTATTTTTGTTGTTTATAGTTTATTTATTGGGATATTTTTCAATTTCAAAAACTTTCATTCCTATAATGTGTGTGATCCAAGTGTTTTTGATAGAACATATATTTAAAGTTCGAAATAGAATGATGCAAATAGGCGAAATTTTAATTATTGTTGCTTCTATAATATTATTTATTGATAGTATATTGAGTTTGTAACAAAAGGCTTTTCTATAAAATTAAATTTTCCAGATACCTGCTGAAGCTGATTTATCTTCTACTATCTACGTCACTAAACTTGACAGACATATATTGTAGTTACAACCTCTCTACCTATAATCTCAAAGTTAATCTGAGGCTAGTTTTTTAGTTTGCTCTTTGATTTTCATTGATAAAAAGAAATGCTCCTCCACGATGGAAGAGCATCTTTTATTGTGATTTTGATTCGGTTTCTGCCGACTCGGGATGGAGTTCTTGGTAACTTGGTGCCTTGAAAAGGTCAGCACTGGTCTTACCTTGTCGTTGGCTAAAGAGACTGGTTGATTGACTACCTTTTTCCTGCTCAATCTTTTGAAGAATTGGTAAAGAATTGAGGTAAGAAATACTTTCAGTATCAACTTTTCCAAGATGATCTGCTTGGTAGAAACGGATCAAATCGCCAGTTTGAATCTGGTCGCTGATTTTCAGCTGTTGACTGGCTGCCTGACGAACGCTTTCCAGTTCGGTCTGAGTTTGTTCATCAAAATTGCTGATTTCAAGACCGCTCTCAGTATAGTAGGTTCGTCCGTCGTAGCTGGTATATTTGGGTGTGACGAAGGAATTGGCAGTCCGAAAGGCAACGATTTCTTGATGATCTGGAGACAGAAGGTCTTGGCCGACTTGAAGGAAGGAATTGGACTCAATACCAAGGAGGTGTTCGAGAGTCGGTAAGATATCGATTTGTCCACCGTAGGTATTGATGATTTGCCCCTTTTCATAACCAGGCATGACCACCATAAAAGGCACTCGTTGCAACATGGCATTGTCGTAATTCGACCAGTTCTCAGAAGTCTTGCCAATCAAGGGTGCCAGCTCAGGATTGCGGGAGTTGGAAATCCCATAATGGTCTCCGTAAATGACGATGATGGATTTTTCATAGAGGCCACTTTCTTTGAGATAGTCAAAGAAAGCCTTGATGGCACTGTCCAGATAGTTGGCGGTTTGGAAGTAGCCGTTGATTGTTTCATCTTTGGTCTTAGCCAGTGGGAAACCAAGCTCATCGCCTGTCAGATTGCTAGCATAGGGATAGTGATTGGACACTGTGATATACTTAGCATAAAAAGGTTGCTGTAAATGCTCCAGATACTGAATAGAATCTTTCATCATGATTTTATCATTTAAACCATATTGGAAAGAATTGCTACTGTCCTGCTTGGTGAAGTAGGAAGCATCAAAGAAGTATTGGTAGCCCCATTGTTTGTAGGTCGTATTTCGGTTCCAGAAGGTCCCAATATTACCGTGAAAGACAGCACTTGATTGGTAGCCATTTTTCGATAGGATAAAAGGCGCTGCCTGCTGGGTATTGGTACCACCGTAATTGACCATAAAGGAACCTTGGTCAAGTCCAAACAAACCAGTCTCCAGCATGGTTTCTGCATCTGAGGTCTTCCCAGCCTTGACTTGGTTAAAGATATTCGAAAAGGCTAGGGTTGATTGCGAATGGTAGAGGGAGTTGAGGAAGGGAGTGACTTCATGCTCAGTTCCATCTATGTTGAGTTTATAGTCAAGCAGGAACTGTTGGAAACTCTCCAAGTGGAGATAAATCACATTTTTTCCTTTGGCAAGGCCAAAATAGTCTGGATTGGGTTTAGCAGAATGTTCTTGAATATAATCTGTAATAGGTTGCAGGTCGGTCTCAGAGGCCTTGGCACGTTCCTTGTTGGCGCTGTAGGATTGGTTGGCACTATAACCTAGAAAAGCTGGTAAACTGAGGGCGCGGACAACATAATAATTCGAAAATCCTCGCGACAGGAGATCGGGACGTTCAATTTCAGCCAAGAAAAGATTAGCAGAAAAGAGCAGGGCTGAGAGAGCAGTGATAGCAACACTGGAGCGGAATTTGAAGGGTCTCCTATCCAGTTGGATGAATTTTTTATAGAAAAGGAAAGCCAGCAATGGGAAATCCATAAAATAGATGAAATCCCAAGGACGCAGTAACTCTAGTTCTGCAGTGCCGACAGACACCTTGCTGACCACCTTCATGGTATTAGCCGTGATAAAGTCGCTAAATTCTCGATAGTAAAAGACGTTAGAATAAAGCCAAATGAATAAAAGGCTATAAATAGCTATACTCAGGCCATAAAAAATCTTGGTTGACCGAGCATAGAGGGCTAGAGCCAGCAGGAGTAGTCCCAAGGGAAGGGGATTGAAAAAGGCGATAAAGGCAAGGTAATTTCCCTGCAACTTGCCCACTTGAATATCTAAATTAAAGTCAACGGCATAGGCTAATAAGGTTTTGAGCCAATATAGGATTAAAAGGGTTAGGACAAAACCCAGTCTGGTACCGACGGCTTTTTGGATTTTGTTAAAATTGCTTTTCACACATTTACTTCCTAATTTTTTATTAGTATTAGTATACCATTTTTTAAAAGAAGAGTAAAAAAGCAAGGGTAGTTTCTTTTTTGAGAATTGTCTAAAAGTTTGATATAATGGTAGTTATGAATAGAATAAGAGTTAGCAAAAGGGTTGAAAAGAAGCTCGCTAAGGGACTAGTTTTACTAGAAGCCAGTGATCTTGAGAATGTCAATCTCAAGGATCAGGAAGTAGAAGTCCATAGTCAAGATGGAACCTTTCTTGGGACTGCCTACCTTTCTCAACAAAACAAGGGCTTGGGCTGGTTTGTTAGTAAGGACAAGGTGGCCTTCAATCAAGCTTTCTTTGAAACGTTGTTTAGAAAAGCCAAAGAAAAGAGAAGCGCCTACTATCAAGATGATTTGACAACTGCCTTTCGTCTCTTTAATCAAGAGGGAGATGGCTTTGGCGGTCTGACAGTGGACTTTTATGGCGACTATGCTGTCTTTTCTTGGTATAACTCTTATGTTTATCAGATTCGCAAGGTTATCTCAGAAGCCTTTAGCCAGGTTTTTCCTGAGGTGTTAGGGGCCTATGAGAAGATACGCTTTAAGGGTTTGGACTATGAATCAGCCCATGTTTATGGTCAAGAAGCACCTGACTTTTTCACTGTTCTGGAAAATGGTGTCTTGTATCAAGTCTTTATGAATGATGGCCTGATGACAGGGATTTTCCTTGACCAGCACGAGGTTCGCGGTAGTCTGGTTGATGGATTGGCTATGGGCAAATCTTTGCTCAATATGTTTTCTTATACAGCAGCCTTTTCAGTAGCTGCGGCCATGGGAGGAGCTAGCCAGACAACTTCTGTTGATCTAGCTAAACGTTCACGAGAATTGTCGGAAGCGCATTTTCAGGCAAATGGAATCAGTACAGACGACCATCGTTTTATAGTCATGGATGTCTTTGAGTATTTCAAATATGCCAAACGAAAAGGCTTGACCTACGATGTGATTGTCCTAGATCCGCCTAGCTTTGCTCGGAACAAAAAACAGACCTTCTCTGTGGCCAAGGATTATCACAAGTTGATTTCCCAGAGTCTTGAGATTTTAAATCCGGAAGGGATTATCATTGCCAGTACCAATGCTGCCAATGTTTCCCGTCAGAAATTTATAGAACAAATTGATAAAGGCTTTGCAGGAAGAAGTTACCAGATTTTAAATAAATACGGTCTTCCAGCAGATTTTGCCTATAATAAAAAAGATGAAAGTAGTAATTACCTCAAGGTGATTAGTATGAAGGTTAGTAAATGAAATTGATCGTTTCAGTAATGCCAAGAAGTTTAGAGGAGGCCCAGGCTCTGGATGCCACTAGGTACCTGGATGCCGACATCATTGAATGGCGTGCCGACTATCTGCCTAAGGAAGCGATTTTGCAGGTAGCTCCAGCCATTTTTGAAAAATTCGCAGGTCGTGAGTTGGTTTTCACGCTGAGAACTCGCTCTGAAGGGGGAGAAATCGAACTTTCTCCAGAAGAATATATCCATCTAATCAAGGAAGTGGCGCAACTCTATCAACCAGACTATATTGATTTTGAGTACTATAGCTACAAGGATGTTTTTGAGGAAATGTTGGATTTTCCAAATCTCATTTTGAGTTACCACAATTTCCAAGAAACACCTGAGAACATGATGGAAATCTTGTCAGAGTTGACGAGCCTAAATCCAAAACTTGTTAAGGTTGCGGTGATGGCTCACACGGAGCAGGATGTCTTAGACTTGATGAACTATACACGAGGCTTTAAAACCCTCAATCCTGAACAGGAGTATGTGACCATTTCTATGGGCAAGGTGGGCAAGGTTTCTCGTATCACTGCGGGTGTGACTGGTTCGAGTTGGTCTTTTGCCAGTCTGGATGAAGCCAGTGCCCCTGGTCAGATTTCCCTAGCTAACATGAAAAAAATCAGGGAGATTTTGAATGAAGCTTGATGGCTATACACGTTTAGCTGCCGTTGTTGCCAATCCTATTAAGCATTCTATTTCTCCTTTCATCCACAATAGGGCCTTTGAGGCGACAGCTACCAATGGTGTTTATGTGGCTTGGGAGATTGAAGCGAGTGACTTGGCAGAAACAGTGGCTAATATTCGCCGCTACCAGATGTTTGGAATTAACCTTTCTATGCCCTATAAGGAGCAAGTGATTTCTTATTTGGATGAGCTGAGCGATGAAGCGCGCTTGATTGGTGCGGTTAATACGGTTGTCAATGAGAATGGCAATTTAATTGGATATAATACAGATGGCAAGGGATTTTTTAAGAGCTTGCCTTCTTTTACAATTTCAGGTAAAAAGATGACCCTGCTGGGTGCAGGTGGTGCGGCCAAGTCCATTTTGGCACAAGCTATTTTGGACGGAGTCAGTCAGATTTCAGTCTTTGTTCGTTCAGTTTCTATGGAAAAAACAAGACCTTACCTGACCAAGTTACAGGAGCAGACAGGCTTTAAAGTGGACTTGTATGCTTTAGAAGATGTTCCTGAACTGCAAGCAAGGATTGCTGGGTCTGATTTACTGGTCAATGCGACAAGTGTAGGGATGGATGGTCAATCCTCTCCAGTTCCAGAAAGCATAGTCTTACCAGAAACTCTTTTAGTAGCAGATATCATTTACCAACCCTTTGAAACACCATTTTTGAAATGGGCTAGAAGTCAGGGGAATCCAGTTGTCAATGGTCTGGGAATGTTGCTCTATCAAGCTGCAGAAGCTTTTCAACTGTGGACAGGCAAGGAAATGCCGACGGAAGAGATTTGGCAGTCCTTAACAGAAAAATACCAATAAAGAAAAGGAGACTCTCCTATGAAAATCAGAATCGATATTCCTCATCATCCTTATGATATTCAGATTGAAAAAGGTTGTCTAGCTCAGGCTGGTCAATGGTTGCGAGAACTCTGGCAACCACAAAAGGTAGTCATCGTAACAGACAACCATGTAGCTTCTCTTTATGCAGAGAAGGTCAAGCTCAGCCTAGAAGATGCTGGTTTTCAGGTAGCAGTTTTTGACTTTTTAGAAGGGGAAGAAAGAAAGAACTTAACCACTGTTCAGAAAGTCTATGAATTTCTAGTTAAGCAGGGGTTGACTCGTAGCGATGGAGTCGTGGCTCTCGGAGGTGGTGTCGTTGGAGACCTGGCTGGTTTCGTAGCCTCTACCTATATGCGGGGTATTCATTTTGTTCAGATTCCGACTAGTTTGACTGCTCAAGTTGATTCTTCTATCGGCGGAAAGACAGGCGTTAACACTCCATTTGCTAAAAATATGGTGGGGACCTTTGCCCAGCCAGACGGGGTTTTGATTGATCCGCTTGTCCTTGAAACGCTTGGAAAAAGAGAGTTGATTGAAGGAATGGGTGAAGTTATCAAATATGGCTTGATTGAGGACCCAGAACTATGGACTCTCTTGACGGAGCTGGATGGTTCTGTTGAGAGCATTTTGGAGCATGCAGAAACCTTGATTGAACATTCTTGTCAGGTCAAGCGCAAGATGGTGGTTGAGGATGAGTTGGACAATGGTGTTCGTCTTTACCTCAATTTTGGCCACACTATTGGTCATGCCATTGAAGCAACTGCCGGTTATGGAAAAGTCATGCATGGAGAAGCTGTGGCCATGGGCATGGTTCAGATTTCCAAGGTAGCTGAGGAAAAAGGCCTTATGCCAGCTGGCATAACTCAGTCCATTACAGATATGTGTCAGAAATTTGGCTTGCCTGTTGACTATGAGAGCTGGGATGTTGACAAGCTTTATCAGGCTTTGACTCATGATAAGAAAGCGCGTGGCAACACCTTGAAATTGGTCTTGGTACCAGAGCTTGGTTCTGCAACCATTCACCCAGTTTCTCTGGAAGAGATGAAAGACTACTTGGTAAAATAAGGAGAACGTATGAGATATTTAACTGCAGGAGAATCACACGGCCCCCGTCTGACGGCTATCATTGAAGGAATTCCAGCTGGACTTCCTTTGACAGCAGAGGACATCAATGGGGACCTTAAACGTCGTCAGGGTGGATACGGCCGCGGTGGTCGTATGAAGATTGAGAGTGACCAAGTTGTCTTTACTTCGGGCGTTCGCCACGGGAAGACGACAGGGGCGCCTATTACTATGGATGTCATCAATAAGGACCACCAGAAATGGCTGGACATCATGTCTGCGGAGGACATTGAAGACCGCCTTAAAAGCAAGCGGAAAATTACTCATCCTCGCCCAGGTCATGCCGATTTGGTTGGGGGGATTAAGTACCGTTTTGATGATTTGCGAAATTCTTTGGAGCGTTCGTCAGCTCGTGAAACCACCATGCGGGTGGCAGTTGGTGCAGTAGCCAAACGCCTCTTGGCTGAGCTGGATATGGAGATTGCCAACCATGTCGTGGTCTTTGGTGGCAAGGAAATCGATGTTCCTGAAAATCTAACAGTCGCTGAGATTAAGGAACGAGCTGCCCAGTCCGAAGTTTCTATTGTCAACCAAGAACGGGAACAGGAAATCAAGGACTACATTGACCAAATCAAGCGTGACGGTGATACCATAGGTGGGGTTGTAGAGACAGTCGTTGGAGGTGTTCCAGTTGGTCTTGGTTCCTATGTCCAATGGGACAGAAAATTGGATGCGCGATTGACCCAGGCAGTTGTCTCTATCAATGCTTTTAAAGGGGTGGAATTTGGTCTTGGCTTTGAAGCTGGTTATCGTAAAGGCAGCCAAGTCATGGATGAAATTCTCTGGTCTAAAGAAGACGGTTATACCCGCCGTACCAACAATCTGGGAGGCTTTGAAGGTGGTATGACTAATGGGCAACCGATCGTTGTTCGTGGCGTCATGAAACCCATTCCTACTCTCTACAAACCACTTATGAGTGTGGATATCGAAACCCATGAACCCTACAAGGCAACAGTCGAAAGAAGTGATCCGACCGCTCTTCCAGCAGCAGGAGTGGTTATGGAAGCCGTTGTGGCAACGGTTCTGGCACAAGAAATCCTTGAAAAATTCTCATCAGATAATCTTGAGGAACTAAAAGAAGCGGTAATCAAACACCGAGACTATACAAAGAACTATTAAGGAGTTCCTATGGCAAAAACAATCTATATCGCAGGTCTTGGTTTGATTGGTGCCTCGATGGCACTCGGTATCAAACGCGATCATCCTGATTATGAGATTTTGGGTTATAATCGCAGTCAAGCTTCGAGAGATATCGCCTTGAAAGAAGGCATGATTGACCGTGCAACGGATGATTTTGCCAGTTTTGCTCCTTTGGCAGATATCATCATTCTCAGCTTGCCAATCAAGCAAACTATTGCTTTCATTAAGGAGTTGGTCAACTTGGACTTGAAAGAAGGCGTCATTATTTCAGATGCTGGTTCAACCAAGTCAGCCATTGTGGATGCAGCGGAGCAGTATTTGGCTGGCAAATCTGTTCGCTTTGTCGGGGCTCATCCCATGGCTGGTAGTCACAAGACAGGGGCTGCTTCTGCGGATGTCAATCTTTTTGAAAATGCCTATTATATCTTTACACCTTCAAGTCTGACAGGTCAGGATACGCTTGAGGAAATGAAGGATCTGCTTTCAGGTCTTCATGCTCGTTTTATCGAGATTGATGCCCAGGAGCATGATCGTGTGACTTCTCAGATTAGCCATTTTCCTCATATTCTGGCTTCCAGTCTCATGGAGCAGACTGCGGTCTATGCTCAAGAGCATGAGATGGCAAGGCACTTTGCGGCAGGTGGTTTTCGAGATATGACTCGAATTGCAGAAAGCGAGCCAGGAATGTGGACCTCCATTCTCTTGTCCAATCGCGAAACAATTTTAGATAGAATTGAGGATTTCAAGGAGCGTTTGGACGAGATTGGACAAGCTATCAGTAAGGGTGATGAAAACCAAATCTGGAACTTTTTCAACCAAGCGCGTGAGCAACGTCAGGTCATGGAAATCCATAAACGTGGCGGTGTGGATAGCTCTTATGACCTCTATGTGGATGTTCCCGATGAAGAAGATGTCATTTTACGAATCTTGGAACTGCTACGTGGAACTTCCTTGGTTAATATTCACATCAATGAGGAAAACCGTGAAGATATTCACGGGATCCTACAAATTTCATTTAAAAACGCTCAAGACTTGGAACGAGCCGAGTACCTCATAACAGAAAATACCGACTACACAGTCGTTATCAAATAAGGAGAAAAATATGCCTAAAATAGAGCCTAGATTCATATTTGGTATTATCTTTATTTCTTTTATCCTACTTAGTGCTTGTGCTGTTAAAAAAGATGTGAAAACTAATTCAGAAGCAAGTGTCGAGACAAAAAATGAACCATCCAAGAAAGAAACAAGTTCAGAGAAAACTAATTCAAAGTATGTAGACGATAGAATTATTAATGAGTTTATCAATAGCTATAATCAAAATTCTAATAGCCCATTAGAAAATATCAAAAAAGGAAATATAAAAATAAAATATTTCGCATCAAGCTACGGATACTACTTGGAGCTTTTACATGCAAATGATACTGACAAAATCAATGTAACAATAAATCAGACAAATGAAAATAGTGAATCTGGTGTTGCAGGAATGAAAGAAGTATTTCATGATATTGTTAAATCGATTGAATCATCCTTATCTGATGATGAGATAAATAACTATTTTGATAATCTTACGTCAAATGAAATAAAAACAGGCTCTAATTTAGGAACTTTGAAGATAGAGTATATACCAGATAAGGAATTAAGCAATGGACATTCAAGAGGTCATATAAAAGTGATTGCACAATAATAATGACCACAGAGTGACTAGTAATTTTAAAAGAAATAAATAAGGAGAAAATTATGTCAAATATTTACGATAGTGCAAACGAACTCAGTCGCGGTCTACGCGAATTACCAGAATACAAGGCTGTCAAAGCAGCTAAAGATGCGATTTCAGCAGATGCTGAGGCAAGCAAAATTTTTACAGAATATGTTGCTTTCCAAGACGAAATTCAAAGACTAGCGCAGACAGGTCAAATGCCAGATGCATCCTTCCAAGCGAAGATGGAAAACTTTGGCAAGCAGATTCAGGGGAATAGCTTCTTGTCAGAATTCTTTACCAAGCAACAACAATTGGCCATTTACCTTTCTGACATTGAAAAAATTGTTTTTGAACCAGTTTCAGAATTGCTAAAATAAGAAAATAACTATCATAAAGTCAGGAATTTTTAAGGAATTTCTGGCTTTTTATGATAAAATAGGTAAAAGTATTGCAAGTATGAGGTCCAGTATGAAACTAAAAACAAACATTAGCCACTTACACGGCTGTATCCGAGTTCCAGGTGACAAATCTATCAGTCACCGTTCCATTATCTTTGGAAGTTTGGCTGAGGGTGAGACCAAGGTTTATGATATTCTTCGAGGTGAAGACGTTCTTTCGACCATGCAGGTTTTTCGTGACCTTGGTGTTGAAATTGAGGATAAAGATGGGGTTATTACCATTCAAGGTGTCGGTATGGACGGCCTAAAAGCTCCGCAAAATGCCCTTGATATGGGAAATTCTGGAACCTCGATTCGCCTGATTTCAGGTGTCCTTGCTGGTGCAGACTTCGAAGTAGAAATGTTCGGAGACGATAGTCTTTCCAAACGTCCTATGGACCGTGTGACGATTCCTCTGAAAAAAATGGGCGTCAGCATTTCAGGGCAAACTGAACGAGACCTGCCTCCCCTTCACTTAAAAGGGACTAAAAACCTAAGACCTATTTACTATGAGTTGCCAATTGCCTCTGCCCAGGTCAAGTCAGCCTTGATGTTTGCAGCTTTACAAGCTAAGGGAGAGTCAGTGATTATTGAAAAAGAGTGCACTCGTAATCATACTGAAGATATGCTACAGCAATTTGGTGGTCATTTAAGTGTGGATGGCAAGAAAATCACAGTCCAAGGACCGCAAAAATTGACAGGACAAAAGGTGGTTGTTCCAGGAGATATTTCCAGTGCAGCCTTTTGGTTGGTCGCAGGTTTAATTGTTCCAAACTCTCGTGTCGTGCTGCAGAATGTGGGTATCAATGAAACGCGTACTGGTATTATTGATGTCATTCGCGCCATGGGTGGAAAATTGGAAATGACTGAAATCGATCCAGTCGCTAAATCTGCTACCTTGACTGTTGAGTCTTCTGACTTGAAAGGAACAGAGATTGGCGGTGCCTTGATTCCACGTTTGATTGATGAATTGCCCATTATTGCTCTACTTGCGACCCAAGCTCAAGGTGTAACAGTTATTAAGGATGCTGAGGAACTTAAGGTCAAGGAAACAGACCGCATTCAGGTTGTGGCAGACGCCTTAAATAGTATGGGAGCAGATATTACTCCTACGGCAGATGGGATGATTATTAAAGGAAAATCAGCCCTTCACGGTGCTAGAGTCAATACTTTTGGTGACCACCGTATCGGCATGATGACAGCCATCGCGGCCCTTTTGGTTGCAGATGGAGAGGTGGAGCTTGATCGGGCAGAAGCCATCAATACCAGTTATCCTAGCTTCTTTGATGATTTGGAGAGCTTGATTCATGGCTAAGGTATTACTAGGATTTATGGGGGCTGGAAAATCGACTATTGCAAGAGGCTTGGATCCTAATTACCTTGATATGGATGCCCTGATTGAGAAGCGCCTAGGTATGTCCATTGCGAATTTTTTTGCTGAAAAGGGAGAAGTGGCCTTTCGTCAGATAGAGTCAGAAGTCCTAGCGGATTTACTACAAAGAGACCAAGTCGTGTCAACTGGAGGAGGAGTGGTTATTTCTCAGAGAAATCGTGACTTGCTCAAGACTAATACAGATAACATCTACCTGAAAGCAGATTTTGAAACTCTCTACCAACGCATATCAGCTGATAAGGACAATCAGCGCCCGCTTTTTTTAAATAATAGTAAGGAAGAACTAGCAGCTATTTTTCAAGAAAGACAGGCTTGGTATGAGGAAGTGGCTAGTAGGGTTTTGGATGTGACCAAGCTAAGCCCAGAGGAAATTATAGAGGAACTAAGATGAAAATTGCTTATCTAGGTCCCAAGGGATCATTTTCACACCACGTTGTGCAGACAGCTTTTCCTCATGAGGAATTGCAGGCCTTTGCCAATATTACAGATGTCATCAAGGCCTATGGACAAGGATTGGTGGACTATTCTGTGGTGCCAGTTGAAAATTCTATCGAGGGTAGTGTGCATGAAACCTTGGACTATCTTTTTCATCAGGCTCGCATTCAAGCAGTAGCAGAAATTGTTCAGCCCATTCATCAGCAGTTGATGGTGGTTCCGGGTCACACTAAGATTGAAAAGATTTTTTCTCATCCACAGGCCTTGGCTCAAGGAAAGAAATTCATCGATGAACAGTATCCAGAGGCTCAAATCGAGGTAACAGCTAGTACAGCCTATGCGGCCCGTTTTATTTCCGAACATCCAGACCAGCCTTATGCAGCCATTGCACCTAGAAGTTCTGCTGAAGAATATGGCTTGGAACTGATTGCTGAGGATATTCAGGAAATGGAAGCCAATTTCACACGTTTTTGGGTGCTAGGAGCCGAAATTCCTACTATTCCCTTGCAAGCACAAATTGAAAAAATGAGTTTGGCCTTGACCTTACCTGACAACCTTCCAGGTGCTCTTTACAAGACCCTTTCTACCTTCGCTTGGCGAGGAATTGACCTGACAAAAATTGAAAGTCGTCCACTCAAGACAGCGCTAGGCGAATACTTTTTCATTATCGATGTGGACTATACTGATAAGGACTTGGTTCACTTTGCCCAAAAAGAACTAGAAGCCATCGGAATCCAGTATAAAGTTCTGGGTGCCTATCCTATTTATCCAATATCAGACCATGGAAAGGAGAGAAGATGAGTAAAGAAAATCCTCTCAGTCATCATGAAAAATTACGTTATGATTATTTGCTAAAAAATATTCACTATCTCAATGAGAGAGAAAAAAATGAGTTTGCCTATTTGCAAGAAAAGATAACTCTTGCTAGGGTAAATAGTAGTTCCAGTCTGGAGCAAGAAAGAGAAGAGCAGGTTGACTTACCAAGCTATGCGAACCGGAGTCGCTTACAATCCAAATCACAAGCACTCTCTGCTCCTCCCAAAAAGAAAAGACGGAAGCTCCGTCTTAAACGCATTTTTATGGTGATTTTTTCACTTTTGGTCTGTGTGGCTTTGGCCATGGTATTCATGTTTTTGCGTGGTTACCAAGATGCTAGTGCAAAGAAAACTGCTGATGCCCGGGCAGCTCAAGTAGAAGTCTTTAATGGTCAGGATACCAGAGATGGTGTTAATATTTTGATTATGGGTACAGATGGGCGAATCGGTCAAAATAGTGCTGAGACGCGGACTGACTCTATTATGGTATTAAATGTTGGTGGCTCAGATAAGAAAATGAAGCTGGTCAGCTTCATGCGTGACAATTTGGTCTATATAGACGGTTACAGCCAAGTCATTAACGGTAGAAAACAGACGGATAACAAGTTAAACGTAGCCTACGAGTTAGGAGAACAAGAGGGGCAAAAAGGGGCAGAAATGGTTCGCCAAGTCTTGAAAGATAATTTTGACTTGGACATTAAGTACTATGCCTTGGTTGATTTTCAGGCCTTTGCAACAGCGATTGACACCCTTTTCCCTGATGGGGTGACGATTGATGCCCAATTTTCAACATTGAATGGGCGTCCACTAACAGAAGCTACAGTCGGAGATGATTTACACGCTACTGAGACTGAGTCCCCAACCCAAACCATCAAAGTCGGAAAACAGCAGATGAATGGCTCGACCCTGCTCAATTATGCTCGTTTCCGTGATGACGATGAGGCGGATTACGGCCGTACAAAAAGACAGCAACAAGTTTTAACAGCAATTTTAGAGCAAATTAAAGATCCTACTAAACTTTTCACTGGTTCTGAAGCTCTTGGAAAGGTTTTTGCTATGACCTCAACCAATGCACCCTATACTTTCCTCCTAACAAACGGTTTATCTGTTTTGGATGGAGCAAAAAATGGTATTGAAAAATTGACGATTCCAGAACTTGGTGACTGGGTAGATGCCTATGATGTTTATGGAGGCTTGGGCTTGCTTGTCGATCAAAACAAATATCAGAATAAATTGTCTCAGATGGGTTTGAGATAAGATAAGACAGGAGAATCAAAGCTTGAAGGCTATTTATCTAGCAGTCAGGCTTTGATTTTTTACAGTCTTCAATAGATTTTCACCCCCTATTTGTGGTATAATGAAATGATACGATAGAAAGAATAATGAACAATATGACTGATTTAAAAGCAATTCAGGCTCGTAGTCTGGAGATGGCTGAATATTTTGTGGCCTTTTGTAAAGAACATGATTTACTTTGTTATCTCTGTGGAGGGGGTGCTATTGGTGCCCTTCGAAACAAGGGATTTATTCCTTGGGACGACGACCTAGACTTTTTTATGCCTCGTAAAGATTATGAGAAATTAGCAGAATTATGGCCTCGTTATGCAGATGAGCGTTATTTCTTGTCAAAGAGTCACAAGGATTTTGTCGATCGTAATCTTTTTATTACCATTCGTGACAAGGAAACCACCTGTATCAAACCTTATCAGCAGGATTTAGAATTGCCGCATGGTCTGGCCTTGGATGTTTTGCCTTTGGATTATTATCCGAAAAATCCAGCTGAGCGGAAGAAACAGGTTCGTTGGGCACTGATTTATTCTCTTTTTTGTGCTCAAACTATTCCAGAAAAGCATGGCGCACTTATGAAATGGGGAAGCCGTATTTTACTGGGTGTGACTCCAAAATCTCTCCGTTATCGCATTTGGAAAAAAGCTGAGAAAGAAATGACTAAGTATGATTTGGCTGAGAGCGATGGCATCACAGAATTATGCTCAGGTCCTGGCTACATGAGAAACAAGTACCCAATCGCATCTTTTGAAGACAATCTTTTCTTACCATTTGAAGGGACAGAGATGCCTATTCCAGTTGGCTACGATGCCTATCTCAGCACTGCTTTTGGAGATTATATGACGCCACCACCAGCAAATAAGCAAGTACCGCATCATGATGCTGTCATCGCTGATATGAATAAGCCTTATACAGAATACAAGGGAGAATATGGTGGCTAAGAAAAAAATCTTATTTTTTATGTGGTCTTTTTCTCTCGGAGGCGGTGCAGAGAAGATTCTGTCTACCATTGTTTCAAATCTAGATCCAGAAAAGTATGATATTGATATTCTTGAAATGGAGCACTTTGACAAGGGATACGAATCTGTTCCCAAGCATGTACGAATGTTAAAATCCCTTCAGGATTATCGCCAAGCCAGATGGATTCGAGCTCTTTTGTGGAGAATGAGAATTTATTTTCCAAGATTGACACGTCGCTTACTGGTGAAAGATGACTATGATGTTGAAGTTTCCTTTACCATTATGAATCCTCCACTTTTGTTCTCTAAAAGAAAAGAAGTCAAGAAAATCTCTTGGATTCATGGAAGTATTGAAGAATTTCTTAAGGATAGCTCCAAAAGAAAATCACATAGACGACAGTTGGATGCTGCGGATACCATTGTAGGGATCTCAAAAAAGACCAGCCATTCTATCAAGGAAGTCTACCCAGATTATGCTTCAAAATTACAGACGGTCTACAATGGTTATGATTTTAAGACTATCCTAGAAAAATCTCAAGAGAAGATTGATATCGAGATTGCGCCTCAAAGTATCTGTACTATCGGACGGATTGAAGAAAATAAGGGTTCTGACCGTGTGGTGGAAGTGATACGGTTATTACACCAAGAGGGGAAAAATTATCACCTTTACTTTATAGGTGCTGGTGATATGGAAGAGGAACTGAAAAAACGGGTCAAAGAGTATGAGCTTGAGGACTACGTACATTTCCTTGGCTATCAAAAAAATCCTTATCAGTATTTATCTCAGACGAAAGTTCTCTTGTCTATGTCTAAGCAAGAAGGTTTTCCCGGAGTGTATGTGGAAGCCTTGAGTCTGGGACTTCCTTTTGTCTCTACAGATGTTGGAGGGGCTGAGGAATTATCCCAAGAAGGTCGATTTGGACAAATCATTGAGAGCAATCAAGAGGCAGCTCAGGCAATTACAAACTACATGACATCTGCCTCAAACTTCGATGTCGATGAGGCTAGCCAATTCATTCAACAATTTACAATTGCCAAACAAATCGAACAAGTAGAAAAACTATTAGAGGAGTAGCATGGAAACTGCATTAATTAGTGTCATTGTGCCAGTCTATAATGTGGCGCAGTACCTAGAAAAATCGATAGCTTCCATTCAGAAGCAGACCTATCAGAATCTGGAAATCATTCTTGTTGATGATGGAGCAACGGATGAAAGTGGTCGCTTGTGTGATTCAATCGCTGAACAAGATGATAGGGTGTCAGTGCTTCATAAAAAGAATGAAGGTTTGTCGCAAGCACGAAACGATGGAATGAAGCAGGCTCACGGAGATTATCTGATTTTTATTGACTCAGATGATTATATCCATCCAGAAATGATTCAGAGCTTATATGAGCAAATAATGCAAGAAGATGCGGATGTTTCGAGCTGTGGTGTCATGAATGTCTATGCTAATGATGAAAGTCCACAGTCAGCCAATCAGGATGATTATTTTGTCTGTGATTCTCAAAGATTTCTGAGGGAATACCTCATAGGTGAAAAAATACCTGGAACGATCTGCAATAAGCTAATCAAGAGAGAGATTGCAACTGCCCTATCCTTTCCAAAGGGATTGATTTACGAAGATGCCTATTACCATTTTGATTTGATCAAGTTGGCCAAGAAGTATGTGGTTAATACCAAACCCTATTATTACTATTTCCATAGAGGAGATAGTATTACGACCAAACCCTATGCAGAGAAGGATTTAGCCTATATTGATATCTACCAAAAGTTTTACAATGAAGTTGTGAAAAACTATCCTGACTTGAAAGAGGTTGCTTTTTTCAGATTGGCCTATGCCTACTTTTTTATTCTGGATAAGATGTTGCTAGATGATCAGTATAAACAGTTTGAAGCCTATTCTCAGATTCATCGTTTTTTAAAAGGCCATGCCTTTGCTATTGCTCGGAATCCAATTTTCCGTAAGGGGAGAAGAATTAGTGCTTTGGCTCTATTCATAAATATTTCCTTATACCGATTCTTATTACTGAAAAATATTGAAAAATCTAAAAAATTACATTAGAACGGGGGTGAGCAAGTGATTGATGGAAAACGATTATTATTTAGTTTGACCATAGTCAGTTATGCCTTGACGCTAATAAGTGGAATTGTGTATCTGTTTAATAATAACAATGTTAGCTTGCTTTCTACTTTATTGTTCTTACTGGTTAGTAGCTTAATTGCCTGCTGGAATGATATCAAGTATTACTTAATCCATTTTATTTTCTATTTAACTATTTTTGTCTTTCTGGTATCAAGACCGACCATTGATTATTTTAGGGATGGCGCTCTGGATACCTATCATCCCATAGCCTATCGTTTTGCCTTTATAGTCGTCATGGTTTCGATTCTGGGCTTGACCACAGGAGGCGTCCTGGCTCGTTACTTCATAGCTAGGAAGAAAATAAAAGTAGCAAATATAGGAAATTCTCTAAAAGAGGTTTATATCAAGCGGTTACGCTTTGTTTCGCTAGGAGTTTTTCTTCTCACCTATCCTTTCTATTTCATTCGGTTATTTGAACGGCTCCTGTATCGCTTGCAGACGTCCTACTATGCCTACTATGCAAATTTTGAAAGTAAACTGCCTTATTTTACCTACATTTTGTCTACCTTTACGGTCTACGCAATGTGTATGTATCTGGCAACCAAGCCAAAGAAATTGCAGGCCACAGCAGTGCTTGTCTCCTTTATTGCAGCCAATACCATTCATTTGGCAATCGGGACACGAAATCCCTTTATTTTAAGTATTTTATTTGCTTTTGTTTATTACTTTATGCGGGAGCAAACTGAAAAAGGAAAATGGATTGGGTTTAAAGAAAAGTTAGCGATTTTTGTAGGTTCTCCTATTCTCATGTTAGCGATGGGAGTGCTCAATTATGTACGGGATAATGTCCAGGTTTCCCATACAGGTTTCTGGGATATCTTGCTTGACTTTATCTATAAACAAGGGACTAGTTTTGGTGTCTTGGCTCGAGGTTTTCTATTTAACAGTAGCCTCCCTTACCGAGATTTCCGTAATTTTACTTTTGGTCCTGTTCTTGATTATTTTGCAAGGGGGAGTTTGGGGGCCATTTTCGGAGGAAAAGCTTTTGAGCATACAACCAATAGTGTGGAGCTAGCTATTGATAGTAATAGTTATGCCCACAATTTATCCTATCTTGTTTTGAACAAGGAATACTTGAAAGGACATGGTATCGGAAGTAGTTATATCATGGAGTTGTATACAGACTATGGTATGATAGGAGTCTTTCTACTTAGTCTCTTACTCGGTATGCTATTTATAGCCATGTTGCAAGTAGCCTATCGTTCAAGGACAATCCTATTTGCCTTGTCCCTACTCATCTTGAATAATTTATTCTTTATGCCAAGAAGTAGCTTTTCAGAAAGTTTCTTCAATCTATTTACAATGCAATTCTGGGGAATTGTTCTTGTGATGATATTTGTAGCAAAAATGCTTACAAAAGAGAACCAGTATCTACTCAACAAAGGAGAAAAAAATCATGTTTGAACATTATTCAGTAGCTGATTTGTTTGCAAATCTTTATAAAAAACGAAAAGTAAATATTTTAGCTCTTATCGCTTTATTTGCTCTCATTGCTGTACCATTTACAATTAAAGCAGTTAGGAATAAAAACACTGTCAAAGATACAACAAGTTATTCAACTTATCTTAGTTATAAAATCACTCCTCCAGAGGATTCAGCTAAAACGATTTTGAATCATCAAATTGGTGGTTATAGTGATTTTTATGGGAAATTGATTGATGGGAATTTGAATGGAGCTTATCTTTTCAATGATGTAGAACCCAGTGAGTTGAAAAAAATTGCCAGTGAATTAGACACGACAGAAACAACCTTGAAAAATTCAACGAATGACTATTGGTGGAAAAAATTGACCGTCTACTATATGATTGACGATGCAGGGGTTGGTGTGAAAATTTTGACACCAAGTAAAGATGTCAATGACTTGTTAGAGCGAAAAATTGATGGATTGATTGAGAAATTTAAACACACTTATGCAAATGTAAAAATTGAAAAATTGGAAACCATCAACTCTAAAGAATTGAATGCAAATGGTGAGACAGCACTTGGATTGAATGTGAAGAATTTGATTCTCCGTTTAGCTGTTATTGGAGTAGTCTGTGTGATTTTGGTTGTGATGGGAAATGTATTGGTTTATCTCTTTAACCCAACAATCAATAGAGCAGGTGATTTTTCTCGATATCAAATTGATTTTGTAACAGAGATCACAACAATTGCCAACCTAGCAGATGTCTTGTCATACAAAAATGCTGGACAGGAATTGACTATCGTTAGCTCAAATAAAGCTATCCTAGATAAATTGAAACAGAGTCAAGAGGCTTTAAAAGGAATGCATTTTGTAGATTTACAGGATGTATCATCTATTTTGGAAAGAGATACCGTCCTTCTTGTTGAAGAATATGGAGTAACTCGTTATAAGAAATTTGAGCAAAGTCTTCAAATTCTCAGAAACTTAAATCGTTCTATCCTCGGTGTAGCAACCTTTAAACTATAAGCTTTCTGATGTATTAGGTCTTCAAAGTCGGCTAAGAGCCGATTTTGAAGGCTTTTTCTATCTGTCTGCAGAAATTTTCTTTTGGAGTCTCCTATAGAAATACCCTAGGGAAAATCTATCCGTATAGAGGAGCCTTCTTTTGATAAAATCGTAAAAATCTAGTATAATAGATAGAACTGAAAGTATGAGGTTACTAGCAATGAAAATGAAACAAATTAGTGATACAACTTTGAAAATCACGATGTCTTTAGAGGATTTGATGGATCGTGGAATGGAGATTGCTGACTTTCTTGTTCCTCAAGAAAAAACAGAAGAGTTCTTTTATGCTATCTTGGATGAGTTAGAGATGCCTGATAGCTTTCTGGATACAGGCATGTTGAGCTTCCGTGTGACTCCAAAACCTGATAAGGTAGATGTCTTTGTAACCAAATCAAAGATTGACCAAAATCTAGATTTTGAAGACTTATCGGATTTACCAGATATGGAAGAATTGGCTCAAATGTCTCCAGATGAATTTATCAAAACCTTGGAAAAAAGCATCGCAGAAAAGACTAAAGATGATATCGAAGCGATTCAATCTCTAGAGCAAGTTGAAGCCAAGGAAGAAGAGCAGGAACAGGCTGAACAAGAAGTTGAAAGTAAGAAAGAGCCTTACATCTATTACATCCTTTCTTTTGCTAAGTTGGCTGAGTTGGTGGCTTTTGCCAAGACAGTGACTTTTGAGATGGAAACTTCTGAACTCTACAAGATGAATGAGCGCTATTATTTGACTATTTTAGTGGATATTGAAAATCATCCAAGTCCATATCCAGCTTGGCTGTTGGCTCGTATGCGTGAGTTTGCGGACGATAGTGACATCAGTCGCTCGGTCTTGCAAGAGTATGGTCAAGTCTTGATGAATCACGATGCAGTACTTAATCTGCAAAAGATTGGATAATCATTTCTGGAAAGCTATTTCTAGATTTCGAGAAGAGCGAATCGTCTGATTCGTTTTTTCTTTTTATACTGAAATAGTGATTTACTATAATAGGAATTTTCACAAAATTCTGTTATAATGGCTATATCAGAAAATTTCGAGGAGACAAACATGACAGTTAAAATTGCTTTACTAGGATTTGGTACCGTTGCAAGTGGTGTGCCTTTCCTCCTAAAGGAAAATGGAGAAAAAATTAATCAATCAGCACATTCAGAGATTGAAGTTGCTAAGGTGTTGGTCAAGGATGAAGATGAAAAGAATCGCTTGCTTGCAGCAGAGAATGATTTTAATTTTGTAACCAATGTGGATGACATTTTGTCAGACCAAGACATTACGATTGTAGTGGAATTGATGGGGCGTATCGAACCAGCTAAGACCTTTATCACTCGTGCCTTGGAAGCTGGAAAGCACGTTGTTACTGCTAACAAGGACCTTTTGGCTGTCCATGGTGCAGAATTGTTAGAAATCGCTAAAGAGAATAATGTAGCACTTTACTATGAAGCAGCAGTAGCTGGTGGGATTCCAATTCTTCGCACTCTAGCAAATTCCTTGGCTTCTGATAAAATCACGCGTGTGCTTGGAGTAGTCAACGGAACTTCCAACTTCATGATGACCAAGATGGTGGAAGAAGGCTGGTCTTATGATGATGCTCTTGCGGAAGCGCAAAGACTTGGTTTTGCAGAAAGCGATCCGACAAATGATGTAGATGGGATTGATGCAGCCTACAAGATGGTTATTTTGAGCCAATTTGCCTTTGGTATGAAGGTTGCCTTTGACGATGTAGCCCACAAAGGAATCCGCAATATCACACCAGAAGATGTGGCTGTAGCCCAAGACCTTGGCTATGTAGTGAAATTGGTTGGTTCTATCGAGGAAACTCCTTCAGGTATTGCTGCAGAAGTGACTCCAACCTTCCTACCTAAAGCGCATCCACTTGCCAGTGTGAATGGGGTAATGAACGCTGTCTTTGTAGAATCTATCGGTATTGGTGAGTCTATGTATTACGGACCAGGTGCTGGTCAAAAACCAACTGCAACAAGTGTTGTAGCAGATATTGTCCGTATCGTTCGTCGTTTGAATGATGGTACCATTGGCAAAGACTTCAACGAATATAGCCGTGACTTGGTCTTGGCAAATCCTGAAGATGTCAAAGCTAATTACTACTTCTCAATCTTGGCTCCAGACTCAAAAGGTCAGGTCTTGAAATTGGCTGAAATCTTTAATGCCCAAGATATTTCCTTCAAGCAAATTCTCCAAGATGGAAAAGATGGTGACAAGGCGCGTGTTGTTATCATCACACACAAGATTAATAAAGCCCAGCTTGAAAATGTTTCAGTTGAATTGAAGAAGGTTTCAGAATTCGACCTCTTGAATAGCTTCAAGGTGCTAGGAGAATAAGATGAAGATTATTGTACCTGCAACCAGTGCCAATATCGGGCCGGGTTTTGACTCGGTCGGTGTAGCTGTAACCAAGTATCTTCAAATTGAGGTCTGCGAAGAACGAGATGAGTGGCTGATTGAACACCAGATTGGCAAATGGATTCCTCATGACGAGCGTAATCTCTTGCTCAAAATTGCTTTGCAAATTGTACCAGACTTGCAACCAAGACGCTTGAAAATGACCAGTGATGTTCCCTTGGCGCGTGGTTTGGGTTCTTCCAGTTCTGTTATTGTTGCTGGGATTGAACTAGCCAACCAACTGGGAAATCTCAACTTATCTGACCATGAAAAATTACAGTTGGCGACTAAGATTGAAGGACACCCTGACAATGTAGCTCCGGCCATTTATGGTAATCTCGTTATTGCAAGCTCTGTTGATGGACAAGTTTCTGCTATCGTAGCAGACTTCCCAGAATGTGATTTCCTAGCCTACATTCCAAACTATGAATTGCGTACTCGAGACAGCCGTGGCGTCTTACCTAAGAAATTGTCTTACAAGGAAGCTGTTGCAGCTAGTTCTATCGCCAATGTGGCGGTTGCAGCCTTGTTGGCAGGAGACATGGTGACCGCTGGGCAAGCAATCGAGGGAGACCTCTTCCACGAGCGCTATCGTCAGGACTTGGTGAGAGAATTTGCGACGATTAAGCAAGTGGCCAAAGAAAATGGTGCCTATGCAACCTACCTCTCTGGTGCTGGGCCGACAGTTATGGTCTTGGCTTCTCATGATAAAATGCCAAAGATTAAGGCAGAATTGGAAAGGCAACCCTTCAAAGGAAAACTTCATGACTTGAAGGTTGATACCCAAGGTGTCCGTGTCGAAGCAAAATAAAGAATAGAAGATAGGATGGGGAAACTCTCGATAAGAGGGCTTCCTATCCTTTTTTTGAAAAGAAGTTTATACTCAATGAAAATCAAAGAGCAAACTAGGAAGCTAGCCGCAGGTTGCTCAAAGCACTGCTTTGAGGTTGTAGATAAGACTGACGAAGTCAGCTCAAAACAGTGTTTTGAAGTTGTAGATGAAGCGACGCTGACGTGGTTTGAAGAGATTTTCGAAGAGTATTAGTTAAAAACTTGATAAAGGAGAAATAAAGATGACAGAAATTTATCTAGCAGGCGGTTGTTTTTGGGGCTTAGAGGAGTATTTTTCACGTATTTCTGGAGTGCTAGCAACCAGTGTCGGCTACGCTAATGGGCAAGTCGAAACGACAAATTACCAGCTACTCAAGGAAACAGACCATGCAGAAACAGTTCAAGTGATTTATGATGAGAAGACAGTGTCACTTAGAGAGATTTTACTTTATTATTTCCGTGTCATCGACCCTTTATCCATCAATCAACAAGGGAATGACCGTGGACGTCAGTATCGGACCGGAATTTATTACCAGGACGAAGCAGACTTGCCAGCTATCTACACAGTGGTGCAGGAGCAGGAGCGCATGCTGGGTCGAAAGATTGCAGTGGAAGTGGAGAAACTACGTCATTACATTCTGGCTGAAAACTACCATCAAGACTATCTTAAGAAAAATCCTTCAGGTTACTGTCATATCGATGTGACCGATGCTGAGAAGCCATTGATTGATGCCTCTAACTATGAAAAGCCTAGTCAAGAAGTGTTAAAGAAAAGCTTAACCGAAGAGTCCTATCGTGTTACCCAAGAAGCTGCCACAGAGGCTCCATTTACCAATGCCTATGACCAAACCTTTGAAGAGGGAATTTATGTAGACATCACGACAGGTGAGCCACTCTTTTTTGCCAAGGATAAGTTTGCCTCAGGTTGTGGTTGGCCAAGTTTTAGCCGTCCGATTTCCAAGGAATTGATTCATTATTACAAGGATCTCAGTCATGGAATGGAGCGAATCGAGGTTCGTTCTCGGTCAGGCAATGCTCACCTAGGTCATGTTTTCACAGATGGACCTCGGGAGTTAGGCGGCCTCCGTTACTGTATCAATTCTGCTTCTTTACGCTTTGTGGCCAAGGATGAGATGGAAAAAGCAGGATATGGATATCTATTGCCTTACTTAAACAAATAAAACAGAGAGGGTGGGTGCTTCCCACTTTCTTCATTTTCAGAATAAGAATAGAAGGGATTTATGAAACACTTACTATCTTACTTTAAACCCTACATCAAGGAATCCATTTTATCCCCCTTGTTCAAGCTATTAGAAGCTGTGTTTGAGCTTCTTGTTCCCATGGTGATTGCAGGGATTGTTGACCAATCCTTGCCCCAGAGAGATCAAGGACATCTCTGGATGCAGATTGGCCTGCTCCTTATCTTTGCAGGGATTGGCGTTGTAGTGGCCTTAATAGCCCAGTTTTACTCAGCCAAGGCTGCGGTTGGTTTTGCCAAAGAACTGACAAACGACCTTTATCGTCATATTCTTTCCTTGCCCAAGGATAGCAGAGACCGTCTGACCACTTCTAGTTTGGTGACTCGCTTGACTTCGGACACCTATCAGATTCAGACTGGTATCAATCAATTCCTGCGCCTCTTTTTGCGAGCACCTATTATCGTTTTTGGAGCCATTTTTATGGCTTATCGCATCTCGGCTGAGCTGACTTTCTGGTTCTTGGTCATGGTTATCATTTTGACCGTCGTCATTGTAGGTCTTTCTAGGTTGGTCAATCCTCTCTACAGTAGTCTCAGAAAGAAAACGGACCAACTGGTTCAGGAAACACGTCAGCAATTACAAGGGATGCGGGTTATTCGTGCTTTTGGGCAAGAAAAACGAGAGTTACAGATTTTTCAAACCCTTAACCAAGTCTATGCTATATTACAAGAGAAAACAGGTTTCTGGTCTAGTTTATTAACACCTCTGACCTATTTGATTGTCAATGGAACTCTCCTCGTTATTATCTGGCAGGGATATATTTCTATTCAGGGAGGATTGCTCAGTCAAGGTGCTCTCATTGCCCTTATTAATTATCTCCTACAGATTTTGGTGGAATTGGTCAAGCTAGCCATGCTGATAAATTCTCTCAACCAGTCCTATATCTCAGCTAAGCGAATTGAGGAAGTCTTTGCCGAGGTTCCAGAAGATATCCATTCAGAATTAGAACAAAAGCAAGCTACCAGTGATCAGGTTTTACAAGTTCAAGAACTGACCTTTACCTATCCTGATGCGGCCCAGCCTTCTCTGAGAGATATTTCCTTTGATATGAAGCAAGGGCAAATCCTGGGTATCATTGGGGGAACGGGTTCTGGTAAATCAAGTTTGGTGCAACTCATCCTTGGACTTTATCCAGCAGACAAGGGGAACATTGACCTTTATCAAAATGGACGTAGTCCTCTTAATTTGGAGCAGTGGCGGTCTTGGATTGCCTATGTACCTCAAAAGGTCGAGCTCTTTAAAGGAACCATTCGTTCCAACCTGACTCTAGGTTTACATCAAGAAGTAACTGACCAAGAGCTTTGGCAGGCCTTGGAAATTGCACAAGCCAAGGATTTTGTCAGTGATAAGGAAGGACTCTTGGATGCTCTAGTTGAGGCAGGAGGGCGAAATTTCTCGGGCGGTCAAAAACAAAGGCTGTCTATCGCACGAGCAGTCTTGCGGCAGGGTCCGTTTCTCATCCTAGATGATGCGACCTCGGCCCTTGACACCATTACTGAGTCCAAGCTCTTGAAAGCTATCCGAGAAAACCTGCCAAATACAAGTTTAATCTTGATTTCTCAACGAACCTCGACTTTACAGATGGCTGACCAGATTCTCCTCGTAGAAAAAGGAGAGCTCCTAGCTATCGGCAAGCACGAGGACTTGATGAAATCCAGTCAAGTTTATCGTGAAATCAATGCATCTCAACATGGAAAGGAGGACTAGCATGAGACGACAAACTGCAAACCAGACGCTCAAACGTTTAGCCGTAGATTTAGCAAGCCATCCCTTCCTCCTTTTCCTAGCCTTTCTAGGAACTATTGCCCAAGTTGGCTTATCAATTTACCTACCTATCTTGATTGGGCAGGTCATTGACCAGGTTCTGGTGGCTGGTTCTTCACCAGTTTTTTGGCAGATTTTTCTCCAGATGATCTTGGTGGTCATAGGAAATACACTGGTACAATGGGCCAATCCTCTTCTTTATAATCGTCTAATCTTCTCTTATACCAAAGACTTGCGAGAGCGAATCATCTATAAGCTCCATCGTTTACCGATTGCTTTTGTGGATCGGCAAGGTAGTGGGGAGATGGTTAGTCGTGTAACTACCGATATCGAACAGTTGGCAGCTGGCTTGACCATGATTTTTAACCAATTTTTCATTGGTGTCTTGATGATTTTGGTTAGTATTTTAGCCATGCTTCAAATTCATCTCCTCATGACTCTTTTGGTCTTGCTGTTGACGCCACTGTCTATGGTGATTTCACGCTTTATTGCCAAGAGATCCTATCATCTCTTCCAAAAGCAAACAGAGACAAGGGGGATTCAAACTCAGTTGATTGAAGAATCTCTTAGCCAGCAGACCATTATCCAGTCCTTTAATGCTCAGGCAGAATTTATCCAACGGCTGCGTGAGGCTAATGACAACTATGCAGGTTATTCTCAGTCAGCCATCTTTTATTCTTCAACGGTCAATCCTTCGACTCGCTTTGTAAATGCGCTCATTTATGCCCTTCTAGCTGGAGTAGGAGCTTATCGTATCATGATGGGTTCCACCTTGACCATTGGACGCTTAGTGACTTTTTTGAATTATGTTCAGCAATACACCAAGCCTTTTAATGATATTTCTTCTGTTTTAGCCGAGTTGCAAAGCGCTCTGGCTTGTGCAGAGCGCGTCTATGCTGTCTTAGAAAGTCCTGAGGTGGCTGAAACAGGCAAGGCGGTCTTGACCAGTGACCAAGTTAAGGGAGCTATTTCCTTTAAACATGTCTCTTTTGGCTACAATCCTGAAAAGATTTTGATTAAGGGCTTATCTATCGCTATTCCAGCTGGTAGCAAGGTTGCCATTGTTGGTCCGACAGGTGCTGGCAAATCAACCCTTATCAATCTCCTTATGCGATTTTACCCCATTAACTCGGGAGATATCTTGCTGGACGGTCGTTCCATTTACGACTATACCCGAGCATCATTGAGACAGCAGTTTGGCATGGTGCTCCAAGAAACCTGGCTCAAACAAGGAACTATTCATGACAATATTGCCTTTGGCAATCCTGATGCTAGTCGGGAGCAAGTGATTGCTGCTGCCAAAGCAGCCAATGCAGATTTTTTCATCCAACAGTTGCCACAGGGTTACGATACCAAGTTGGAAAATGCTGGAGAATCTCTCTCTGTCGGTCAGGCTCAGCTCTTGACCATAGCGCGAGTCTTTTTGGCTATTCCAAAGATTCTTATCTTAGACGAAGCAACTTCATCCATCGATACGCGGACAGAAGTGCTGGTACAGGATGCCTTTGCTAAACTCATGAAGGGGCGCACAAGCTTTATCATTGCCCACCGCTTGTCAACCATTCAGGATGCGGATATGATTCTAGTCTTAGTGGATGGTGATATTGTTGAGTATGGGAACCATCAGGACCTTATGGCTAAGAAGGGCAAGTATTACCAAATGCAGCAAGCTGCCGCTTTTAGCTCTGAATAATCCATTCTCTTTTGAAAGTTTATGAACGAAAAAAGTTGCCTTCGGGTGACTTTTTTGTTACAATAGCTAGAAAAATTATTCACTGTAAATTATTTTTTAGAAAAGGAGCCTAGTATGAAAGTCTACCAGCATGTAAATATCGTGACTTGTGACCAAAATTTCCATGTTTATTTGGATGGAATCTTAGCAGTTAAGGATTCTCAAATCGTCTATGTCGGTCAAGAGAAGCCAGAGATTTTAGATCAAGCTGAGCAGATTATAGACTATCAGGGAGCCTGGATTATGCCTGGGTTGGTCAATTGCCACACCCATTCTGCTATGACAGGATTGAGAGGAATTCGAGATGATAGCAATCTCCATGAATGGCTCAATGACTATATTTGGCCTGCAGAAGCTGAGTTTACTCCCGACATGACTACCAAGGCGGTCAAAGAAGCTCTGACAGAGATGCTCCAGTCGGGAACAACAACCTTTAACGATATGTATAATCCCAATGGTGTAGATATTGAGCAGATTTACCAGGCAGTGAAATCTTCCAAGATGCGTTGTTATTTTTCTCCTACTCTTTTTTCTTCTGAGGCGGAGACAACTGCTGAGACCATTGCTAGAACTCGAGCAATCATTGAAGAAATTATTGGATATAAAAATCCAAATTTCAAGGTGATGGTGTCCCCACATTCTCCCTACAGCTGTAGTAAAGATTTGCTACAAGCGAGTTTAGACATGGCAAAAGAACTGGGTATTTCCATCCATATCCATGTAGCAGAGACCAAGGAGGAGTCAGGCATTCTCCTGAAACGCTACGGCAAACGCCCCCTTGCTTTTCTAGAAGAACTGGGTTACTTAGATCATCCGTCTGTCTTTGCTCACGGGGTCGAATTAAAGGAGCGAGAAATTGAACGCTTGGCAACTTCTCAAGTGTCTATTGCCCACAATCCTATCAGTAACCTCAAATTGGCATCAGGTATTGCTCCCATCATCCAACTGCAAAAAGCAGGAATAGCAGTAGGAATTGCGACTGACTCGGTCGCTTCTAATAATAATTTAGACATGTTTGAGGAAGGACGGACCGCCGCTCTCCTACAGAAAATGAAGAGTGGAGATGCTAGCCAATTCCCAATCGAAATAGCCCTTAAGGCACTGACAATCGAAGGGGCTAAGGTTCTAGGGATGGAAAATCAGATAGGAAGCCTAGAAGTAGGTAAACAGGCAGATTTTCTCGTCATTCAACCACAAGGGAAAATTCATCTCCAACCTCAGGAAAACATGCTTTCTCATCTCGTCTATGCTGTTAAATCCAGTGATGTAGATGATGTCTATATTGCTGGAGAACAGGTTGTTAAGCAAGGTCAAGTCCTGACAGTAGAACTTTAAAAGAAAAATAACGAAAAAAATTTAAAAAAAGTTTGCAAAAATCTTGCATTCTTTTTTTGACTATGCTATACTTATATACGGTTTGAAAAAACTGCCTAAGACAGTAGGGGAGCTCGACTCATAAGGATCCTACCGAGGACAAAACGTATCATGTAAAAAGAAGCGTATTGTACTTTCGTGTCTAGGTTTGGGCGCGTTTTTCTTTTGGAAAAATTCCCCAAGCAAAATAATTACGGAGGTGAACACACTAATGAGTGAAGCAATTATTGCTAAAAAAGCGGAACTAGTTGACGTAGTAGCTGAAAAAATGAAAGCTGCTGCATCTATCGTCGTTGTAGACGCTCGTGGTTTGACAGTTGAGCAAGATACAGTTCTTCGTCGTGAGCTTCGTGGAAGCGAAGTTGAGTACAAAGTCATTAAAAACTCAATCTTGCGTCGTGCAGCTGAAAAAGCTGGTCTTGAAGAACTTGCATCAGTATTTGTTGGACCATCTGCAGTAGCATTTTCTAACGAAGATGTTATCGCACCAGCGAAAATCTTGAACGACTTTTCTAAAAACGCTGAAGCACTTGAAATCAAAGGTGGTGCAATCGAAGGCGCTGTCGCATCTAAAGAAGAGATTCTTGCTCTTGCAACTCTTCCAAATCGCGAAGGACTTCTTTCTATGCTCCTTTCTGTACTTCAAGCGCCAGTGCGCAACGTTGCTCTTGCAGTCAAAGCGGTTGCAGAAAGCAAAGAAGACGCAGCTTAATCTTAAGCTACGCAGCGTAGCTTAGCTACGAAAAATCTATTATAAATTTAAAAACATATTTGGAGGAAATAACAATGGCATTGAACATTGAAAACATTATTGCTGAAATTAAAGAAGCTTCAATCCTTGAATTGAACGACCTTGTAAAAGCTATCGAAGAAGAATTTGGTGTAACTGCAGCTGCTCCTGTAGCTGTTGCTGCGGTTGGTGCTGCTGACGCTGGTGCTGCTAAAGATTCATTCGACGTTGAATTGACATCTGCAGGCGACAAAAAAGTTGGCGTTATCAAAGTTGTACGTGAAATCACAGGTCTTGGTCTTAAAGAAGCTAAAGAACTTGTTGACGGTGCACCAGCACTTGTTAAAGAAGG
Source organism: Streptococcus sp. Marseille-Q5855 (assembly GCF_946901985.1). Classification (NCBI taxonomy): domain Bacteria; kingdom Bacillati; phylum Bacillota; class Bacilli; order Lactobacillales; family Streptococcaceae; genus Streptococcus; species Streptococcus sp. Marseille-Q5855. Next base: position 128,668 of record NZ_CAMPPR010000009.1, read on the forward strand.
CGTTGCAACTGCAGAAGCTGAAGAAATCAAAGCTAAATTGGAAGAAGCTGGAGCTTCAGTTACTCTTAAATAATAGAGCGACTACATTAGTAGCTTAAAAACATGATTAAACCGTTATTCTTAGGAGTAGCGGTTTTTCTTTTTGTATAAAAAAGTTGGCGAGTAAGTAATACTCAATAAAAATCAAAGAGCAAACTAGGAAGCTAGCCGCAGGCTGCTCAAAACACTGTTTTGAGGTTGTGGATAGAGCTGACGAAGTCAGTATCATATACATACGGTAAGGCGACGCTGACGTGGTTTGAAGAGATTTTCGAAGAGTATAAAATAGATTGAATTTAGAATAGTCCACCGAGTTTTATAAAACATTGTTAGAAATTGGTTTGAATTCCGAAATCAATTTGTTTGGTTTTTATTTCATTTCATTTAATTAAATGAAATGAAATTAGAATTTTCCAACTGTTTAACTCAACTAAAAATCCCCAATCAGAGCGATTGAGGATTGAGAAAATAAATCTTAAACAATACCTTGTGCAATCATAGCATTTGCTACATTTTCAAAGGCAGCAATGTTTGCTCCTGCAAGGTAGTCTTTATCAAGACCGTATGTTTCTGAAGTTGTTTTAGCTGTGTTGAAGATGTTTGTCATGATGTCTTTGAGACGTCCATCAACTTCTTCACGAGTCCATGAGAGGCGAAGACTATTTTGGCTCATTTCAAGTGCTGAAACGGCTACACCACCAGCGTTGGCAGCTTTTGCAGGTCCGTAGAAGATACCATTTTCTTTGTAGACTTTGATGGCATCAAGGTCGCTTGGCATGTTGGCACCTTCAGATACACAGATAACGCCTTGAGCAACCAAACGTTTAGCTGCTTCACCGTTGATTTCGTTTTGAGTCGCACATGGAAGCGCAATGTCATAGTTTCCAGCGTAAGTCCATACAGAACCTTCATGATAAGTAGCAGTTGCTTTTTCAGCAGCATACTCAGTCAAACGAGCGCGACGTTTTTCTTTAACGTCAACCAAAAGATCGAAGTCGATACCATTTTCATCGATGACATAGCCGTTTGAGTCAGATACAGAGATAACAGTTGCACCAAGTTCAGTCGCTTTTTGAAGAGCGTATTGAGCTACGTTACCAGAACCTGAAATAACCACTTTCTTACCAGCAAAGCTGTTACCGTTAGCTTTGAGCATTTCTTCAGTGTAGTAAACCAAACCGTAACCAGTTGCTTCTGGACGAATCAAGCTACCACCAAATCCAAGAGGTTTACCAGTCAAGACACCAGCATCAAATTGGTTAAGGCGTTTGTATTGACCGTAAAGGTAACCAATCTCACGTCCACCAACACCGATATCACCAGCAGGTACATCAAGTGATGGCCCAATGTATTTTTGCAATTCAGTCATGAAGCTTTGGCAGAAGCGCATCACTTCAGCATCTGTTTTACCTTTAGGATCGAAGTCTGATCCACCTTTACCTCCACCGATAGGAAGTCCAGTCAAGACATTTTTAAAGATTTGTTCAAATCCGAGGAATTTCAAGATCCCTTGGTTTACAGTTGGATGGAAACGAAGTCCGCCTTTGTATGGTCCAACAGCTGAGTTGAATTGAACACGGTAGCCACGGTTTACTTGAACTTTTCCATCACGGTCAACCCAAGGAACACGGAAAGAAATCACGCGCTCAGGCTCAGTAATACGTGCCAAGATATTTTCTTCGATATACTCAGGGTGTTTTTCAAATACAGGTTCTAAAGTGTTGAAAAATTCTTCAACAGCTTGGAGGAATTCAGCCTCGTGCCCGTTACGAGCTTTTACAGTTTCAAACACGCTTTGGATATATTCTTTAGCAGATGTCATATCGTTCTCCTTTTATTGTCATATTTTATTACATGAGCTATTATAGCAGAATTTTTTTAAACTGTAAAGAGAAAAGCAAAAATTTTCTAAAAATTCTTTCAATGCTAACTTCTCAAAGTAACTTCCACTTGCCTATCCAAAGTGGAAGTTAGTCTAAAACGGATTTTTATGGTGGAATTAAGTGTGAGACGTTTGAGTTAGAAATGAGGTCTACTATGACAAAACATAAACATCTTACCCTTTCAGACCGTAATGATATCCAACTGGGCTTAGAGCGCGGTGAAACCTTCAAAGCGATCGGGCAACTTATTCTAAAAGACCCGACTACTGTTTCCAAAGAAGTCAAACGAAACAGACAAGTCCGAGAGTCTACAGGCCATAACCTTCCTTGCCCTCTACTCGACAAGGCTCCCTTTGTCTGTAACGGCTGTCCTAAAAGAAGACAAAATTGTGGATTTAAAAAAATCTTCTACCTCGCTAAACAAGCTCAAAAACAATACGAACAAACTCTTGTAGAAGCTCGTGAAGGAACTCCCCTCAATTCTAAGACCTTCTGGGACATGGACAAAGTCATTTCTGATGGTGTTAAAAAGGGACAACACATCTATCATATCCTCAAAACTCACAATCTTGATGTCAGCTCCTCAACTGTCTATCGACACATCCGAAAAGGTTACCTGTCTATCGCTCCTATTGACCTAACCAGAGCCGTTAAATTTAAAGAACGAAGAAAAAGTAAGCTACCTCCCATCCCTAAAGAAGCTAAAAAAGGCCGTTCCTATGAGGATTTCCTAAATTATTTAACCCTTAATCAACTAGACTCTTGGCTAGAAATGGATACCGTTATGGGCAGAATGGGAGGTAAAGTCCTACTCACCTTCAATCTATCTTTCTGTAACTGTATCTTCGCTAGACTGCTGGATAATAAAACTGCCCTTGAGGTTACCAAACACCTCTATGACATCAAGAACACTCTTCACCAAGCTGACAAAGATTTCTTCCAACTCTTCCCTGTCATTCTTACCGATAATGGTGGAGAGTTTGCAAGGGTTGATGACATCGAAATGGATGTGCGAGGAGAGAGTAAACTCTTCTTTTGTGACCCTAATCGCTCTGACCAGAAAGGGAGAATCGAGAAAAATCACACCTTGATTCGCGACATCCTAACAAAGGGAATTTCCTTTGACAACTTAACTCAAGAGGACATCAATCTCGTCTGCTCTCATGTCAACAGCGTCAAACGTGCTGCTTTGAATGGAAAGTCAGCTTATGAACTCTTTGCCTTTACTTATGGAGAAGAAATTCCTAAGCTTCTCGGCATTTCTAAAATACCTGCAGAAGACGTCTGTCAGTCGTCTACATTACTCCAACATAAGTTCTAAAAACTAACCTAAAACCCTATTCAAACGTCTCACACTAACTTCCACCATAGCGGAACTTAATCTGAAACGCTTTCAGATGAGGGGATTTTGTGCGCTCTTTTTTTCGATTCCTTTCGGCTACAAAAACAATAAAATCAAGCATATTTAAAACCAGTGGAACTTACCCTGACACGGATTTCCACTGGTTTTTAGGATTTTTATCAGACTAACTTCCACTTGGATTAGCGGTGGAACTTAGTTTGGGAATTTACCAAATTCTTTCAATTTAGTTTTAAGACTTTTTGAAAATAGACAAAAAACGAACCTTTTTCTTGTAAATATCTTTCTCAAAGAGAAAATCTGAAAATATGCTATAAGAAAAGAAAATGTTTAGCAATTCAGAAATCACTTGTTAATTTATCCATGATATGTTAGATTTGCCAGCAAAACTATGACCATTTTGGAGGAAAGAAATATTTACATCTCCTTATTCAGGGCAGGATTTTCTATACAAGTATAGATGTCTTGCTGGAGTTGGATCATGGAACCCAAGCGGTTATTGAGATTTAGAACTATCATCAGAATTTTTTCATTAGACTTGTTCGGTAACCATAAAGTACTATACTATCTATGAACAAGACCCAGAAAAAGTAGCCTTATTTCTTAAAAAATTTAATAATTTAAAGCACCTAGCACCTGTTTATATTGATGAAACAGGATTCGATACTTATTTTTATCCAGAATATGGTCTCTCATTAAAAGGTCAGTTAATAAGAGGTAAAGTATCTGGAAGAAGATATCAGAGGATTTTCTTTGGTTGCAGGGTTAACAAATGAATGGTGAGTTAATCGCTCCAATGACCTACGAAGAGACGATGACGAACGACTTTTTTGAAGCTTGGTTTCAGAAGTTTCTCTTACCAACATTAAATACACCATCAGTTATTATTATTATTATTATGGATAATGCAAGATTCCATAGAATGGGGAAGCTAGAACTTTTATGTGAAGAGTTTGGGCATAAATTTTTACCTCTTCCTCTCTACTCACCTGAGTACAATCCTATTGAAAAACATGGGCTCATATCAAAAAGCACCTCAAAAAGGTATGAGCAACTTGCAGTACTTTTTACGAGGTGCTTTTGTCTTGTTCTTGTTTCAGTTTGTTATAAACGTCTAAGATAAGAGCTATACTAGGTAAATAAAAATCTCTATACTATCTGAAAGTGAAGATTACTCACTGTGAGATAGTATAGAGTCTTTTTGGTGTGTTAAATTATCCTACCCATTCCCCATTGTAATTAACACGGTAACCGTCAGGTGTAGTCGTATTGATTGCGAGTGCACCTGAATTATAGGCATAGTACCATTTGCCAGATACTTTCATCCAGCCTGTTTTCATAGCACCTGAATCTTGAAGGTAGTACCAGCTACCATTATCTTTGAGCCAACCAGTCTTCATAGCGCCTGAACCGTCGAGATAGTACCAGCTACCGTCTTTCACCCAGCCTGTTTGCATCCAGCCAGAGTTGTCAAAGCGATACCAAGTTCTATTTATTTTTTCCCATCCATTACTCGTGTATGAGCCGTCATTGTGTTTAAACCACCAACGTCCGTTTGATTGAATCCAACTTCCGAAGTATTGGGAATGATTGAACCCATTTTTCTGACTTGAATTTGTATTTTCATTTTTGGTTTTATGAGTTCCGATAGCCTTTAAGTCTTTGTCAAAAAGATTCGCCTTAGTTGCAAATGTTTGAGTCTGAGAAGAATTTGCTTCTGTATATTGAATGGCCTTTCCATAACCACCAGCTAATTCTTCAGAGCCACCAGATGCTGTTCCGAAACTTTGTGCAACGGTAATCCATCCATTTTGAGTGACAGGGTTTTCAAAGGCTGCAAGCCCCATATAGGTCAGCTTTGGATCAATTAAGGATTTATAGTGTCCAGTTTGACCTGTAACACTGACACCACTACGAGATTTAACATAATCGGCTTTTTCATCATACCATTGCTGGATGGCCTTCATAAATCCATTGTAGTTCCAAGCCAAATTTTCTGAAAGGGAGAAATTTCCTGAAGGCCAAGCGCTCCAAATGTCCTTACTAGACAAGCGTGTGTGATCAATGGTGATCGAAGCTTCTGCTGCACGAACAAAGGCTGTTTTCTCTAGGGCCGTTGACCATTTGATGGGAACATAGCTAGTAACTAGACCTTCATCTGCAGCCTCTTTTCGAATAGAGTTGATACGATCTAAGATTGCTTGTTTATCTGGCGTTAAGAAAGTCCCTTCAATCCCAACTAGAGTAGTACCAGCAGAAGTACTAGTGACCTCAGAGTTTAAGATATGGTAGGATTGACCATTGATTTCTTGAGTGGAAACCAGCCTATCATTAGCAGCAACGGATTGTGGTGCAAGACTTCCAGCTCCTAACAATGAAAGTGCTAGAACTGTAGCAAGTGTAAAGGCTTTAGCTTTTTGGTTCATTTTATCTCCTCCTATTTTTATTATAACATCTCCCTTGTACATAGTAAATCCAAATATAAAGTAGAAACCAGATACACAGATTTTACTTTTTTCAGTGACATAAAAAATAAGATGTATTAGCAGTTTTTGTCATATTTGATTGCATTTAGTGTATAATATAAAGAGAAAGTTATAATAAAAACTCCTTCATCAAGGAAGTCAAATAACTCAATAACACAGGGATTCCATTTCCCTAGAAAGGTTAAATAAATGAAATCATATAAGAAATTTACGATTCTTGCTCTGACTCTTCTTGGATTCACTAGCCAAACAGTTTTAGCTAATGATACTAGTCATCCTACGAATAACTCTATCGGTGGTTCAACTACTAGCTCTGCAAGTCCTTTTCAAGTAGCTACAGAAAATCAGCCAACGACTCCTAGTTCGAGTAAGCAGGAGACAAAGCCAACTCTTCCTACTGAGTCTAAGCTACAAACTGGTTGGGTAAAAGAAGACGGGAAGTGGACTTATTATAGTCAAACAGGTGTCAAATTTACAGATACTCTTTATGAGGGCTACCTATTTGATAAGGATGGTTACTTACTTGAAAATAGCTGGTATCAGATGGCTAACAAGTGGTACTACGCCAATGGCTCAGGAAAATATCTGTCTAACCAATGGAGTCAAATCAATGGTAAATGGTATGCATTTGATCAAAATGGTGTCATGATGGCTAATACCTGGAAGGGAAATTATTACCTGAAATCCAGTGGGGCTATGGCAGATAAAGAATGGGTGTACGATCCTAACTACTCTAGCTGGTTTTATCTTAAGCCAGGCGGACACTATGCTGAACAGCAATGGGTTGGCTCTTACTATCTAAAATCTGATGGCTACATGGCTCACAAAGAGTGGCTTTATGATCAAGATTATAAAGCATGGTATTATCTTAAAGAAGATGGCGTTTATGTCACTGGAACTTATACTATTGATGGAAGTAGTCATTTTTTCAAAGATAATGGTAAATGGGTGCAAGAACTTCCAAAAGGATTTGAAAAGGGGCGCTATACTAAAACTATCTTCCTAGATCCTGGGCATGGTGGACGTGATTCGGGCGCTTACTATTATGGAATAGCTGAAAAAGATTTGAATCTACAGGTCTCTCGTAAATTACGGAAACGTTTAGAAGAACTTGGCTATACAGTTCTAACATCTCGTGATAGTGATGTGGATGTTGACTTTGTGACGGAGCGTTCTCGTATGGTAAATAAGACGAATGCAGACTTCTTTATTAGTATTCATTTTAACGCTACTGGGAATGACACAACACTGAATCTGGGAATACAGACTTATTCTTATAAGGAAGATGCAGGTTACCCGAGCAAGATTAACCAGTACTGGCACAATAATCCAGACCGAATGAGTGAAAGTAATCGTTTGGCAGCTGACCTTCACTCCTCTCTCTTGACCGAGACAGGTGCTAGAGATGCTGGGCTTCTGCAAGCCACCTTCGCTGTTCTTCGTGAGACTGCGAAACCTGCTGTGTTATTGGAGTTGGGTTATATGGATAATCCAGAAGAAAACCAACGAATCCGTAGTGATCAATACCAAGATAAGTTAGTTGAAGGCATTATTAAAGGAATTCAAAAATATTACGCTGGAAATTAAGAATTACATCAAACTAAGCTTTGGAGATTGTCCTAGGCTTAGTTTTTTACATTTGTAATGCTATTCATAACATTAAATTTTCTGAAAATTTATTGAAAAATTAGTGAAAACATGGTATAATGAAACGTAATACTCAATAAAAATCAAAGAGCAAACTAGAAAGCTAGGCGCAGGCAGTACTTGAGTACGACAAGCCGACGCTGACGTGGTTTGAATTTGATTTTTGAAGAGTATAAAATTAATTCAGGTTTCCTGAACCACTAGGAGTATACAATGAAAAAACTAGGTTTTGTCCTTTTATCTTCAGCCTTGCTATTGACAGCTTGTGCTGTTAGGTTTGAAAAATCAGCAGATACAACCGATTCATCTAAGGTGACAGCCTTGTCTGAAGACAAGCAAAAAATGCTTGATAAGGCCACTGCTGACTATAAGACTTTTGTGCAAGAGCAAATCGATAAACTCTTGACAGATACGGAAGGCTTTGTCAAACTTTTGAAAGAAGGTAAGTTAGAAGAAGCTAAGAAGGTCTATCCACTGATTCGTATGTCTTATGAGCGTTCAGAACCGATTGCCGAGAGTTTTGGTGAGTCAGATGTCAAGATTGACTTCCGTTTAGCAGACTACATGGATGAAAACAAGACAGAGGAAGGCTGGTCAGGTTTCCACCGTATTGAGCGTATTCTTTGGGAAGACAATACAACTAAAGGGACTGAAAGCTATGGCGATCAGTTGGTCAATGATATCAAGGAATTGAAAGCTAAGATTGCAACTGTTGATGTGGACTACAAGGTTATGCTGACTGGGGCAGTTGACTTGCTTAACGAAGTGGCAACAAGCAAGATTACAGGGGAAGAGGAAATTTATTCTCATACAGACTTGTATGACTTCCGTGCCAATATTGAGGGTGCTGAGAAGATTTTCCAACTCTTTAAACCTTTACTTGAAAAATCAGATGCTAACCTAGTTAAAGAATTGGAAGCAGACTTCAAGTCTGTCAATAGTTTGTTGGATAAACACATGACAGATAAGGAACACTACAAACTCTATACTGATTTGACAAAAGAAGATACCAAAGAATTGTCAGAAGCTGTGACAAAACTTGGTGAACCTCTGTCACAAATGGGTAAATTTCTTAGTGGAGAATAAGAGTCATGACTGAAAAAGACGAAAAGTTTTTTGAGAAGAAAATGGACCGTCGAGAATTTCTAAAAAAAGCAGGGATTGGAGGGGCTGGTTTAGCGCTAGGACTCTCTGGTGCTTCTGCTTTTTTCGCACCTAAGCTAGGAAGTCAGGAAAAAATCTCGTACGGAAATGAAAAAATTGCTTTTTATGGCAAGCATCAAGCAGGGATTAGTACGCCCATGCAAAAGAATATCTATTTTGTCGTTTTGGACTTGCATACGACGGATAGAGATAAGATTATCCAACTATTCAAGGATTGGACGGATTATAGTGCTAAGTTGGTTGAGGGGGAATTGGTCAAAAAAGATGGACAGAATGCTCTCTTACCTCCTAGCGATACTGGGGAGACAGTCGGGCTTAACCCGCATCGCTTGACTCTGACTTTTGGTGTGTCTGCCAGTTTCTTGAAAAAGATGAACTTGGAAAACAAGCGTCCTCAAGTGTTTAGGGATTTGCCGCCTTTTCCTAAGGAGCAATTGCGTGAAAAATATACTGGTGGGGATATTGTCATCCAGGCCTGTGCAGATGATGAGCAGGTTGCCTTTCATGCTATTCGAAATCTCATTCGTAAGGGGAGAAATGCAGTGACCCTTCGTTGGAGTCAGTCTGGTTTTGCTGCCATCGGAGATCGAATGGAGACTCCGCGTAACCTCTTTGGTTTTAAAGATGGGACAGCAAATCCAACCAAGGAGCAAGACTTTGACCGTGTTATCTGGGCTGATAGTAAGGACTGGATGGAACATGGTTCTTATATGGCAGTCCGTCGGATTCAAATGTTTTTAGAGACCTGGGATCGCACTAGTCTCGAAGAACAAGAAAATACATTTGGCCGTTATAAGGAAAGTGGTGCCCCCTTTGGTAAGAAGAATGAGTTTGATGAAGTGGATTTGAGTCTTTTGCCTGATGATTCGCATGTTCGTTTGGCCAAAGAAGTGGATAAGCCACTTTTACGTCGTTCTTATTCTTACTCAGATGGGATTGATGAAAAGACTGGCCAGTTTGATACAGGCTTGCTCTTCATTTCTTTCCAGAAGGATCCTGATAACTTTGTCAAGGTTCAAACCAATCTAGGTGCTACTGATAAGATGAATGAATACATCACTCACATCGGTAGTGGACTCTTTGCTTGCTTTGGTGGTGTGGAGAAAGGAGGCTACGTTGGTCAGAAATTATTGGAAGGCTAAAAGCTGGTTACTAGTTTTAGCTTTGTCATTTTTAATTCTTTCCCCAGCAGGTGCCCAAGAAAGCTTGAGTTCTTACTTTGTGAAAATCACAGATGCTTCTAAAGCGGTCAAAAATGGGAATCAATCTGAGGCTCAGAAACTTGTTCAAGAGATGGCATCAGACTTCGAAAGAGTAGAAGACAGCAGTTCTGAGGCTGGTAAGGTTGTTAAGAAAAAGTTAGCTCTATCTGGAGAGATTACTGAAGATAAACTCACCGAAATTTCTTCAGCCTTATTAGCCTTTGAAAAAGAACAAAATCCTATTGACCTAGATGCGGAAAAGGAAAAATTGGTCAACCGCCTAAGTCCTCGTTTTGAAGCTTTGGAACAGGCCATTGCCTCCAAAGATTTGGAAAAGGTTCGTGAAGCCTTTAAGAAAATGAATTCCACTTGGACTATCAATGAAAGTGTGGTTCGTGACAATAGTACAGCCCATTATGGCCGTGTTGAAACAGCTATTTCTTTCTTGCGTAGTAGTATGGAAACCGAGCCTACAGATTTCAACTCCATCCAGACTTCCTTTGAGGACTTAAAAAAGGCTATTGATGATTTTGTGAGTGGAAAAGAAGTTGCAGAAGCATCTTCTGATTTGAGTCTTAAAGATGGTATTGCCCTTTTGAAGAAGGCTTTGGAACAATTCCAAGCTGGTGACCAAGCATTAGGAGTAGCCAGTATGAAGGAATTTATTACCATTTGGCCAACGATTGAGGGTTCTGTTAGCACGACCAATCCTTCCCTCTATACACGAGTGGAAAGTGAAAGTCCTGTGATTATGGTCAAGGGAAGTGAGAAGGAATACCAAGAAAAATTAGAAAAACTGATAGCAGATTTATCACAAATTGATACTAGCGCACGTTACAATGCCTTTGATGCTATGCTGATTCTTCTAAGAGAAGGAGTAGAGGCCCTCTTAATCGTCATGGCCTTGGTGACGACCTTGAAAGCAGCCAAGATGCGAAAAGGGCTCAAGTGGGTTTATGGTGGTTCTATCACTGGAATTATGGCCAGTCTGGTCATTGCTTTCATCCTGCAAATAGCCTTTCCAGCAGTAACATCAGGCTCCAATCGAGAAATCATAGAAGGAGCAGTGGGGATTTTTGCAGTAGCTATGATGATTTTGATTGGAATCTGGCTCCACAGCAAATCCTCAGTCAAAAAATGGAATACCTTTATGGAGTCACAAATGGAAACAGTGACTAAGACAGGATCTTTTATTTCCATGTTTGCTCTCAGTTTTCTAGCTGTTTTCCGTGAGGGAGCAGAAACCATTCTCTTTTATGTTGGGATTTTACCAAGGATTTCTAGCTTTGAATTTGTCTTGGGAATTTCACTTGCCTTACTGGTTCTGATAATTATTGCCCTTGTGATGAACAAGGCCAGTCAATTCTTCCTGCCACATAAGGTCTTCTTTATCCTGACTTGGATGATTTATGCCCTAGCCTTCAAGATGCTGGGGGTTAGTGTCCATGCTCTTCAGTTGACCAATATGGCACCAAATCACCTGCTGACAGACTTTCCAACTATCGACCTACTTGGAATTTATCCAAGTTGGGAGGGTTTGACTAGCCAGCTAATCTTTGTTGTCATTGTCTTGATTGTCACTTTTAGACAGGGTGAAAAATAAATGGATAGAAAAGAATTGACAATCGTTGAACATCTGGTAGAATTTAGAAAGAGATTATTGGCAGTAGTCATTTGTTTCTTTTTGGTATTCTGTGTCTCTCTGCTTTTTGCAGACCAGATTTACCAGTATGTGACCCAATCTTTTCAGCAAAAATTGATTGTTTTAGGGCCCAATGATATTTTATGGATTTACATACGTTTGGCTAGTCTGATGGCCTTTACCGTTACCCTGCCTTACACAATTTATCACATCTGGTCTTTCATTAAACCCGGTTTAAAGAAGGAAGAGGCTAGAGCAGTTTTTGCTTATATTCCAGCTAGTTTCCTTTGTTTTCTAGTTGGACTGGCTTTTGGTTTTTACTTTGTAACACCAGCCTTACTTCAGGTTTTATTAGGGTTGGGAGAGGGATTATTTGAAACGCAGTTAACCGCCCAAAATTATCTGTCCTTTGTTTTTCAAACGACCTTGCCTTTGGCATTGATTTTTGAATTGCCAGTTATCATTGCTTTTTTGACGTCGATTGGACTCATTGGACCAGAATGGTTGATTGCTTATCGCCGATATGCTTATTTTATCTTATTGGTACTTGCAGTCATCTTGACACCAGCTGACTTTGTCAGCGATTTGGCAATGACTGCCCCCTTGATTTTACTCTATGAATTGAGTATAGCTATCAGCAAATATATTATGAAACGAAAGCAGAAAGGAGCGAGAAATGGGAATCTTACGTGATATAGGAGCACCAGGATTGATTATTATCGTTTTAGGAGCTCTCTTGATCTTCGGACCAAAACGATTGCCTGAACTAGGCGAGTCAATCGGTAAAATGCTATCTGAATTTAAAAAAGCAGTTAAAGGAACTGAAAGTCAAGATAAGGAAGACTAAATCTTGTCAGATAAAAAAACTTTGTACTCTGGTTACCATTGTGTGGCTAGCTAGAGTGCAAAGTTTTTTTATTTTTTAGTTAAAATGAAGACTGTGTTCCTTATAAGTACAAGGTTATTAAGAGAGTGGTGGACATTAAAATGATGATTTTGAGTTTTTGTTATTTTTGCTTTGGAGCAAGGTAACATAGTCACTTTTGGTGTGGAATAAGTGGGAAAGAAAAACAGCTCTTTGAGTTTGGTCGATAAAGTAAAGCAAGATATACTGACCGATAATTTTTCCTCGCGTAGGGTACTTACTGTTGATTTTTAGTCCTATTTTTTCATCTGCATCAAAGCCAGCTTCAGGAAAAGTTTCTAAACTTTTTAAGCCGTCTAAAATTCTGGCTACAGTATTTTTAGCCGACTGGGGTGATAAAAGAACAGTGCTGATGTAGTTATGGATACTGTCAATTGCCTGACTCACTTCAGTAGATAGAATCACTTTATAAGTCATATCGTAGCCTCATGTCATCTAGGGAAGTTCCTTGTCCGGATTCATATTCTCTTAAGGCGCGTTCAGATTGGGCTTGTAGCTCCTGAATCAATCGTTCACAGTGTAAATCTTCTGCAGTTTTTATTGGCAAATCTTGTTCGAGAACAATCTGCTCGATAAAAAGACTAATAGCATCCGTCATAGTCATTCCTTTTTCCTTGATGATAGCTCTAGCTTGTTCCATTGATGATTCATTGATTTTAAAATTGTATTGCTTAGTAAGTGATGTAGTCATGGTATATCTCCAATCTATACTATATATAGCTAGTATATATCTTTTATACTTTTTAGGCAAGAAAAAACTTTGTTCTCTAGAAACCATTGTGTGGCTAGCTAGAGTTCAAAGTTTTTTTGAGTTTTGAACATAAAAACAGTAGTTGATTTCAAGAAACAAAAAAGAACAGCCGAAGCTGTCTTTTTATCACTATTTGAGACCGTATTTTTTGTTGAAACGATCCACGCGTCCATCTGCTTGAGTGAACTTTTGACGTCCAGTGTAGAATGGGTGTGAGTCTGATGAAATTTCCACACGGATCAATGGGTAAGTTTCGCCTTCGAACTCAACTGTTTCGTTAGAGCGTTTTGTTGAACCGCTAAGGAATTGGTAACCAGTAGTTGTGTCCATGAAGACAACTGGGCGATATTCTGGATGGATATCTTTTTTCATTTTGCAATATTTCCTTTCTGCCATGGTCTCTTTGCGAGCCATAGATTGTTACCATACTAGTCTATCAGATTCTGAAAAGTTTGGCAAGTATTTTATCAATTTTTAAGCAAGTTTTTTAACTTTTGGTAGATGATTTCGTTTTCCTCTAGGCTATAGGAATTAGCACCGCTTGCTAGAGGGTGGCCTCCACCATCATGTTCCTTGGCGATTTCATTGATAGGATGGATTTTACTGCGTAAGCGAACGCGGTAGTGGCCATCAGCCTGTTCTACAAAAATTCCCCAAAGACTCACACTGTCAATGCGTCCAGGTGCACCTACGATGGCTGCAGTTTCAGCATCGGTAACATTGAATTGTTTCAAGACTTCTTGACTCAGGATAACGCGCGCCGCGCCATTTTCATCCACATCCAGATGGTCGTAGATGTAGCCTTGAAGTTTTGCGATTTTGTAGCTCATAGTGTCCATTTTGCGAGTGAGAGCCGCAAAGTCAAAGTTATGTTCTCTCAAATAAGCAGCCAGGCGAAGAGTCCGTGCAGTGGTAGAAGGGTAGAGGAAGCGACCTGTATCACCAACAATTCCTGCAAAGAGCAACTCAGCAGCTCGATCTGACAAGGCCAGTTGGGTTGTTTGGGCAAATAGAGTAATCATCTCGCTAGCGCTGCTTGAACTAGTATCCACCCAAGATAGGTCACCATATACATCATCATTTGGATGGTGGTCAATCTTAATGAGAAAATCACCTTGACGATAGCGCTTATCATCGATACGAGCAGTATTAGCTGTATCACAGACGATGACAAGGGCACCTTGGTAGGCACTATCTTCAACAAGATCCATCTCAGCCATCCAAGTTAGAGTTGGTTCATCATAACCAACGGCTTTGATGGTTTTTTCAGGGAAATGATGTTTGAGAAGAGCTTTCAAACCCACCTGACTTCCCAAGGCATCAGGGTCTGGTTTCATATGACGATGAATGATAATCGTGTCGTATTCTTTGATTTTTTCTAAAATTTGATGGCAAATTTCCATAAATAACCTCAATTCTTTCTCATTTCATTGTAGCACAAGAATTTTTATTTTTAAAATGAAAAAGATGTGATATAATGGAGAAAGATAAATTGAGGAGGACGATATGGTATTAGCAAAAATTGTATTTGCCAGTATGACCGGTAATACCGAAGAAATTGCAGATATTGTAGCAGACAAATTACGTGACTTGGGCTTGGATGTTGATGTTGATGAATGTACAACTGTTGACGCTTCAGACTTCTTGGAAGCAGACATCGCTATCGTTGCGACCTATACTTATGGTGATGGAGAATTGCCAGATGAGATGATGGACTTCTACGAAGACCTAGCAGATCTCAACTTGAATGGCAAAATCTACGGAGTGGTTGGTTCAGGAGATACCTTCTACGATGAATTCTGTAAGGCTGTTGATGACTTTGATCGTGTTTTTGTTTCGACAGGAGCAGAAAAAGGTTCAGAATGTGTTAAAGTTGATCTCTCTGCTGAGGAAGAAGACATTGAGCGCTTGGAACAATTCGCAGAAGAATTGGCTGCTAAAGTAGGATAAGTATAAACGTGCGCTGATGTAATCAATCAGTGCATTTTTCTTATCGTGAGTTAGGATTTTACTAGCCTATTTGGTGGCTTTTTGATACAATAATTCAAATAAAGGAGGAGACTGTATGGATTTAGATAGTATTCGTCAAGAAATTGATCAAATCGACGACCAAATCGTCAAGCTCTTAGAAGAACGAATGCATTTGGTTGAGGGTGTAGTTGCCTATAAGAAAGCTTCAGGTAAACCGATTTTAGATACCAAGAGAGAAGCGGTTATTTTTGAAAAGGTTAGAAGTCGTGTAGGAGATAAGCGCTATCAGGAAACTATTGTCGCGACTTTTTCGGACATACTCAAACGTTCGCGTGATTATCAGAATCAGAATATCAAATGAAAAAAGAACAATTTTATCCGCTAGGCATTTTTATAGCTGCTATGTTGGGCGGACTTGTGCGCTACCTTGTTTCTACTTGGTTATCAGCCAGTCCAGACTTTCCTTGGGGCACTCTCTTTGTCAACTATCTGGGAATTTTCTGCTTGATTTATCTTGTCAAGGGATATCTGGTCTATAAGGGGACTAGTAAGGGCTTGATTTTAGCACTAGGGACGGGCTTTTGTGGAGGTTTAACAACTTTTTCCAGCCTAATGCTTGATACTGTGAAGCTGCTTGATACAGGGCGTTATCTTAGTTTAGTCCTGTATTTGCTTTTGAGCATCGGTGGAGGCCTACTCTTAGCTTATTTTCTAGGGAGGAAGAAATGGTAATGGTCTATCTTGCAATTGCTTGTGGTTTCGGAGCACTCGTACGCTATTTCTTTTCCCGCTATAATCAAACTTCTAAATTGCCCCTCGGAACGCTCATAGTCAATCTTCTAGGTTGTTTTTTAATTGGATTATTCTACAATCATGTGGAGTCTAAGGAAGTCTATGCTATTTTAGCAACAGGATTTTGTGGAGGTTTGACAACTTTTTCGACCTTGAATGACGAACTCCAAAGATTGTTAAGTGATAGGAAGGGATTTTATTCTTATTTAGCTTTGACCTACCTCGGTGGTTTGATTGCGATTTTTTTAGGAATTCTGCTATAAATTTCTTTACTTTTTTGTGGAAATTTGGTAAACTGTATCTTGTGTGTAATGGACGCACAAAAATACAGTTTATCCGCTGAGGAAGATTCCTCAAGATTGACAAAGATAGGAGAATAAAATGAATCCATTAATCCAAAGCTTGACTGAAGGTCAACTTCGTACAGATATCCCATCATTCCGTCCTGGTGACACTGTTCGTGTACACGCGAAAGTTGTCGAAGGTAACCGTGAACGTATCCAGATTTTTGAAGGTGTTGTTATCGCACGTAAAGGTGCTGGTATCTCAGAAAACTACACAGTTCGTAAAATCTCTAACGGTGTAGGTGTTGAGCGTATCTTCCCAATCCACACTCCACGTGTTGAAAAAATCGAAGTTGTTCGTTACGGTAAAGTACGTCGTGCGAAATTGTACTACTTGCGTGCTCTTCAAGGTAAGGCAGCTCGTATCAAAGAAATCCGTCGTTAATTCGACTAAAACTCTGCTTTTTCAGCAGAGTTTTTATCTAGCTCCCTTAGTTCAATGGATATAACAACTCCCTCCTAAGGAGTAGTTGCAGGTTCGATTCCTGCAGGGGGCATAATAAGAAGCGTAAAGAAACATAAAGAATATTCAAAGTGTTTATTTGTAGGCAATCATCACAATTTAGTTTTTTAAAATAGGTTAGTATTTTTGGAATCTTTGACCAAAGTGTGACCAAAATTTGACCAAAAGTCAATGAATATAGAATAAAGTAGATCAGGAAGCTGGTCTATTTTATTTTGTAGTTATTGAGAAAAAGTGGTTTGTTTTAATTTGACTATTATACACATAATGCGTATAATAGTAAGTGTAAGGAGGTAACGAATATATATGCCACTTACAGGTAAAGAAATGGTGAAACTAGCTCTTGAGAATGGATGGTTTGAAGTTCGTCAAAGAGGAAGTCATCATCATTTTAAGAAAGAGGGTTTTTCTTATCTTGTCACGATTCCAGTTCATGGAAATGAAGATTTGGGAAAGGGATTGGAGAGAAAGATTCTCAAAGATTTAGGATTGTAATTTTTACTTTCCTAAGTCTTTTTACATCAGAGGTAGTAGAATGTTGGGGGTAGTAGAATGTTAAAAACGTATCCAGCTATTTTTCATAAAGAAGGAACAGGATATTGGGTAGAATTTCCAGAATTTGGTGGTGGTACAGAAGGAAAAAATATCGAAGAAGCGATGAAAAATGCTCGAGAAATGCTTGAAAATGTTTTAGCTTCTTATATCGATGAAGGGATGGCGTTGCCTACTCCAAGTGATATTTTAAAGATTGAAGTTTCAGATGGTTTTGTATCAATGATTCAAGTTGATCCTGCGCCTTTTGTGAGAAGTAACAAGGCGATTAGAAAGAACGTGACCGTTCCTGAATGGCTAGTTCGTCTTGCTGATCGAGAAAAGATTAACTATTCAGAAGTTTTGGCACAAGCATTAGAGAAGAAGTTGCAAGTTTAAATTTAAAGACTGTATTTATTAGGGAATAAGTTTGATATGTATTGGTAAAAGTGATACAATAGATATACAAGAAGAAAAGGAGAAATGCTATGTCACAAATTGCTGTAAGAGTAGATGATGAATTGAAAAAAGAAGCGACTGCGATTTTTAATGAGTTGGGGTTGGATATGTCAACTGCTGTGAAGTTATTTTTGAAGCAAAGTGTGTTGACAAGAAGTATTCCTTTTGAAGTTAAACTTGATTCTGAGTAAGGTGAAATAAAAGTGTGGATAGATATAATCTAAAGGGGTTCGGTTATGGTTTATACAATAGATCAGATAAAGGAAAAAATTGTTCCTGTTGCTAAACAATATGATTTATCTAAAATTTATCTATTTGGCTCTTATGCTAGGGGCGAAGCTGATGGGAAAAGTGATGTTGATATTGCTTTGGAGTTAGAGGATGATTCTATATATTTTGATGTATATGGTAGACTTTTGACTATTTTTGATGGTAATATAGATATTCTATTGGTTAGTGATTTACTTTCTCCAAAAACAAACATTGGGAAGTTAGTCAAGAAAAATTTTTTGAATGATAGAGAGGTTATTTATGAGAAGTCAATCTCTTGAAACTGATATAGCATATTTGAAGGATGTGGTTTTATATCTTGATAAGGCCGATGCTGTTTTGTATAAAGCAAGAAGATATAATTTACCTTTAGATGATGATATGGTAGTTGATTCTATCGCTATGAATTTAGGACAGGTAGGAGAACAGTTATCGTTAGGCAAATTATCAGAGGAAGTAAAACAGAAGTATTCAGATAGGATAAACTGGACTCAGATAAAAGGTTTTAGAAATTTTATTTATCATAATTATTCTAACTTAAATTTTAAAATTATAGAGGGTATATTGAAGGAATCTGTTCCCAAAACGAAAGAATCTTTACACTCGATTATAAGAGAATTAGAAGGTGAATTATAAAATAGAAAATGAAAGAGAAACTCTAAAAACGTATGGAAGATTTGCTAGAAATCGACAAATTTTATTCCTCAAAAAACGAATACTTCCATAAGAGAAATTATTATTGATGAAGATTTAATATCTGTATTGGATGCATTGAAAGAGGAACAAGATAAGGTTCTTTATAATCGTGAAGAATTAAAGAAATATGATTTGGTCTCTTGTGATAGAAGGTATAAACTTTCTACAAATTATGGATTGAATAAATACTTGAAAGTATTTTTATCCGAACTTGGGATAGGTAGCCAAACCATGATAGCAAAAGCAGGCAGGCATATTTACGGTTTATATTTATTAGACTTCCTGCAAAACTAGAATCCTAGTTCATGATTGATAATACCAACAATCAAATTCATTCGTAATCCGAAGCGTTTACGATGATTTCGATAGGTTGTTGAAAATATTTTAAACGTTTTCATAGTGAAATGAAATAAGAACAGGACAAATCGATCAGGACAGTCAAATCGATTTCTAACAATGTTTTAGAAGTAGATGTGTACTATTCTAGTTTCAATCTACTATACTCTGTCAAAAATATTCTCAACCTTGATTCTCTCCTTAGATAGCGCATGGTTACAGGCTTTATCTTCAGCTGTTAGCAGCTTGAGTTTGCTGGATTTCCTCGGAGTTTGCGCTTGAGGATATAGCTTCATGAGCCCTTGATAAGCACTGTCAGCCAAGATTTTACCAGCTTGTCCGATATTTCTGCGACTCATTTTGAACAACTTCATATCATGACAATAGTTCACAGCGAGCTCCAAAGAAACAATTCTCCCTTGACTTGTGACAATCGCTTAAGCCTTCATAGCGTGGCATTTCTTTTTACCAGAATCATTCTCTAATTGTTTTTTTAGAACGATTGATTTTTACTTCCGTCGCATCAATCATTACCGTGTCCTCAGAACTGAGAGGAGTTCTTGAAATCGTAACACCACTTTGAACAAGAGTTACTTCAACCCATTGACTCCGATGGGTTAAGTTGCTTTCGTGGATACCAAAATCAGCCGCAATTTGTTCATAAGTTCGATATTCTCGCACATATTGAAGTCGCCATAAGAAGGTATTCTAGGCTTAGTTTAGGTTTTCGTCCCCCTTTTGCGTGTTTACCTTGATAAGCTGTTTTCAATACAGCTAACATCTCTTCAAAAGTCGTGCGCTGAACACCAACCAGGAGCTTAAATCGTGCATCAGTTAGTTGTTTACTTGCTTCATAATTCATAGAACTATTCTACCATATTTTGTTTCGCAGGAAGTCTATTATCAAAAGGTGTTGATATATGGGCTGTTTCAAGATTACTAAGGCATAAAGATATACAACAAATTATTCAAACTTACGGACATACTCTAAAAGAGGGTTATTGATAAATAGTATAGGAAGAGCCTTAAAATAAGGTTTTTTCTATTTATCGATTCCAGCAGGGGGTATGTAATTAGATACTATAGTAGATTGAAACTAGAATAGTGTATCTGGACTTCTAAAACATTACTAGAAATTGATTTGTCCTATTCCTATTTCATTTTACTATAAAAACCGCTCAACTGAGCGGTTTTCGTCTATTCATATCCTCTTACAGTACCCATGTTCGGATGGCGTGGGCAACGCCGGATTCGTCATTTGTTTTAGTGATGTATTTGGCGATTTTTTTGATTTCTGGATTTCCATTTTCCATGACAACGGGGTTTCCAACGACTTCCAGCATGGCACGGTCATTTTCTTCGTCACCGATTGCCATGGTTTCATCTTTGGTCAATCCGAGTTTTTCAGCCAAGTGAGTAATAGCTGAACCCTTGTCTACATTCTTTTTAAGGAGTTCGAGGTAGAAAGGAGCAGATTTGTTGATAGAGTAGTGCTCGTAAAATTCGGCTGGTATTTTTTCAATCGCAGCATCGAGAATTTCTGGTTCATCGATGAACATACACTTGACAATTTCCTTGCCAGCCATTTCTTCAGGGGTACGGTAGAAGATAGGCATGCTGACGAGGGTTGATTCGTGCACAGTGTATGTTCCGATATTGCGATTTGCAGTATAGATACCGTCCTTGGTAATGGCATGCATGTGGACACCGAGCTTGCGACTGAGGAATTCCATATCCAGATAATCCTCATAGGTCAAGGATTCGCTGATAATCTCATGGCCAGTAGCAGTTTCTTGGACAAGGGCACCATTGAAGGTCACCACATAGTCACCTTGGTCTCTCAACTGCAAGTCGTCCAGAAGTTTGGCAACACCTGCGATGGGGCGGCCAGTTGCAATCACGACTTTGACACCAGCTTCTTTGGCATCTTGGATGGCAGAAAAGACTTCAGGAGTGATTTCCTTTTGGCTGTTGACTAGGGTTCCGTCAATATCGACGGCGATTAGTTTAATACTCATAAATTTCCTCTTTTAGTTTTTATTTGGGGTAAAATGATCGTTCTCAATCAAGTGTAAAAATTGCTGGGTGATGCTTGCGAAGATGCTGTTTTGGTCTAACATTTCTTTCGGGAAATAAAAGCGATTATCTCCGTGGCGACTTCCAGCAAGGGATTGGACGATAGGGGACAGGCTAGAGAGTTCTGCCAGTTCTCCATTTTTTTGTAAAATCTCAATCTGTGTCCTTGGATTTTCAGATTCGGGACGGTAAATATCATAAGGGAGGTCAAAGTTCTTATGAATGGCAGTATAGTAGTCGGGATCAAAGCCGATGTCCTCAACCAATTTTCTCATGCTAGCGAGTTGGTCTTGGTCTTCTTGTGAAAAGGTAATGGATTTAAAGACCTTGCGGTTGACAAAGCGATGCGATAAATCTGCAAGAATCTTGTCAGGACTGGTCATCCAAAGCTGGAAGTAGGTATTCATCACGCCATCATCCAGAGCCAGATAGTCAGTCAAGGTCACATTTTTTTCGAAGAAAGGCAGGAGGTGTGGAGAAGTTCGGGCAAAGAAATCCTTGTCCTCAGGATAGAGTTCCTTGGCGCGTTTGAGAAGATTCTGTAGGAGAACTTCCATGGCGCGTGTTGCGGGGTGGAAATAAACCTGCATGTACATCTGGTAGCGACTGAGGACGTAGTCTTCGATGGCGTGCATGCCATTGCGCTGAAAGGCGATACCATTTTCGATAGGACGAATGACTCGGAGGATTCGAGTCAGGTCAAATTCCCCATAGGATGCTCCTGTAAAATAGGAGTCGCGCAAGAGATAGTCCATGCGATCTGCGTCAATCTGACTAGAAATGAGCTGCACGACCTGCTTATTAGGATAGGTATGGTCAATGACACTGGCCACCTTTTCTGGGAAATCAGGTGCCACTTGTAGCAGGACTTGGTGAATCTCTGTCTCAGGATTTTGAATAATCTCCTGAGTAATGGCTTCATGGTCTGTATCAAAGAGATTTTCAAAAGTATGGGAGTAGGCACCATGCCCAAGGTCGTGTAGGAGAGCAGCGGTCATGGTCAAGAGAGACTCGGCAGGATTCCATTCCTCAGGATATTTTTCTTCGAAAATCTCTGTGATGCGTCGTGCAATTTCATAGACTCCTAGACAGTGAGAGAAGCGACTGTGTTCTCCACCGTGGAAGGTATAACTGGAAGTTCCCAGTTGTTTGATCCGGCGCAAACGCTGAAATTCTTTTGTATTAATCAAGTCATAGATGATTTGATTATTGACATGGATGTAGTTGTGAACAGGGTCACGGAATACTTTTTCGTTCATATGACCATTATAGCAAAATCCTGCTCTTTTTGGTAAAATAGTAGGACAAGAGACAAGAAAGAGGGCCTGATGTGAAGATTCGGATGCGAAATACAATTCAGTTTGATGAGCAGTTGGAAGTGATTGACCAGCTTTATGATGTGGAAGTGCATGAAAAAGGAGATTATAGCTACCTGCTTTTCTATAATGAGGAAAAGGAAAAAGTAGTGATTAAATTTCATGGTCAAGAACTTGTGATGAGTCGATTTTCCAATCCCAAGACCATTATGCGCTTTCTAAAGGATAGTGATAGTTTAGCCTATATTCCCACACCTATGGGTATGCAGGAGTTTATTATCCAAACGAATCGTTATCAAGTGGATGGGCAAAAGATTGAACTAGATTATCAACTACAAAATCAAGAGGGACATCCCTTTGCCAGCTATCAATTGGAAATTACTTGGGGCTAGGCTCATGTCTTTTTCAAATTTAGCTATCTATCTTCTTGGATCGGCTTCCTAGTGTGGTAGATTAGGCTAATTTTTGGTATAATAAAAGTTATGGAAATCGAAAAAACCAATCGTATGAATGCGCTCTTTGAATTTTATGCGGCGCTTTTGACAGATAAGCAAATGAATTATATCGAGCTCTACTACGCTGATGATTACAGCCTTGCTGAGATTGCTGAAGAGTTCGGTGTCAGTCGTCAGGCTGTCTATGACAATATCAAGCGAACAGAAAAGATTCTGGAAGATTATGAGATGAAATTGCACATGTACTCGGACTATATTGTCCGCAGTCAGATTTTTGATCAGATTTTGGAGCGCTATCCCAAGGATAACTTTCTGCAGGAGCAGATAGAAATTTTAACAAGCATTGATAATAGAGAATAAGAGGAAGAAAAATGGCATTTGAAAGTTTAACAGAACGTTTGCAGAACGTCTTTAAAAATCTACGTAAAAAAGGAAAAATCTCTGAATCTGATGTCCAAGAGGCAACCAAAGAAATTCGCTTGGCCTTGCTCGAGGCCGACGTTGCCTTGCCTGTTGTAAAGGACTTTATCAAGAAAGTTCGTGAGCGTGCAGTCGGGCATGAGGTCATTGATACACTTAATCCTGCGCAACAGATTATTAAAATCGTTGATGAGGAACTGACAGCCGTTTTAGGTTCTGATACGGCAGAAATTATCAAGTCACCTAAGATTCCAACCATCATCATGATGGTTGGTTTACAAGGGGCTGGTAAAACAACCTTTGCTGGTAAATTGGCCAACAAACTCAAGAAAGAAGAAAATGCTCGTCCTTTGATGGTTGCGGCGGATATTTATCGTCCAGCTGCCATTGACCAGCTTAAGACCTTGGGACAACAGATTGATGTGCCTGTCTTTGCACTTGGAACAGAAGTACCAGCTGTTGAGATTGTACGTCAAGGTTTGGAGCAAGCCCAAACTAATCATAACGACTATGTCTTGATTGATACTGCGGGTCGTTTGCAGATTGATGAGCTCCTCATGAATGAGCTTCGTGATGTGAAAGCATTGGCTCAACCAAATGAAATCTTGCTTGTCGTTGATGCTATGATTGGTCAGGAAGCAGCCAATGTTGCGCGTGAGTTTAATGATCAGTTGGAAGTGACTGGGGTTATCCTTACCAAGATTGACGGCGATACTCGTGGTGGTGCGGCTCTATCTGTTCGTCACATTACCGGAAAACCAATCAAGTTCACTGGTACAGGTGAAAAGATTACGGACATTGAGACCTTCCACCCAGACCGCATGTCTAGCCGTATCCTTGGCATGGGGGATATGCTTACGTTGATTGAGAAAGCTTCTCAGGAATACGATGAGCAAAAGGCTCTTGAAATGGCTGAGAAGATGCGTGAAAACACCTTTGATTTCAATGATTTCATTGATCAGTTGGATCAGGTGCAAAACATGGGGCCGATGGAAGACTTGCTCAAGATGATTCCAGGTATGGCCAACAACCCAGCCCTTCAAAACATGAAGGTGGATGAACGCCAGATTGCTCGCAAACGTGCCATTGTGTCTTCTATGACACCTGAAGAACGTGAAAATCCAGATTTGCTAAATCCAAGCCGTCGACGTCGTATCGCAGCTGGTTCTGGGAATACATTTGTCGAAGTTAATAAATTCATTAAAGACTTTAACCAGGCTAAACAACTCATGCAGGGTGTTATGTCTGGAGATATGAACAAAATGATGAAGCAAATGGGAATCAATCCAAACAACCTTCCTAAAAATATGCCAAATATGGGAGGAATGGATATGTCTGCCCTTGAAGGAATGATGGGACAAGGCGGTATGCCTGACCTGTCAGCTCTCGGAGGAGCAGGAATGCCAGATATGAGTCAGATGTTTGGTGGTGGACTCAAAGGTAAAATCGGTGAATTTGCCATGAAACAGTCCATGAAACGCATGGCTAACAAAATGAAGAAAGCGAAGAAGAAACGCAAGTAAGACGAAGGAAGGCCGCAGGGCTTTCCTTTTTTAGAAAGAAGAAAAATGAGCACTTCCGTAATTGGAAATGCTCGTTTTTTGATGTGTTTAGACTCTTAATCTTTATTTTCGTATGGCAAGATTAAGTTCAAGATGATTCCTGTCATGGCTGATAGGGCAGTTCCTGAAAGGGTAACTGGACCGAGTTTAAGGATAGCTCCTCCAAGTCCAAGGACCAACATAGCACTTGCGATGATGAGGTTACGCATTTGACTGAAGTCAACACGTTCTTTAATCAAGACTTTCAAACCGTTGCTGGCGATAACTCCATAGAGAAGTATTGACATACCACCAAGTACAGCATTTGGAATAGTTGAAATCAAAGCAGTGAATTTACCAAGGAAGCTGAGGGCAATCGCGATAAAGGCAGCGTTACGGATAACTGAGACAGAAGCGATACGAGTCATACCGATAACCCCTGTGTTTTCTCCATAAGTTGTATTGGCTGGTCCACCAAGGAAGGCAGAAACAGAAGTTGCGATACCGTCACCAAGAAGAGTACGGTGAAGACCTGGTTCTTTCAAGAATTGACGGCCACAGATTTGACCCAAAACAGTATGGTCTCCGATATGCTCAGAAATTGTTACGATAGCGATTGGCAAGATAGCGATAGTTTCTGGACCAAAGTAAAGATTGTATTCTTTAAAGGCACCACCTGTGCTAAATGGCAAGTAGAAACCAGGAATTTCAAACCAGTTAGCTTCTAGGACAGGCGTAAAGTCAACCAAGCCAAGAGTTAGTGCGAAGAGGTAACCACCGATAATGGCAAAGAGGAATGGAATGATTCGTAGGAAGCCTTTTCCTTTTGTATTGATAAAGGCAGCAATCAAGAACGTAACAACGGCTACAAGAGCATTTTTCCAATTTCCGTCTGCTACAAGACCTGCATTGGTAACAGCTGAACCTGCAAGTCCAAGACCGATAACGATGATCATAGGACCGATAATGATTGGTGGCAAGAGTTTATCAATCCATTTTGTTCCTACAAATCGGATGCTGGTAGCCACAAGGACATAGACCAAACCAGTCAAGATAACCCCTGTTTGAGCAGCAGATACATCCCCACCCATTTCTTTCATAGCCAGTGACATAGCTGTGATAAAGGCGAATGAAGAACCTAGATAAACTGGAACTTTAAAACCAGTTGAAATCATGTAGATGAGTGTTCCAACACCTGAAGCAAAAAGGGCAACAGATACAGGCATTCCCAAAATCAATGGTACTAAGATGGTCGCACCAAACATGGCGAAAACGTGTTGGAAGCTAAGGAGAATTCCTTTTCCAGCCGAAGGACGTTGGTCAACGTCTAGTAACAAATCAACAGTTGATTCTTGTTTCATATAAACCTCACTTTTGGGCATCAAAAAAGAGCCCATTATTTTACAGCAATAGGCCCTCAGAGTAAGACTTCTTTAAAATCTAGACTTTAAAGAGTTTCAAATATTTCTGCGTCTTCGTCACCTCACGGGATGACATTAAAAACCTTTGCTTGTGATAGTATAGCAGAAAAAAATGATTTTGTAAATCATTTTTTCCCGAGCCTAAAAATAAAAGAGCGAGGTTGATTTTGTAAATCATTTTTTCCCGAGCCTAGAAATAAAAGAGCGAGGTTGATTTTGTAAATCATTTTTTCTCGAGCCTAGAAATAAGAGAGCGAGGATGACTTTGTAAACATTTTTTACTAAAAAATTTAAAGCGGGCGTTTATTTGGCATACCAGCCTTTCTTGGGTATTTGTTGGGCGTTTCTTTTTTCTTTTCTACCACTGTGATATAACGCGGATCTCCATTTGGTAGGGCGTAGCTGAGATTGTCTTCGACTTTACTAAAAAGGAGGTTGAGGGCATTCTTAGCTTCAAATAATTCCTCAGGCGCATTGCTGGCCTTGAGTGCCAATAGTTTACCACCAACTTTAAGGTAAGGAATTGTCAATTCAGACAAGACCTGCATACGGGCTACAGCACGAGCTGTTACAAAATCATACTGAGCACGGAAGTTCTTGTCTTGGGCAAAATCTTCGGCACGTCCATGGTAGAAATGAACATCGTCCAAATCCAGTTCTTGAGCCAAGAGTTGTAGGAAGTTGATGCGCTTATTTAGCGAATCAATGATGGTCACATCTAACTGAGGATAGAGGATTTTCATTGGTAGACTAGGAAATCCTGCCCCAGCTCCAATATCAAGAAGTTTGATAGTTTCATTAGGAATCAAACCTTGAAGAATGGGTGCAATCGAATCGTAAAAATGTTTGAGATAAACTTCTTCCTTGTCCGTAATCGCCGTCAAATTAATCTTCTCATTCCACTCGACCAAGAGTTCAAAATAACGTTCAAATTGTTTTTTTTGCTGGTCCGAAAGTGGAAGATTTTGCTCGGCAAGCAAGTTGTAAAATGTTTCTGGTTTCATAGTTATTTCCTTCTTTAGTATCATCTTATTTTACCACAATCATTAAAAATTTGATATACTGGTACTAATCTAAAAGTAGAAAGGACTTATATCATGACTTGGATTATTCTTGGAGTTATCGCTCTTGTTGTTATTTTTGTGATTGTTAGCTATAACGGTTTGGTTAAGAATCGTATGCAAACAAAGGAGGCTTGGAGCCAAATTGATGTTCAGTTGAAACGTCGAAATGACCTCTTGCCAAACTTGATTGAGACTGTAAAAGGTTATGCTAAATATGAAGGTTCTACCCTTGAAAAGGTGGCAGAACTGCGTAACCAAGTGGCAGCAGCGACTTCACCAGCAGAAGCTATGAAAGCTAGTGATGCCCTCACTCGTCAGGTTGCAGGTATTTTTGCAGTTGCAGAAAGCTATCCAGATTTGAAGGCAAGCGCCAACTTTGTTAAATTGCAAGAGGAGTTGACAAACACAGAAAATAAAATTTCTTACTCTCGTCAACTCTACAACAGTGTTGTCAGCAACTACAATGTAAAATTAGAAACTTTCCCAAGCAATATTATCGCTGGAATATTTGGATTTAAAGCAGCAGATTTCCTTCAAACACCAGAAGAGGAAAAGGCAGTTCCTAAAGTTGATTTTAGCGGTTTAGGTGACTAAGATGTTGTTTGATCAAATTGCAAGCAATAAACGAAAAACCTGGATTTTGTTGCTGGTATTTTTCCTACTCTTAGCTCTTGTTGGTTATGCAGTTGGTTATCTCTTTATGAAATCTGGGCTTGGTGGTTTGGTTATCGCACTGATTATCGGCTTTATCTATGCCTTGTCCATGATTTTTCAATCAACAGAGATTGTCATGTCCATGAACGGGGCGCGTGAGGTGGATGAGCAAATGGCACCAGACCTCTACCATGTAGTGGAAGATATGGCTATGGTGGCTCAGATTCCTATGCCCCGTGTTTTCATCATTGATGATCCAGCCTTAAATGCCTTTGCGACAGGTTCTAATCCTCAAAATGCGGCGGTTGCTGCGACGTCAGGTCTCCTAGCTATCATGAATCGTGAAGAACTAGAAGCTGTTATGGGACATGAAGTCAGTCATATTCGTAATTACGATATCCGTATTTCGACTATTGCCGTTGCTCTTGCCAGTGCTATCACCATGCTTTCTAGTATGGCAGGTCGTATGATGTGGTGGGGTGGAGCAGGTCGCAGACGAAGTGATGATGACCGAGATGGAAATGGTTTAGAAATCATTATGCTCGTGGTTTCCCTCCTAGCTATTGTGCTGGCACCTCTCGCTGCAACCTTGGTGCAACTAGCTATTTCTCGTCAGAGGGAATTCCTAGCTGATGCTTCCAGTGTTGAGTTGACGCGCAATCCTCAAGGGATGATAAATGCTCTACATAAGTTGGATAATAGTAAACCGATGAGTCGTCCTGTCGACGATGCCAGCAGTGCACTTTATATCAATGATCCCAAGAAAGGTGGAGGGTTCCAAAAACTCTTTTATACCCACCCACCTATCTCAGAACGGATTGAACGTTTGAAACAGATGTAAAATGAAGGCTGGGAAAAAGCCTTTAAAATCTGAAAAAATGCATAATATCAGGTGTGAAAACTTGATATTATGCGTTTTATTATGGGAAGATTTACTTCTTTTTCTCCTAAAATTGTGTTTTTGCCCCACCTATCTGCTATGTTGCAAATTTATAAATCTTCAAAATCAACTACCTCTAAACCATGTTCTGTCATGCGATAGATGATCGAGCAGACCTCTTTTAAGAAACGACGGTCATGCGAAACAGTGATGAGACCACCAGGATAAGTGGCAAAGAGTTTTCTGATTTCGGGTTGAGAAGTTGGAGAAAAGTTTCGTGTGGGCTCATCCAGCAGGAGAAAGTTTGGTTTGCGCAAGACTAAATCCAAAAGCAGGAGTTTGCCTTGTTGTCCGCCAGATAAGGAGCGAATTTGATGCTGCATTTCTGGATAACTGAAATTGAGACTGGCTAAGTGAGATTGGATTTTCTGCAGTTCCTCTTTTTCCCCAGTTTTGCTGAGATAGGCTATTGGTGATAAATCCAATTGCAGTTTTTTGTGGTAATCTTGTGGCATAAAACCAAGCGAAATCTCTCTTTTATCATTCAGAAGTTGCTGTAATTTGGCTAACAGAGTTGATTTCCCCATACCATTTGGGCCAATGATACCGATTTTTTCTTGGCCACGAACAGTTAGTTGAAGTCCTTGAGCCAAAACTCGCTCGCCGATGGACAAATTTTCTTTTTCCAGTTGGATTAAGACTTTAGAAGCAGGTAATGGCTGTATATCTGAGAAGAAAAGTCTGATTTCTTCCTCTTCAAGTGGTTTTTGGGTCATGGACTGAGCTGTCTTTTCAAAGCGTTTTTCTTGAGAGAGGACATTTTTCATTTTTTTAGCCAATAGGCGACCTGCAGTACTGTCTTTGGTAGCTCGAAGCGCAGTTTCTACATTTTGCTTGACTCTCCGATGTTTTTCAATGGTTTTATCGTAGGCTCTCTGGTCGTTAGCAGCTTGCTGGCTTTGTCTGGCAAAATTAACTTTTCTCTGCTCACTATAGCTATCATAGTCTAAATGTTCTACTAACGTTTCTGCTTCTTTACGGTGCTTGACCAGTCGCAAGTGGACAATAGTGTCTGCCGTTTCAGAAAGAAAGTCTTCATCATGGGAAATGAAAATAACGGCTTGCCGAATCTTGCGCATTTGACCTTTTAGCCAATCAACCGTCTCAAGGTCCAAGTCATTTGAAGGTTCATCTAAAAATAGAATCTCAAAGGGGTTGGCTAACTCATGGATAAGCTGAATTTTCAAAGCTTCGCCACCCGAGAGGCTCCCGATCTCTTGGTCACTAGCGAAACGATCGCTATCAAAATGCAATTCCTCAGCCAAACGATAGAGGACACTGTAGTCTAAATCAATAGAATCTAAAAAGAAGTAGTCGTGTAGACTTCTCTTTTTCAGCTCCTCGGGGAGTTTTTGAGGAATATAGGCTATTGATTGATAATCAGATTGAATGTCTCCCCTGATAGTGAAATCAGGCAAAGCTTCCCCCATTAAAGTTTTAAGTAAGGTTGATTTACCATTTCCTTCTTCGCCGATAATAGCTACCTTTTCCCCGGATTGGATGGTCATGTTTAAGTCTGAGACAAGGTCTTGTAAATCTTTGTTTTGTGTGATGGTCAGGTGATTGATTTTTATCATATGATTGCCCTTTCTAGAATGTCCATAGTGCATAACAAAAAGCTCTACTTTATCTAGTAGAGCCCAAAGTCACTGTCAAAACTCTATTATCCTCGTTGAAAAACTCGTCAAACTAGCTTGGAGTTGCCTAACCCAACCCAAGAGGAGCATAGCTTTCTAGTTTTTTGATTTTCAATGGGGACAAGATACTAGAAAATCTAGTATGAAAAGAGCACACAAAAAGAGACAAAAACAAGATCTACTAAATAAAGGTTCTTTATTTGATAGACTTAGTTGTTCATGTCTCCCTTACCTCCGAGTATTAGTATCTTTATACTATACCTTTAAGGAAATTTTGTCAACAGAAAACTGGAAATTCTATGCTCTAAAATCCGTGTGGTAGGCATTAGTAATGAGTTCTTTGTCTTCCATGTGAGTATCTTCCTTGCTCTGATGTATTCTTGCCTATAGTATAGAACTAAAAAAATGACATAGTAAACATGTTAAAAACTCGAATGTTAATTACAAAGTTTGCTGTGCTGATTTGTAGCCTTTTCATGGTATAATCAAGAGAGTAAATCTTTATGGAGGAAGTATGAAATTAAATATTCAAGAAATTCGTAAGCAGTCTGAAGGCTTGCATTTTGAACAAGCGTTAGATTTAGTTGCTGACCTACGTGCACGTAATCAAGAAATTTTAGATGTAAAAGATATCCTTGCAGTTGGGAAAGTCCAATATGAAGACCGTATGTATTTCTTAGATTATCAGTTGTCTTATACCATTGTCCTTGCTTCAAGTCGTAGTATGGAGCCAGTTGAGTTGGCTGAATCTTATCCAGTCACAGAAGTTTTCATGGAAGGCGCAACTAACCAGCTGGATCAAGAAGTCTTAGACGATGATTTGGTCCTGCCTATCGAAAATGGAGAACTTGACCTTGCTGAGAGCGTGTCAGACAATATCCTACTAAACATTCCTATCAAGGTCTTGACGGCTGAAGAAGAAGCTGGTCAAGGATTTGTTTCAGGAAATGACTGGCAAATCATGACTGAGGAAGAATACCAAGCTCAACAGGCAGTTAAGAAAGAAGAAAACAGTCCTTTTGCTGGCTTACAAGGACTATTTGATGGAGACGAATAATGGTCTTGTCAAAAAAACGAGCACGAAAAGTGCTAGAAGAAATCATTGCTCTTTTTCCAGATGCCAAGCCCAGTCTTGATTTTACCAATCATTTTGAACTCTTGGTTGCGGTCATGTTGTCAGCTCAGACAACGGATGCAGCGGTAAATAAGGCCACACCAGGTCTCTTTGCTGCCTTTCCAACGCCACAAGCCATGTCTGTTGCGACAGAGGGTGAGATTGCTTCACACATTTCTCGCCTGGGACTGTATCGGAATAAGGCTAAATTCCTTAAAAAATGTGCCCAACAGTTACTAGACGATTTTGATGGTCAAGTTCCTCAGACACGTGAAGAATTAGAAAGTCTAGCAGGCGTTGGTCGCAAGACGGCCAATGTTGTCATGAGTGTGGGATTTGGGATTCCAGCTTTTGCAGTGGATACTCATGTCGAGCGTATTTGCAAACACCACGATATCGTCAAAAAATCAGCTACGCCACTTGAGGTGGAAAAGCGTGTCATGGATATCTTGCCGCCTGAGCAGTGGTTAGCAGCTCATCAGGCTATGATTTATTTTGGAAGAGCCATTTGTCATCCTAAAAATCCAGAGTGTGACCAGTACTCACAGTTATATGATTTTAGCAATTTATAAGATGGGGTTTCAAAAGTTTTTGCTTGATTTTAAGCATGCTTTGTGCTATAGTATTTGATAACTAAATATTCCTTTAAACCTGTCCCGTGAGGCAGGCAAGGAGCACGATAAAGTAGAAGGGTGAAGTCTATACTGCTAGCAGTAGGGCTCGCTTGGCTATACATTTCAAGTCTCCTTGTTTAAGGAGACTTTTCTTTTTGGAGGTTTGTCATGAAGACAAAAGAAGTTGTAGACGAATTGACCGTCAAACGAGCGATTACGCGTATTACATATGAGATTATCGAACGCAACAAAGATTTGAATAAAATCGTCTTGGCTGGTATTAAAACTCGTGGCGTCTTTATCGCCCACCGTATCCAAGAACGTTTGGAGCAGCTAGAAAATCTTTCAGTTCCTGTTGTGGAATTGGATACCAAACCTTTCCGTGATGATGTTAAAAGTGGAGAAGATACTTCTTTGGTTTCTGTAGATGTGACAGACCGTGAAGTTATCTTGGTGGATGATGTGCTTTATACAGGCCGTACCATCCGCGCTGCTATTGATAATATTGTAGGTCATGGTCGTCCTGCGCGCGTGAGTTTAGCAGTTCTAGTCGATCGTGGACATAGAGAATTGCCAATCCGTCCAGATTACGTTGGAAAAAATATCCCAACTAGTCGTTCTGAAGAAATCATCGTAGAGATGGCAGAACTTGATGGCCAAGACAGAGTTCTGATTACTGAAGAAGCTTAGAAAGCTAAAGGAGTAGCCATGTCAGAAAATCAACAAGCATTGAACCATGTGGTGTCCATGGAAGACCTCACTGTCGATCAAGTCATGAAATTGATCAAGCGAGGAATTGAGTTTAAAAATGGAGCCCAGCTTCCTTATGAAGACCATCCGATTGTTTCCAATCTTTTCTTTGAGGATTCTACACGGACGCATAAGTCCTTTGAAGTGGCAGAGATTAAACTGGGGCTGGAACGACTTGACTTTGATGTGAAGACTAGTTCGGTTAATAAGGGTGAGACACTTTATGATACCATTTTGACTTTGTCTGCTTTAGGAGTGGATGTCTGTGTGATTCGCCACCCAGAGGTTGACTACTACAGAGAGTTGATTGCTAGTCCTACGATTACGACTTCCATCATCAATGGTGGAGATGGTTCGGGCCAACACCCTAGCCAGAGCTTGCTTGATTTGATGACTATTTATGAGGAATTTAGTCACTTTGAGGGTCTCAAGGTTGCGATTGCAGGTGACTTGGACCACTCGCGCGTTGCCAAATCTAATATGCAGATTTTGAAACGCTTGGGAGCTGAACTCTTTTTCGCTGGACCTGAGGAATGGAGAAGTCAAGAGTTTGCAGACTATGGACAGTTTGTAACCATTGATGAAATCATTGATCAGGTGGATGTCATGATGTTTCTTCGTGTGCAACATGAACGTCATGATAGTGGAGCTGTCTTTTCAAAAGAAGACTACCATACCCAACATGGCTTGACTCAAGAACGTTACGATCGTTTGAAAGAAACAGCAATCCTCATGCACCCAGCTCCAGTCAACCGTGATGTAGAAATTGCAGACCATTTGGTTGAAGCACCAAAATCACGGATTGTCCAACAAATGACCAATGGTGTCTTTGTTCGAATGGCAATCTTAGAATCCGTACTGGCGAGTAGAAACGCCAACTAAAACACAAGACGTTAAAAGACGCCAGTGAGCGTCCACGAGAGGTGAGAATATGACAAAAAGACTTCTAGTATTAGAAGATGGCACAGTTTTTGAAGGCAAGGCCTTCGGAGCAGATATTGATGTAACAGGCGAAATCGTCTTTAATACAGGGATGACCGGCTACCAAGAATCCATTACAGACCAGTCTTATAATGGACAAATCTTGACCTTTACTTATCCTTTGGTAGGAAATTATGGAATCAACCGTGATGACTACGAATCCATTATTCCAACTTGTAAGGGAGTCGTTGTTTTTGAAGAAGCGCGTAGAGCAAGCAACTGGCGCAACCAAATGACCTTGGATGAATTTTTGAAAGCCAAGAAAATTCCAGGTATTTCAGGAATTGATACGCGTGCCCTTACCAAGATTATCCGTAAGCATGGTACCATGCGTGCAACCTTGACCCATGTTGGGGATAGCATGGACCATGTGACGGACCAGCTCCAAGCGACAGTCTTGCCGACAGACAATATCAAACAAGTTTCTACTAAAACTTCCTATCCAGCTCCAGGAGTTGGTTTGAGCGTGGTTCTAGTGGACTTTGGTCTCAAGCACTCAATCCTACGTGAACTTTCTAAACGCAACTGTAACGTGACCGTGGTTCCATACACGACAACGGCTGAAGAAATTCTCCATCTTAATCCTGACGGAGTGATGTTGTCAAACGGTCCAGGTAACCCAGAAGACGTTCCACAAGCACTGAACATGATTCGTGGTGTGCAAGGGAAAATCCCAATCTTTGGTATTTGTATGGGACACCAACTCTTTGCTATGGCAAACGGGGCTAAGACTTACAAGATGAAATTTGGTCACCGTGGCTTCAACCATGCGGTACGCGAAATTGCTACAGGACGTGTAGATTTTACAAGTCAAAACCATGGTTATGCAGTTAGCCGTGAGGATTTGCCAGAACACTTGATTATCACCCACGAAGAAATCAATGACAAGTCAGTTGAAGGTGTGCGTCACAGATACCAACCTGCTTTCTCTGTCCAATACCACCCAGACGCAGCTCCTGGTCCTCATGATGCAAGCTACCTATTTGACGAGTTTATCGAGATGATGGAAGCTTTTAAACAATCAAACTAAGAACGAGTAAAAGCTCGTCGGAGAATTTATGTAACTGAACACGGACGGAAAGCTCGGAATTTAGAGAAACCAACTGGGATTGTCAATCCTTCCTTGGTTTCCTAAAATTCAATCGCTTTCTATTCGTCCTTTGTATCTTATTTAATGGCAACCCGAGAGTTGCCGAGTAGAAAGGCAGGTCGTTTCTTTTAGTCGCTATCAGGCGAACTAAAAACTCCCTGCACTAGATTTTTTATCGAAAAATATCGTTTCGCTAAAAAATTGTCGGAGAATTTATTTAATGTCGCCCTGAGAGGCGACGAATAGAAAGGAGAAGATACATTGTTCGCGGAAGTGAACACGCCCTAAGAACTGTGTGAAAAAGATAAACATCGTCTTGACGCTGAAGGCGTCTGCACCGAGTTTCCTATTTTCACTGTGTTCTTTACGGGCTTTGTATCATAAACTATGCCTAAACGTACTGATATTCAAAAAATTATGGTGATTGGTTCTGGTCCGATTATTATTGGTCAGGCTGCTGAGTTTGACTACGCTGGGACCCAGGCTTGCTTGTCTTTGAAAGAGGAAGGTTATGAGGTTGTTTTGGTTAACTCAAATCCTGCAACTATCATGACGGACAAGGAAATTGCTGATAAGGTTTACATCGAACCGATTACACTTGAGTTTGTGACACGTATTCTTCGTAAGGAACATCCAGATGCCTTGCTACCAACACTCGGTGGTCAGACAGGTCTCAACATGGCCATGGAATTGTCTAAAAATGGTATCCTCGATGAGCTTGGTGTTGAACTTCTGGGTACTAAATTATCTGCCATTGACCAAGCCGAGGACCGTGATCTCTTTAAACAATTGATGGAAGAGCTCAACCAACCAATCCCAGAATCTGAAATTGTTAACACAGTAGACGAAGCAGTTGCCTTTGCAGCGACAATTGGTTACCCAGTTATCGTTCGTCCAGCCTTTACCCTTGGTGGTACTGGTGGTGGTATGTGTGCCAACGAGGAAGAATTGCGTGAAATCGCTGAAAATGGTTTGAAATTGTCACCTGTCACTCAATGTTTGATTGAGCGTTCGATTGCAGGTTTCAAGGAAATCGAATACGAAGTGATGCGTGACTCAGCTGACAATGCTTTGGTTGTTTGTAACATGGAAAACTTTGACCCAGTTGGGATTCACACAGGGGATTCCATTGTATTTGCCCCTGCGCAAACCATGTCAGACTATGAAAACCAAATGCTACGTGACGCGAGCTTGAGCATCATTCGTGCCCTCAAGATTGAAGGTGGATGTAACGTTCAGCTAGCCCTTGATCCACACAGCTTCAAGTACTATGTCATCGAAGTAAACCCTCGTGTGTCTCGTTCGTCAGCCCTTGCTTCAAAAGCAACAGGTTATCCGATTGCAAAATTGGCTGCCAAGATTGCAGTTGGCTTGACCTTGGATGAGGTGATCAACCCAGTCACAGGTTCAACCTATGCCATGTTTGAACCAGCTCTCGACTACGTGGTTGCCAAGATTCCACGTTTCCCATTTGACAAGTTTGAAAAGGGTGAGCGCCGTCTGGGTACCCAGATGAAGGCGACTGGAGAAGTCATGGCGATTGGTCGTAACATTGAGGAATCTCTTCTTAAGGCTTGTCGCTCCCTTGAAATTGGTGTGCACCACAATGAAATGCCTGAACTTGCATCAGTTTCTGATGATGCCTTGATTGAAAAAGTAGTCAAAGCCCAAGATGACCGTCTCTTCTACGTATCAGAAGCCATTCGTCGTGGCTACACACCAGAAGAAATTGCTGAATTGACTAAGATTGATATATTCTATCTTGATAAACTCCTACATATCTTTGAAATTGAGCAAGAATTAGGTGCCCATCCACAAGATCTAGACGTTTTGAAAACGGCTAAACTAAATGGATTTTCAGACCGTAAGGTTGCTGAACTTTGGGAAACGACTGCAGACCAAGTTCGTCAGCTTCGTTTGGAAAACAAGATTGTTCCAGTTTATAAGATGGTCGATACTTGTGCGGCAGAATTTGACTCTGAAACACCATACTTCTATTCAACCTATGGTTGGGAAAATGAGTCTATCAAGTCTGATAAAGAATCTGT
This sequence comes from Streptococcus sp. Marseille-Q5855, assembly GCF_946901985.1. Classification (NCBI taxonomy): domain Bacteria; kingdom Bacillati; phylum Bacillota; class Bacilli; order Lactobacillales; family Streptococcaceae; genus Streptococcus; species Streptococcus sp. Marseille-Q5855. The sequence goes on from NZ_CAMPPR010000009.1 coordinate 165,750, forward strand.
ACTTGTCCTAGGTTCTGGTCCAATCCGTATCGGTCAAGGGGTCGAGTTTGACTACGCAACTGTTCATTCAGTTAAGGCTATTCAGGCGGCTGGCTATGAAGCCATCATTATGAATTCAAACCCAGAGACCGTTTCTACAGACTTCTCTGTATCAGATAAGCTTTACTTTGAGCCATTGACATTCGAAGATGTTATGAACGTCATTGACTTGGAGCAACCAAAAGGGGTTATCGTTCAGTTCGGTGGTCAAACAGCCATCAACCTTGCGGAGCCATTGGCAAAAGCAGGTGTGACCATCCTTGGGACACAGGTTGCTGACCTAGACCGTGCCGAAGACCGTGACCTCTTCGAGCAAGCACTCAAAGACTTGGATATTCCGCAGCCACCAGGACAAACGGCTACCAATGAAGAAGAAGCAGTGCTTGCAGCTCGCAAGATTGGCTTCCCAGTTCTCGTTCGCCCATCTTATGTCTTAGGTGGACGTGCTATGGAAATCGTTGAAAACGAAGCAGACCTTCGTTCTTACATGCGAACTGCTGTTAAGGCTAGTCCAGACCACCCAGTTCTTGTCGACTCTTATATCGTTGGGCAAGAGTGCGAAGTTGATGCCATTTCAGATGGTAAAAATGTACTCATTCCTGGTATCATGGAGCATATCGAACGTGCCGGTGTCCACTCAGGTGATTCAATGGCAGTTTACCCACCACAAACCTTGTCGCAAAAGGTGCAAGAAACAATCGCAGACTATACGAAACGCCTAGCAATCGGTCTTAACTGCCTTGGAATGATGAACATCCAGTTTGTTATCAAGGATGAAAAAGTCTATGTTATTGAGGTCAATCCACGTGCCAGCCGTACCGTTCCATTCCTTTCTAAGGTGACCAATATTCCTATGGCTCAAGTAGCGACTAAGCTCATTCTTGGTCAAAGTTTATCAGAACTTGGCTACCAAGATGGACTTTACCCTGAAAGCACCCGCGTTCATATCAAGGCACCTGTCTTCTCCTTTACCAAACTAGCTAAGGTAGACAGCTTACTTGGTCCTGAAATGAAGTCAACAGGGGAAGTTATGGGTTCTGATGCTACTTTGGAAAAAGCTCTCTATAAGGCCTTTGAAGCTTCTTACTTACACTTGCCAACTTTTGGAAATGTTGTCTTTACCATCGCTGATGATGCTAAAGAAGAAGCCTTGGACTTGGCTCGTCGTTTCCAAAATATTGGCTATGGAATCCTCGCGACAGAAGGGACAGCAGCCTTCTTTGCCAGTCATGGATTACATGCTCAGCCTGTTGGAAAGATTGGTGATGACGATAAGGATATCCCAAGCTTTGTTCGCAAAGGAAGAATTCAAGCTATCATTAACACAGTAGGAACTAAACGAACTGCTGACGAAGATGGTGAGCAAATCCGCCGTTCAGCCATTGAACACGGAGTGCCCCTCTTTACAGCCCTAGATACAGCTAACGCCATGCTCAAAGTATTGGAAAGCCGTAGTTTTGTTACAGAAGCTATTTAATACCCAATGAAAATCAAAGAGCAAACTAGGAAGCTAGCCGCAGGCTGTACTTGAGTACGGCAAGGTTAAGCTGACACGGTTTGAAGAGATTTTCGAAGAGTATAAATAGGAAAATAAGTTGGACAAAAAGTCTTTAAGAAGATAAGGAAAACGCATAATATCAGGTGTTGAAAAACCTTGATATTATGCGTTTTATTGTGGGAATATTTACTTCATTTTCTACTAAAATTATGTTTTTGAATAACCTCTATCTTAGTAGTTTGTATGGTCGCCCTCAATCAGCTTTTGCGATAAGCTTTAATACTGTGACTATACCACTCTTGCATTTCCTTTGATGGTGGTGTCATATAATCCCCATACATCTGAGTTAAAAATTGGTCATATTTTTTTGGAACTGGTAACATACGACCTTCAAACTCAGTTAAGATGAGTTCTTTAAAGGTATCAACTGGGAAGACTTCTTTCATTCCTTCCTTACCGATCCCAACTCCTCCTTCATATTGAGGAGTGCTGGTTGCAGCATTTTTGATTAGCTGATCAATTTTCTTGTAAAAGTAACGGGGATTGACCACTCGGAGGGCGTACCAGCTACATAATCTTAGAAAATCTTTTAATTTGCTGTCACCGTGAACTGCGCGTGATTTTTTGATATAAGCTAGTTGACGAAGGGCCACATACTTATAGCTCTTGTCGACAATGCTCAGGTCTGTAAAGCGATCAATTGGGAAGACATCGATGAAAAGGCTGGTGTCATGACGCTTGTACTTAACATGGTCTTCGATAACAGTAGAAGTATCCAAAATCGATGCGAAATTATGGAAGTACCAAGAAGAAGTGTCGTAGGAGAGAACCTTATAACGTGGATGGTCTTCTTCCTCAATAATCTTCAGTAAACGCTCATAATCCTCACGATAAAGGGAAATATCAATATCATCATCCCAAGGAATCATACCTTTGTGGCGGATGGCTCCAAGCATGGTTCCATAACTGAGAAAATAAGGAATATCATGTTTCTTACAAGTCTCATCAATATAGTCTAGCAGAGCTAGTTGAATTTCTTTAATTTCTTCTTTTTCTAAATATTGCATCCTAATCCTCCAATTTGTAGGCATGAAATTCATGACTGTAGAAGCGTTTTTCTTCAGGTGGCAAGGTCATATAATCTCCATAAAATTGTGTCAAAATAGTATCATATTTTTCAGGTGCAGGAAGGGTCAAATTCTCAAAGGGTAAATCGATTGTTTTATCAAAGGTAGCACTTGGAAAGACTTCCTTTTCCTTAAATTTTGAAGGGATAAAGGCCATATACTGACCATTTTCACGGCTATATTTTTGAATTTCTTTCTCGATTTTATGTGCAAAATAACGAGGAGAAACCGGTCGAAGGAGCAACCAAAAGGCTGTTCGTATCCAATCTTTTAAAAGGCTATCCTTATAGACAATATTTTTGTGTTTACTGAAAGATAGAAGTTTGAAGCTTTCCAGTTTATAACAAGTATCAATGACCTTAGGATCATCAAAGCGATCCATAGGGAAAATATCGATAAAAACACCTGACTCATAGGTTTTTGTATTCCGAGTATCAATAATTTTAGTTGTACTGTCTGTTATTTTGATAAAGTTATTAAAGTAGTTTTTATCAGTTTCTAAGGATAGGAGATTATACTTACTTTTTTCCTTTTGAAAAATGTTTATAAATCGTTGGTAGTCTTCTCGAGGCATGGACAGATCAATATCGTCGTCCCAAGGAATAAAGCCTTGATGTCGAACTGCCCCAATCAGAGTACCGTAGTTAATAATATAGTGGATATTGTGCTTTTTACATAGAGTATCAATATAATCCAAAATTTCTAATTCAATTTGTTTTGCATCTTCAATGGTTAGTTGTTTCATTCTATACTCCTATGATCTTTTGAATTTATTTTTTAAGGCTAGGACATGGTTTAAAAATTCATAGAAAATGCTATCTTTGGTGAAGACAAGTAGACCAATATAAGAGATGGCTGATAGCAAGACAATCAAACCAGTATTAATCAAAAATGGCAAATTAATGACCATATCCACGGGATACAAGAAATTAATCAGGAAATAAATTCCTACAAAGGAAAGTGAAAAGAGAGAGTATCGAATAGTATAGCTAAAGATATGTCCCAAGTGAATAAGCTGTTTTCTATGGATGAAAATGATATAGAAAACAAGTAGAGAGGCCTCTGATAACATAGTTGTCAGTAAGTAGTATTCAGGAGCCACGATATGGTTGAAAAAGAGGAGACTATTTAAGCCCAAATTGAGTAGCCCAGCAAAGACTGTATAGACTGTGATACGTTTTTCATAGCCATTTGTAAAGAGAATTTGTGAACCAAGAATGGTATCTAGTGCCAGGATAATCGTACGAAAAGCGAAGAGAGAGGTTAAGATACCGCCTCCGATATATTTTTCACTACCGTAAAGTAGGATGGCATTTGGTCCTAAGACCATGAGCCCAAAACTGAGTGGGATGATAAAGAAGTTAAAGATTCGACTGCCTCTGTTAACAAGTGCGACATAAGCTTCCTTATCGCCTTTTCCTAGATAGTAACTGAGACGAGGGACACTCACTCCGATAGCTCCTGTTACAACACCAGCAATAACGGTCACAATTCGTTGAGCTATGGTGTAGTAACTAACGTTGACATCAATCCCTGTTTTAACGAGGAAGAGACGGTCCAAAAATGTGAAGAGCATATTGGCATTGGCAAAGACCAACATGGCTGTCAGAGGGAGAAAGAGCGGTTTAAAATCACTGATGTGAATTTTAACAAGCTTAATGTCTCTTTTAATCCAAAAATAACTAATCAGATAGTTAATCAGCGTCGATAAACTCATCACAAGTGTATAGACAACAATATCGTGTTCATTTTTGACAAACAGGAAAATAGAGACTAGCATCAAGATACGGATGAAGGCAGTCTTGTAAAAAAGAAAACTGTAATTTTCCAGAGCTTCATTAACCCATTCGATTGAAAAAATCTGGGCAATGAGTTGGATCCCCATAACAAGATAGACTTTTTTGATGATTGGATTATCAGTAAAGAAGAGAGGATAGGCTAGGATATAGACAGCGGTGGTCAAAATCGTACAAGCTATGCACAAATAAAAAAGACTAGAGAAGGTTCTATTCAGATCTTTTTTGTTATCCTTGACATTACTGATGGCCCGTAAACCGTAGTTATAGACACCATAAGTTGCAAAGGGCAAGAAAAATGACAAAATAGTGTCGACTGAGTTGAAGTAACCATAGTCGGTTCGGTCCAAGACACGCGCGACATAGGTTCCAGTTAGGATGGGAAAAATAATATTTAAGACACGAATTCCCATGTAAGATAGAGCATTTAATTTTATACTTTTCATTCAATTTACCTCGTTTTTCATTATATCATAAAGTCAGCTAATAAGAAATGAAGGGCAGTAATACTCTTCGAAAATCAAATTCAAACCACGTCAGCGTCGCCTTACCGTACTCAAGTACAGCTTACGGCTAGCTTCCTAGTTTGCTTTTTGATTTTCATTGAGTATAAGTCAAGTAATCACTTTGAAGTTTCAAATCTTAATTTTAAGTTTTCTTTAAGGAAAGTATATTATTCTGAAGGACTCTAAAATTTCACAGCCATTTATTAGCAATGACTACAGAATTCCTGGTCATTACTAGAAATGGACTAGTTTCTTTGAATAATAGAACTCCTTAATCCTTCTATTCTAGAACGGGAGGGTCGGTATTTCTTTCATGATAGGACTAGATTGTGGTATAATAGAGAGAATAAGTTTTTTTAGTAAGACAAAGGAGAAAATAGATGATTTATGCAGGAATTCTTGCTGGTGGAACTGGCACACGCATGGGAATCAGTAACTTGCCAAAACAATTTTTAGAGCTAGGTGATCGACCTATTTTGATTCATACAATTGAAAAATTTGTCTTGGAACCAAGTATTGAAAAAATTGTAGTTGGGGTTCATGGAGACTGGGTTTCTCATGCAGAAGATCTTGTAGATAAATATCTTCCTCTTCATAAGGATCGTATCATCATTACAAAGGGTGGTGCTGACCGCAATACAAGTATTGAGAAAATCATTGAAGCTATTGATGCTTATCGTCCGCTTACTCCAGAGGATATCGTTGTTACCCACGATTCTGTTCGTCCATTTATTACACTTCGCATGATTCAGGACAATATCCAACTTGCCCAAAATCATGACGCAGTGGACACAGTGGTAGAAGCGGTTGATACTATCGTTGAAAGTACCAATGGTCAATTTATTACAGATATTCCAAATCGTGCTCACCTTTATCAAGGACAAACACCTCAAACATTCCGTTGCAAGGACTTCATGGACCTTTATGACTCTCTTTCTGCTGAAGAGAAAGAAATCTTGACAGATGCATGTAAAATCTTTGTGATCAAAGGAAAAGATGTGGCCTTGGCCAAGGGTGAATATTCAAATCTGAAGATTACAACAGTAACAGATTTGAAGATTGCAAAAAGTATGATTGAGAAAGACTAGTAAAATGATTAATCAAATTTATCAACTAACTAAGCCCAAGTTTATCAATGTCAAATACCAGGAAGAGGCTATTGACCAAGAGAATCATATCCTCATCCGCCCTAATTATATGGCGGTCTGTCATGCGGATCAGCGTTACTACCAAGGAAAACGTGATCCCAAGATTTTGAATAAAAAGCTTCCAATGGCAATGATTCACGAGTCATGTGGAACCGTTATTTCTGACCCGACAGGAACCTACGAGGTTGGGCAAAAAGTTGTCATGATTCCCAATCATCCTCCTATGCAGAGTGATGAAGAATTCTATGAGAACTACATGACAGGGACTCATTTCTTGTCTAGTGGATTTGATGGCTTTATGAGAGAGTTTGTTTCTCTTCCTAAAGATCGTGTGGTGGCTTATGATGCTATCGAAGATACGGTTGCAGCCATTACAGAGTTTGTCAGTGTCGGCATGCACGCTATGAATCGTCTATTGACCCTTGCTCATAGCAAGCGGGACCGAATCGCCGTTATCGGAGATGGAAGTTTAGCTTTTGTAGTTGCTAATATTATAAATTATACTTTGCCAGAAGCAGAGATTGTGGTTATTGGTCGTCATTGGGAAAAGTTGGAACTTTTCTCATTTGCCAAAGAATGCTATATCACTGACAATATTCCTGAAGATTTGGCCTTTGACCATGCTTTTGAGTGTTGTGGTGGTGATGGTACTGGACCGGCTATAAATGACCTGATTCGCTACATTCGTCCTCAGGGAACGATTCTCATGATGGGTGTTAGCGAGTATAAAGTCAATCTCAATACACGCGATGCCTTAGAAAAAGGCTTGCTCTTGGTTGGGTCATCTCGTTCTGGTCGCATTGATTTTGAAAATGCCATCCAAATGATGGAAGTCAAGAAATTCGCCAATCGTCTTAAAAATATCCTTTATCTAGAAGAACCTGTAAGAGAAATTAAAGATATTCACCGTGTCTTTGCGACCGATTTAAACACAGCCTTTAAAACTGTGTTTAAGTGGGAAGTATAAGTGCTGGAGGTTAATTGTGGAGAAAATCATTAAAGAAAAAATTTCTTCCTTACTTAGTCAAGAAGAGGAAGTCCTCAGTGTTGAACAACTGGGAGGAATGACCAATCAAAACTATTTGGCCAAAACAACAAATAAGCAATACATTGTTAAATTCTTTGGTAAAGGGACAGAAAAGCTGATCAATCGTCAAGATGAAAAGTACAATCTTGAACTACTAAAGGATTTAGACTTAGATGTAAAAAATTATCTTTTTGATATTGAAGCTGGTATCAAAGTAAATGAGTATATCGAATCTGCGATTACGCTTGATTCAAGGTCAATCAAGACCAAATTTGATAAAATTGCTCCAACATTACAAACTATTCATGCTTCTGGCAAGGAATTAAGAGGAGAATTTGCTCCTTTTGAAGAAATCAAAAAATACGAATCCTTGATTGAGGAAAAAATCCCTTATGCCAACTATGAAGCTGTTCGAGAAGAAGTTTTCTCCTTAGAGAAAAGGCTGGCTGACTTAGGTGTTGACAGAAAATCTTGTCATATCGATTTGGTACCTGAAAACTTTATCGAATCACCTCAAGGACGACTTTATCTGATTGACTGGGAATATTCATCAATGAACGATCCAATGTGGGATTTGGCTGCTCTCTTTTTAGAGTCTGAATTCACTCGTCAAGAGGAAGAAGCCTTCTTATCTCACTATGAGAGTGAGCAAACACCTGTCTCTCGTGAAAAGATTGCCATTTATAAAATTTTACAAGATGCTATTTGGAGTCTATGGACAGTCTACAAAGAAGAGCAAGGTGCAGATTTTGGTGACTATGGTGTGAGTCGTTACCAAAGAGCTGTTAAAGGTTTGGCTTATTATGGAGGTTCAGATGAAAAATAAAAATGGAGTTTCTTTTGGTCTACTCTCAGGTATTTTCTGGGGTTTAGGTCTAACGATTAGTGCTTATATCTTTTCGATTTTTACAGATTTGTCGCCCTTTGTGGTGGCCGCTGCTCACGATTTCTTGAGTATCTTTATCTTACTAGCTTTTCTCTTGATAAAAGAAGGAAAAGTTCGTCTCTCAATTTTCTTAAATATTCGCAATGTTAGTGTTATCATCGGAGCCTTGCTAGCAGGCCCTATCGGTATGCAGGCCAATCTTTATGCGGTTAAGTATATCGGAAGTTCCTTAGCTTCATCAGTATCGGCTATTTATCCTGCGGTTTCAGTTTTATTGGCTTTCTTCTTTTTGAAGCACAAGATTTCGAGAAATACTGTGTTTGGGATTGTCTTGATTATTGGAGGGATTATTGCTCAGACCTATAAGGTTGAACAGGTTAATTCCTTCTACATTGGGATTCTCTGTGCTTTGATTTGTGCCATTGCATGGGGGAGTGAGAGTGTCCTTAGCTCCTTTGCCATGGAAAGTGAATTGAGTGAAATCGAAGCCCTCTTAATCCGTCAAGTGACTTCATTCTTGTCCTATCTTGTGATTGTGCTCTTCTCTCATCAGTCATTTGCCGAAGTAGCCAATGGGCAGTTACTAGGTCTCATGATTGTCTTTGCTGCCTTTGATATGATTTCTTACTTGGCTTATTATATCGCTATCAATCGCTTGCAACCAGCCAAGGCTACAGGCTTGAACGTGAGTTATGTAGTTTGGACTGTCTTGTTTGCAGTTGTTTTCTTGGGTGCACCGCTAGATATGCTGACAATTATTACGTCACTTGTCGTCATTGCTGGAGTTTATATTATTATTAAAGAATAAAGGAGATTCGTGTGAAAGCCATTATCTTAGCAGCGGGATTGGGAACTCGCTTGCGTCCTATGACTGAAAATACCCCTAAAGCCTTGGTTCAGGTTAATCAAAAACCCTTGATTGAATACCAAATTGAGTTTCTAAAAGAAAGAGGAATCAACGACATCATCATCATCGTTGGTTACCTTAAAGAACAATTCGATTACTTGAAAGAGAAATATGGAGTTCGCCTCGTTTTCAATGATAAATACGCTGACTACAATAACTTTTACTCTCTCTATCTTGTAAAAGAAGAATTAGCTAACAGTTATGTTATTGATGCTGACAATTATCTCTTTAAAAATATGTTCCGCAATGATTTGACACGTTCTACTTATTTTAGTGTTTATCGTGAAGATTGTACCAACGAATGGTTCTTGGTCTATGGAGATGACTACAAGGTTCAAGATATTACTGTTGATAGCAAGGCTGGTCGTATCCTTAGTGGTGTATCATTCTGGGATGCTCCAACTGCTGAAAAGATTGTCAGCTTTATCGACAAGGCCTATGCAAGTGGTGAATTTGTCGATCTCTATTGGGACAATATGGTTAAGGATAATATCAAAGAGCTGGATGTCTATGTTGAAGAATTAGAAGGCAATAGCATCTATGAGATCGATAGTGTCCAAGACTATCATAAATTAGAAGAAATTCTTAAAAACGAAAATTAAAAATTTTGTATGTGAGTTATAGTCTCGATAAAAATAGTTACATCAAAATGAAATAGGAATTAGGTGAATCAATTGGGGAAGTCAAATTAGTGTGTTCGTCTCCTATTTCAATCTACTATACAAGAAAAGTGCAAATAAGAAATCTCCAGATTAGGAACCATCAGTGAGTTCTCTAGTTTGGAGATTTTTCAATATACTTCGTTATTGGACGGTTACAATTGAGTGTTATCTAGCTTCCGGCTCATTTATTTGTTGATTTAGCCCCATCCCTATCCAGCGGATATGTCGGTGTAATGGAATCCCTAGACAGAGGTGAAACTAAGTCCCTATTTGGTATTCGTTCTGTCCCTGGTTCAACATAAGCCACAATAAGACGTAGTGGTTTATCACCTATGGATTGTTTCTTGTATTGAGTCGGATATATTACTGATGTTCCATCTCCTCCCACTAACCCCCATGCAACGATCTCATAACCTTCTGCTGAAGTTTCAACTCCACCAAAAGATTCATTATGTTCGCCTTGGACCAGATACATTCTCGCTTGGGTGCCTTTCGGAATATTCGAATTCTTTAATCCACCTGGTGGCACAGGAATTTTACCTTTAATTATAGGTTTTTCTCCTGCTTTCCCCTCTACATCTTCTTGAGCGGTCTTTCCTGGATGAAGCGGAGATTCATCAAATTCTGGTTTTGGGAGTTGATACAGAACAGTTTGTGTCTTACTAGATGTGTGACCGCTTCCTTCAGTTACTGTTAATTCTGTATTGAATACTCCAGACAATTCTTTAGGAGACCGACCGGTAATAGTTAAAACAGCTCGCCTTCCATTGTTATCAATTCTCGTTTTGATCGTAGCCCAAGTTCTACCTCTACTATCAACCATTGGGAACCCGGATAAAGAAATATTTCTAATAGTTCCAGTTTCTACAGTAGCGATATATTTTAAAGATAGTATGTTTAAGTCTTGACCGTTATATAAATTACGAACATCTCTTTCTCTTCCTGAATCGTCCCTAGATCTTTTTTCACGACCGTCACTTCCTGTAGCAAAACCATAAACAAGCCCAGAAACACTTCTACGATTCCTAGTTCCTCCAGTTTCCTCTACTCCTTTCTTTAGGTGACTAGCCTTTTTATACTCCTCAAGTGCGGCATTGAAGATAGCATCGTCTACAAGTCCATCTTCCTTCTTTTGTAATGCTTCGTTGAGTTTATCGTAAGCTTCCTTGAGTTTTTGAACCTGTTCTGGATTTTCAGTGCTGGTCTTCAGTTCTTGGAGGAGATGATGGATTTTGTCCGATAGAGGATAGCTTATTCTATTCAAATAGGATATTTTAACTTTGATTTAAGATAGAATCATAATGAAAACGGTATAGAGGATTGAAACTAGAATAGTAGACCTTGGTTTATAAAATATTGTTAAAAATTAGTTTGAATTTCTCAACTAATTTATTCAGTTATTACTTCATTCTGCTATAAAAAAACAAACGCTCCCTTCTCATGATGGCAAAAACTAGCATGTAATAAAAATTTAATAATTCTGACATTAAAAGATAAATAGCTTGCAATTATTGATAAAATCAGCTACCATGAGTAAGTAAGTAAGTAAGTAAGTAAGTAAGTAAGTAAGTAAGTAAGTAAGTAAGTAAGTAAGTAAGTAAGTAAGTAAGTAAGTAAGTAAGTAAGTAAGTAAGTAAGTAAGTAAGTAAGTTTTATTGTCCCGATTATGAT
>NZ_CAMPPR010000010.1:0-83233 GCF_946901985.1 Streptococcus sp. Marseille-Q5855
GGGGCTTGCTGAAGTCTGGCAGGGGCTGGATCGCACTAGACTATACAGAAGAAATCAAATAGAAAAAGGAAGAAAGAATGAAACAAAAGCATAAAGAAGATCATAAAGGGGAAAAGGTTTTTCGTTATTCGATAAGGAAGTACCACTTCGGTGCTGCTAGTGTTGCCGTTGCGGCGCTGATGTTTTTTGCCAACGGGACAGTACAGGCACAAACGCCTGAGATTTCCCCAGCGACAGAGAGTGGAACGACTAAAACCAGCGCCCTTGTAAGCGATTCCTCGGGGGGTATCTAGAGAGCTAAGTGAAGAAAGTCCTGCCACAGCCCCTAGTGAACCCGAGCAATCTAGCCAAGGCAATCAAAAGCCTCAAGAGGCATCAGATGAAAACCAGTCTCTAGTAAAAGATAGCGAAGAAGGCAAGAAGGAAAGCCAAGCAGAGACAAGTCGTCCTACTGTAGATAAGTCACTTGCCGAGTCTGCACAAACCAGTCTGCAAGCCTTGCTTGCCAATTTAACACTGGACTCTATGAAAGAACTTCACGCTCGTGTAGAAGCAGGTCTAGAAAGAGCTAAAGCTGTTCTTGAAAATCCAAACTCCAGTCAAGAGGAGGTCAATGCCCAGATTCAAAGCATGAGGGAGTTGACTGAGGAGGTCAACAAGGCTATGGCAGGTGGAGTCACTTCCCCAGCTCAGCTTGGAGAGGGAAGAAGTGTGACTCAGAGTGAAGCAAGCCCGACTCCTAGACGGGGGCGACGTGGTAGGGGGCCGCTAACCCCTCCTGCCACGCCAGCACCAGTGTCAACAGAAAGTCAAGAAAAGAAGGAAACAGTGGAGGAGGCTACAGACTACACAAATGGTCCAGGTAGCTACCCTCTATTAGAAAACATCCATAAACTCTTCCAAGAACTGAAGACCAGCACTGGAAATCCAGAACAAGTCCAAAAACTCAAGGAAGCCTATGATAAGCTCAATGAAGCATTACAGACGCAGGAAGATGGACTTGTAGACGATGCTATCTTTAATGCTGCACTTGAGGAGTATAAAAAGGCTAGTCACCTAAAGAAAGGTGCAGAGGGAGCTGCAAAAACTAGGAGCCGTAGAAGTGTTTCTGGACTTGTCTATGGGCTGGCTACTGGAAGCCCAGGGAATGAGAGAATATTGACGCATTCGGACGGTAGTGGAAAAGATAGTGTAACATTATTGAATAGTACAGATTTAACTGACGCACCGCTGAAGTTTATTGCTACCGTACAAAATGGAAGTATTCGTGAGTTTGCATTAACAGAATTTCCAGATAGAGATAAGAATGGTAATAAATGGGCGGAGACCACTGTAACTTATTCTCGTGACAAAAAGAGAGCACTTATAACAGTTAAAGGTAAGACGCCAAAAGAAATTTACGGACTATACAATGTAAAACCGGTAGTAACCTTATCTAGTGGACATGTTGAGAGTAGAATACTGCAAGTTAGATACCAGCTTCCAAAAGCGGAATTTGATTTATCTCCATTAGGTACAGGGAATACAGCTCAACAAGATGTGGAGGGTAAAGCCAAAGCTAAGGGGAACGACAGGCCTGTATTAAAAGTGAAAATACCTCTACCACCAAATGGTTCAGTAGATTCAAAAAATATTCCTTCTAAGGGTCAGTTGAGAGTGTTATTGGTTCGAGGCGGAACCAATGATAACTTTAATGGAGTCGCAACTTCAGCAAAAAATTATGACATCGTTGCGTGGACACTAATAAGTGGTAACGGAACGGGGTATATTACTCCTCCTCGATATCTAAAAGAAACCATAGGTGATCAACCCTTGCGCTTGGTTACTGCTTACGTTTGGCAAAATACAAATAATCCAATCAGCGAAGACGTTATTTCACCTCTTTCTGATGCTTCTATCACGCCGACCAATCCGATTGATAGGGATGGGGCTAAACAAACAGCTGAACAAAAAGCACAGGCTAAGAGAGAAAGCTTTAATGGTATTCGACATCTGACAGATGAAGAGAAGAATGCGGCAATTGATAAGGTTAATGCAGCACTTGATAAAGCCAAGAAAGCAATTGATGCGGCAGGCAACCAAAGAGATATTGAGGCTGCCAACCAAGCGCTTGATACTGAGCTAAGTCAAATCACTCCAACAGCTGAAGCGAATAAGGCAGCTAAACAAACAGCTGAACAAAAAGCACAGGCTAAGAGAGAAAGCTTTAATGGTATTCGACATCTGACAGATGAAGAGAAGAATGCGGCAATTGATAAGGTTAATGCAGCACTTGATAAAGCCAAGAAAGCAATTGATGCGGCAGGCAACCAAAGAGATATTGAGGCTGCCAACCAAGCGCTTGATACTGAGCTAAGTCAAATCACTCCAACAGCTGAAGCGAATAAGGCAGCTAAACAAACAGCTGAACAAAAAGCACAGGCTAAGAGAGAAAGCTTTAATGGTATTCGACATCTGACAGATGAAGAGAAGAATGCGGCAATTGATAAGGTTAATGCAGCACTTGATAAAGCCAAGAAAGCAATTGATGCGGCAGGCAACCAAAGAGATATTGAGGCTGCCAACCAAGCGCTTGATACTGAGCTAAGTCAAATCACTCCAACAGCTGAAGCGAATAAGGCAGCTAAACAAACAGCTGAACAAAAAGCACAGGCTAAGAGAGAAAGCTTTAATGGTATTCGACATCTGACAGATGAAGAGAAGAATGCGGCAATTGATAAGGTTAATGCAGCACTTGATAAAGCCAAGAAAGCAATTGATGCGGCAGGCAACCAAAGAGATATTGAGGCTGCCAACCAAGCGCTTGATACTGAGCTAAGTCAAATCACTCCAACAGCTGAAGCGAATAAGGCAGCTAAACAAACAGCTGAACAAAAAGCTACTGATACCCTAGCTCTTATTAATGGCGATGACAACCTCTCTCTATTTGAAAAAGAGGAGGCTAAGAATCAAATAAGGAAATCTCTTCAAGATGCACTTAATAGTATTGACCAAGCTAAAACACAAGCTGAAATCGATCAAGCTCTTCAAGATGCTTTATCTAGTATAGATCTGGCTCTGGGTCAAGCCCTTGGTAGAGCTAATGCTAGAAGACAGTCTAATCAAGATAAGGATCAGACTCGTCCATCAGATCAAGTAGAAAATCCAGAGGACAAGGATGGTAGCCAAACACCAGCTTCCACAAGAAATCGAAGAACTCCTCCGCGCCGCTCTCGTAGAAGTGTAGAATTTGTAGGGAATTCCCAAACAGGTACAAATCCATCGGCTGTGGATAAGTCAGAACTTCAGACTCTGGTAGAAGATTTGGAACGTCGCTTGCAAGGTCTAGCAGCTCTATCTCCTGAAGCACTGGAGGAAGCGCAGCGTATCTTGAGAGAGGCGCAAGCAGCTCTTGCTAATGACTCCTTAACAGCTAAAGAATTAGCGGAACTCCTTGCCAAAGTTAGAGAAGCTCTCAATTCTCTACAAGCTGGCACATCAGCTGATAAGAGTCCGTCTACGTCAAACTCAAATAAGGAAGCAGAAAGTACCAAGGGAGCTAAAAATGAGACAGAAGTCCCTCTATATGGTGTCTTAGGAGCTGCAGTTCTTTCTCTTCTAGGAGCTCTCCTCTTTGCAGTAGCTCGTAAAAAATCCTCTCAACTAGATAAGCTTTCAAGAGAATTGCACCAGCTTGTAGTTGAGCTAGAGGCTAGCGACAAGGATAAAAAAGTTCTAAACAAGGCTAAGAAATTAGCTGATGAAGCACGACTCTTTGTAGATAGCCATCAAAAAGATTCTCAAAAAGAAGCAGAACTAATTTCTGAAATCAAGACTGTTCTCAGTCAACTCAAAGAAGAAGTCTAGTTTTGAAGAAAACACTACTTTCAGGAACTGAGTGAGTAGCTTTGTAGCTATGATGAGGAAATAATAAAATCTCCAGATTAGGAACCGTCAATGAGTTCTCTAGTCTGGAGATTTTTCAATATACTTCATTATTGGGGGATTACAAATAGTCGGATGTTTTTTGATTTTTTTACGAATAAATAGATGAGTAGAAAAAGAAATGGAGACATTTATGAAAATCACAAACTATGAAATTTATAAGTTGAAAAAATCAGGTTTGACCAATCAACAGATTTTGACAGTCCTAGAATACGGTGAAAGTGTTGATCAAGAACTTTTGTTGGGTGATATTGCAGATATATCAGGTTGCCGAAATCCAGCTGTTTTTATGGAACGTTATTTTCAGATAAACGATGCGCATTTGGAGAAGGAGTTTCAAAAGTTTCCATCTTTCTCTATTTTAGATGACTGTTATCCTTGGGATTTGAGTGAAATTTATGATGCACCTGTGCTTTTATTTTACAAGGGCAATCTGGATCTCTTGAAATTTCCAAAAGTAGCGGTTGTGGGTAGTCGTGCTTGTAGCAAACAGGGAGCTAAGTCAGTTGAAAAAATTATTCAAGGCTTGGAAAATGAACTGGTTATCGTCAGTGGATTAGCCAAGGGCATTGACACAGCAGCTCATATGGCAGCTCTCCAGAATGGCGGAAAAACCATTGCAGTGATTGGAACAGGACTGGATGTGTTTTATCCTAAAGCCAATAAACGCTTGCAAGACCACATCGGCAATGATCATCTGATTCTCAGTGAGTATGGACCTGGTGAACAACCTCTGAAATTTCATTTTCCTGCCCGTAATCGCATTATTGCTGGACTTTGCCGTGGTGTGATTGTAGCAGAGGCCAAGATGCGCTCAGGTAGTCTCATTACCTGTGAGAGAGCAATGGAGGAAGGGCGCGATGTCTTTGCTATACCTGGTAGCATTTTAGATGGACTATCAGACGGTTGCCATCATTTGATTCAAGAAGGAGCAAAATTGGTTACAAGTGGGAAGGATGTTCTTGCAGAATTTGAATTTTAAAAATGACCTAAGCTAGAATTCTGAGAAAAAATCAATTTCAAGATAAAATGAAGTAAATATCCCCACAATAAAATGCATAGTATCAGTTTTTTCATCACTTGATATTATGCGTTTTTTCTAAGTGGGGAAGTAGAGTGGAGGACTTTTCCCATAGGAAGGAAAGTAATTTAGTGTAATTGAGAAAGGAGAGTTGCTTGCGACTAATCTTGGTCAGCTTACTGTTAGGGAGGCTTATCATCTAAAATCTTGTCGCTAAGGAAAAATAAATTCTTCAAAAGTAGAGATTACAAGGCTTGTTTAAGAAAGAATTCAAAGACCTTGACAGATAAAAATAAAATGGTTATTATAAAAAATGATCTGAAATTGATGATGATACTTTTCGGAAATCTTTTTAAATCAGCTCAGCTTTGCCTTGTTGTGTTTTGAGCAATCTACGGTGAGCTTCCGAGTTTGATTTTCATTTACTAGAAATGAAGCTGATGAGAGATAGCAGTAGACATTTGCGTCAGGATATGATGGAAAATGATAAAAAGACCTCATGAGATTGGCATATCAGACTACTAAAGTATTGAGTTTGTTAGGATTTTATACTCAATGAAAATCAAAGAGCAAACTAGGAAGCTAGCCGCAGGTTGCTCAAAGCACTGCTTTGAGGTTGTAGGTAAGACTGACGAAGTCAGCTCAAAACACTGTTTTGAGGTTGCAGATAGAACTGACGAAGTCAGTAACATCTATACGGCAAGGTGAAGCTGACGTGGTTTGAAGAGATTTTCGAAGAGTATTAGCGACTAGTTAGCTAGGAAAGGAAGATATTTGTGACAAATAATAAACTGTATTCGTTGGTAGAATTTAGAAATAAAATATATGAAGAATTAGAACTTTCCAGAAGTGATTTAGCGATTTTACTATGTGCCATGCTTATCGCCTCTATCGGATTAAATATGGATTCGACTCCCGTGATTATTGGAGCCATGTTAATCTCTCCTTTGATGACACCTATTCTGGGAGTGGGGCTCTCTCTAGCTATATTTGATTTTAAATTGTTAAGAAAATCTTTTAAAATATTAGCTATTCAAATTCTTGCCAGTTTAATAGCTTCAACACTTTATTTTTATCTTTCTCCCATTTCGTATGCTAGTTCGGAGATTGTTGCTAGAACCTCTCCGACCATTTGGGATGTTCTCATTGCTTTTGTAGGAGGGATAGCAGGTATTATTGGTGCTAGGAAAAAAGAGACCAATAATATTGTCCCTGGTGTCGCGATTGCAACTGCCTTGATGCCTCCTCTTTGTACAGTAGGTTATGCTATTGCTTCTGCTAATCTAAAATTTATCATAGGCTCCTCTTACCTATTCCTCATCAATTGTAGCTTTATTGTCATTGCGACTTATATAGGTGTTAGGTTGATGATGGTTAAGAAGCACTATTTTAGAGATAATGAAGAAGACTCTAAAATGCGCAGGATTTTGCTTTTAGTTGCTGTTTTGCTGATGATTCCGAGTTTCATCTCTGCAACGACTTTAGTCAGAGAAACGTTGAAAAAAGAGTCTCTTAATAAATTTATATCAGAGCAGTTTCAGGGGCATAATATTTTGAAAAAAACCTATTCTAAAAAGACTCATACCCTAAAGCTAACCATTTCAGGAAATTATTTGACAGAAGAAGAGCTTGATATGATTTCCAGTAAGAGGGGGGACTATGGTTTAAGTGATGTTTCTGTTCAAGTTTCCCAATTGTCTGATTCAGAACAACTTAGCAAGGAAGAACTGGTAGAGTATTTCTTTCAGTATATCAAGGATAAGGAAGCAAAAGAAAAGGAAAAGGCTAATAAATTTGATACAGAGTCTGAGGAACAATAATTTCTTGAGAATAGCTGGTTTTTCTCGTGAGTCTTCTATGTATATCAAAGGAAGATTGTGGTCTTAAGTATAAACTTTTCTTCTATTATAGTAGCTAAGTCTTGACAGTTATGGCAAAATGGTTTACACTTTATAAAGTTTATTACTTTGAAAAGGTGTGATACTGTGGCTACGGCAACAAAAAAGAAAAAATCAACAGTTAAAAAAAATCTAGTCATCGTGGAGTCGCCTGCTAAGGCGAAAACGATTGAAAAATATCTAGGCAGAAACTACAAGGTTTTAGCCAGTGTCGGGCATATACGTGATTTGAAGAAATCCAGTATGTCCGTCGATATTGAAAATAATTATGAACCGCAATATATCAATATCCGAGGAAAAGGTCCTCTTATCAATGACTTGAAAAAAGAAGCCAAAAAAGCTAATAAAGTCTTTCTCGCAAGTGACCCGGACCGTGAAGGAGAAGCGATTTCTTGGCATTTGGCCCATATTCTCAATTTGGATGAAAATGATGCCAACCGTGTGGTCTTCAATGAAATCACCAAGGATGCGGTCAAAAATGCTTTTAAAGAACCTCGCAAGATTGATATGGACTTGGTCGATGCCCAACAGGCTCGTCGTGTCCTAGACCGCTTGGTAGGCTATTCGATTTCGCCTATTTTGTGGAAAAAGGTCAAGAAGGGCTTGTCAGCAGGTCGCGTTCAGTCTATTGCGCTTAAGTTAATCATTGATCGTGAGAATGAAATCAATGCCTTCCAGCCAGAAGAATACTGGACAATTGATGCTGTCTTTAAAAAGGGAACCAAGCAATTTCAGGCTTCCTTCTATGGAGTAGACGGCAAAAAGTTGAAACTGACTAGCAATGATGAGGTCAAGGAAGTCTTGTCTCGTCTGACCAGTAAAGACTTTTCAGTGGATCAGGTAGATAAGAAAGAGCGCAAACGCAATGCTCCATTACCCTATACTACTTCATCTATGCAGATGGATGCTGCCAATAAAATTAACTTCCGTACTCGAAAGACCATGATGGTTGCCCAACAGCTCTATGAAGGGATCAATATCGGTTCTGGTGTGCAAGGTTTGATTACCTATATGCGTACCGATTCGACTCGTATCAGTCCAGTGGCACAGAACGAAGTAGCAAGTTTCATTACGGACCGTTTTGGTAGCAAGTATTCTAAGCATGGTAGCAAGGTCAAAAATGCATCAGGTGCTCAGGATGCCCACGAGGCTATTCGCCCGTCTAGTGTCTTTAACACACCGGAAAGTATTGCTAAGTATCTGGATAAGGATCAGCTCAAGCTTTATACTCTTATTTGGAATCGTTTTGTAGCGAGTCAGATGACAGCTGCTGTCTTTGATACTATGGCTGTTAAATTGTCTCAAAATGGAGTTCAATTTGCTGCCAATGGTAGTCAGGTTAAGTTTGATGGTTATCTTGCCATTTACAATGATTCTGATAAGAATAAGATGTTACCAGATATGGCTGTTGGAGATGTGGTTAAGCAGGTTAATAGCAAACCAGAGCAACATTTCACTCAACCGCCTGCTCGCTATTCTGAAGCGACACTGATCAAGACCTTGGAGGAAAATGGGGTTGGACGTCCGTCAACCTACGCGCCAACCATTGAAACCATTCAGAAACGTTATTATGTTCGCCTTGCAGCCAAACGTTTTGAACCGACAGAGTTGGGAGAAATTGTTAACAAGCTCATCGTTGAATATTTCCCAGATATCGTAAACGTGACCTTTACAGCTGAAATGGAAGGCAAGCTGGATGATGTCGAAGTGGGAAAAGAGCAGTGGCAACGGGTCATTGATGCTTTTTATAAACCATTCTCTAAAGAGGTCGCCAAGGCTGAAGAAGAAATGGAGAAAATCCAAATCAAGGATGAACCAGCTGGATTTGACTGTGAAGAGTGTGGCAGTCCCATGGTCATTAAACTTGGTCGATTTGGTAAGTTCTACGCTTGTAGCAATTTCCCAGATTGCCGTCATACCCAAGCAATCGTGAAAGAGATTGGTGTTGAGTGTCCAAGTTGTCATCTGGGACAAATCATTGAGCGTAAAACCAAACGTAACCGCCTCTTCTATGGTTGCAATCGCTATCCAGAATGTGAATTTACCTCTTGGGACAAGCCTGTTGGGCGTGACTGTCCAAAATGTGGCAACTTCCTCATGGAGAAAAAAGTCCGTGGTGGCGGTAAGCAGGTTGTTTGTAGCAAGGGTGACTACGAAGAAGAAAAGATTAAATAAGAAGAGAGTCCTGAAAGTGAATTTCAGGCTCTTTTTGATTAGTACTTGACAAAATTCATCATTTTATGCGAAACTAGAAGAAGATTATTTTAACTAGGAGAAGTTATGCGTCTTATCTATCTGATAATTGGTTTTTTATCACTAGCCTTGGCTATTGTTGGGGTTGTCTTACCCTTGTTGCCGACAACGCCTTTCCTTTTGTTGTCTATTGCTTGTTTCTCCAGAAGTTCCAAGCGCTTCGAAGATTGGCTTTATCATACCAAGCTCTATCAGAGCTATGTAGCTGATTTTCGAGAAACAAAGTCTATTGCGCGTGAACGTAAGAAAAAAATCATTGTATCTATCTACATCTTGATGGGAATTTCCATTTACTTTGCTCCTCTTTTGCCGGTCAAAATCGGTCTGGGAGCTTTGACCATCTTTATCACTTATTATCTCTTCAAAGTCATTCCGGACAAAGAATAAGAAATAGTAACTATTTTCCTTGATATAAATGAAAGCATATTCACAACAATATGATATAATAAATTCAAAGTAATACTCAAGGAGAATCAAATGATTTATGAATTTTGTGCTGAAAATGTGACCTTGCTTGAAAAAGCGATGGAGGCTGGAGCTCGTCGGATCGAACTTTGTGACAATCTAGCAGTTGGTGGAACAACCCCCAGCTATGGAGTGACCAAGGCAGCGGTTGAACTGGCAACTAAATACGATACGACTATTATGACCATGATTCGTCCTCGTGGTGGCGACTTTGTCTATAATGATATGGAAATTGCTATCATGCTAGAAGACATTCGTTTGACTGCTCAGGCTGGAAGTCAAGGAGTTGTATTTGGGGCTTTAACTGGTGAGAAGAAGTTGGATAAGCCTAATCTGGAGAAGCTAATTGAGGCTTCAAAAGGAATGGAAATTGTCTTTCACATGGCCTTTGATGAATTGAGTGATAATGATCAACTGGAAGCCATTGACTGGCTCAGCCAAGCTGGAGTCACTCGTATCTTAACTCGTGCTGGTGTGTCTGGCGATTCACTAGAGAAACGTTTCGCCCATTATCACAGAATTTTGGAGCACGCTAAAGGTAAAATTGAAATTCTACCAGGTGGAGGGATTGACTTGGACAACCGTCAAACTTTTATCGACCAGCTGGGTGTAACACAATTGCATGGAACCAAGGTTGTCTTTTAAAAAATAGAAAGGAACTGCTAGCTTTTGGTAGCAGTTTTCACTTATGTTTGAAATTTTTAAATCCTATCAGTTTAATCACGAAAAGGCTAAAGCTTTTGGTTTTGTAGAAAATAGTGGAGTCTGGACCTATAGTTGCCAGATTTTGCAGGGTGACTTTGTCATGATTGTATCCATCACTGCTGATAATGTGAGTTTTCAAGTCTTTGACCAGGAAACGGGCGACCTCTATCCTCAAGTTCATATGGAAAGTATGACAGGAAGTTTTGTTGCAAGTGTTCGTGAGGCTTGTTTGGAGATTCTCTACCAGATTCGGAAGGCTTGTTTTGAGATACAAGATTTTATTTGTCCTCAGACTAAGCGTATCATGGTTCAGGTTCAGGAAAAGTATGGCAATCAGTTGGAGTATTTGTGGGAGAAATCGCCTGATACGGCAGTCTTAAGACATGAAGGCAATCAAAAATGGTATGCCGTCTTGATGAAAATCTCTTGGGATAAGCCGGAAAAGGGCAGAGAAGGTTTAGTCGAAGCAGTCAATCTCAAACACGACCAAGTAGCGGACTTGCTTTCACAAAAGGGCATCTATCCAGCTTTTCATATGAACAAACGCTACTGGATTAGTGTGGCTTTTGATGATACGTTGTCAGATGAAATGGTACTGGAATTGATAGAAAAAAGTTGGAACTTAACTTCTAAAAAATGAAACATTTCAAGGATTTTCAATAACTTTCAATTAGCTAAATATTCTATACTGAAGAAATTTTCAGAAAATATTTGATTTTTTCTTGACAAGTGCTTTTGCCTATGCTAAAATACTTAACAAGATATCAAACGAAGGAGAAAGTCAAACATGAGAACAGCTAAGTTTAATCAATTTGCTTTGTTGTTGAGGTACTCGGGCTAGTGCAAAAAGCATTAGTCCTGTTTGGCTTACCAAGCGGGAGTAAATCAACATCTCGCTTGGGTTTCTGAGCGAGATGTTTTTTTAAAATCACATTTGGAAAAGGGGAAATCTTATGCGAACAGTTGAATTTCTAGATACCAGCCTTCGGGATGGAGAGCAGACACCCGGTGTTAACTTTTCAATCAAAGAAAAAATTGCCATAGCAAGGCAGCTGGAGAAATGGGGCATTTCAGCCATAGAAGCTGGTTTTCCGGCGGCGAGTCCTGATTCATTCACAGCAGTGCAGGAGATTGCTAAGGCCTTGAAGAAAACGGCGGTGACTGGTTTGGCACGTTCGGTCAAGTCTGATATTGATGCTTGTTATGAGGCCCTCAAGGATGCCAAGTATCCACAGGTTCACGTCTTTATCGCTACCAGTCCGATTCATCGCAAGTACAAGCTCAATAAGAGCAAGGAAGAGATTTTGGAAGCAATCAGTGAGCATGTTTCTTATGCCCGTTCTAAGTTTGAGATTGTCGAATTCTCTCCTGAAGATGCGACTAGAACAGAGTTGGATTTCCTCTTGCAAGTTGTTCAAACAGCGGTTGATGCAGGGGCGTCTTATATCAATATTCCTGATACGGTAGGATTTACCACACCAGAGGAGTACGGCGCTATCTTCAAATACTTGATTGAGAACGTCAAGACAGATCGTCAGATCATCTATTCACCTCACTGTCATGATGATCTTGGAATGGCAGTGGCTAATAGCCTTGCTGCCGTCAAGAATGGGGCAGGACGTGTCGAAGGAACTATCAACGGTATTGGGGAGAGAGCTGGAAATGCTGCTTTGGAAGAAATAGCAGTTGCTCTCAATATTCGCCAAGATTACTATCAAGCAGAAACTAGTATTGTTTTAAATGAAACCATCAATACGTCAGAAATGGTTTCTCGCTTCTCAGGAATTCCAGTTCCTAAAAACAAGGCCGTCGTTGGTGGCAATGCCTTCTCTCACGAATCTGGTATTCACCAAGATGGAGTTCTTAAAAATCCTCTTACTTATGAGATTATCACCCCTGAATTGGTCGGTGTTAAGAGTAATAGTCTTCCGCTTGGAAAATTGTCTGGTCGCCATGCCTTTGTCGAGAAACTAAGAGAATTGGCCCTAGACTTTACAGAAGAGGACATCAAACCACTCTTTGCTAAGTTCAAGGCACTGGCCGACAAGAAACAAGAAATCACAGATGCAGATATTCGTGCTCTGGTAGCTGGAAGCATGGTTGAAAACCCAGAAGGCTTCCACTTTGATGATTTACAACTGCAAACCCATGCAGATAATGACATTGAAGCACTCGTTAGCCTAGCCAATATGGATGGTGAAAAAGTCGAATTTAATGCGACAGGGCAAGGTTCCGTTGAAGCAATCTTTAACGCTATCGATAAGTTCTTTAACCAATCCGTCCGCTTGGTGTCTTACACTATTGACGCGGTGACAGATGGAATTGATGCCCAAGCTCGGGTCTTGGTCACTGTTGAAAATAGAGATACAGAAACTATCTTTAATGCAGCAGGGCTTGATTTCGATGTGTTGAAGGCTTCAGCAATTGCCTATATCAATGCCAATACCTTTGTTCAAAAAGAGAATGCTGGTGAAATGGGACGCAGTGTTTCTTACCGCGATATGCCTAGTGTGTAAAGGAGAAGGCTATGACAAAGAAAATAGTAGCTCTAGCAGGGGACGGAATTGGCCCAGAAATCATGGAGGCTGGTTTAGAAGTTCTGGAGGCTCTAGCTGAAAAAACAGGTTTTGACTATGAAATAGACAGACGCCTTTTTGGAGGTGCAGGTATTGATGCTGCAGGGCATCCCTTACCTGATGAAACCCTCAAGGCAAGTAGGGAAGCAGATGCTATTCTCCTAGCGGCTATCGGTAGTCCTCAGTATGATGGAGCAGTGATTCGCCCTGAACAAGGCCTGCTGGCTCTTCGTAAGGAACTCAATCTCTATGCTAATATTCGCCCTGTAAAAATATTTGACAGTCTCAAGCATTTGTCACCACTCAAATCGGAACGAATTGCTGGTGTAGACTTTGTCGTGGTGCGTGAGTTGACAGGCGGGATTTACTTTGGAGATCATATCCTTGAAGAGCGCAAAGCGCGTGATATCAACGACTATAGCTATGAGGAAGTGGAGCGGATTATTCGCAAGGCCTTTGAAATCGCAAGAAATCGCAGAAAAATCCTTACCAGCATCGATAAGCAAAATGTGTTAGCGACCTCAAAACTCTGGCGGAAAGTAGCTGAGAAGGTCGCACAGGATTTCCCAGATGTGACCTTGGAACACCAGTTAGTGGACTCAGCTGCCATGCTCATGATTACCAATCCTGCTAAGTTTGATGTCGTCGTGACGGAGAATCTTTTTGGAGATATTTTATCTGATGAATCAAGTGTCCTACCTGGTACACTTGGGGTCATGCCATCAGCCAGTCATTCTGAAAATGGACCAAGTCTCTATGAACCTATTCACGGTTCAGCGCCTGATATTGCAGGTCAAGGAATTGCCAATCCTATTTCCATGATTTTATCAGTGGCCATGATGCTGAGAGATAGTTTTGGACATTTTGAGGATGCAGAGCGTATTGAGCGTGCTGTTGAAGCTAGTTTAGCGGCTGGCGTTTTAACGAGAGATATAGGTGGACAGGCTTCGACCAAGGAAATGACAGAAGCTATTATTGCAAGGTTATGAAGTTAGACGAAAAAATTACTCTAGTCCTTTTGATTTGGAATGTCATGGTTTTCTTGATTTATGGTATTGACAAATCTAAGGCAAGGAGAAGAGTTTGGCGCATCCCTGAGAAAATCTTACTTATTTTAGCCTTTACTTGTGGTGGTTTTGGTGCCTGGCTAGCAGGAATCATCTTTCACCACAAGACTCGAAAATGGTATTTTAAAACAGTTTGGTTTCTTGGGATGGTGTCCACACTAGTAGCCTTATATTTTATTTGGAGGTAATGGATGGCAGGAAAATCGATTTTTGATAAATTATGGGACCGCCATGTCATCACAGGAGATGAGGGGCAGCCCCAACTCATGTATGTGGACCAGCACTATATCCACGAGGTGACCAGTCCTCAGGCATTTCAAGGATTACGAGACGCAGGTCGTAGATTGAGACGACCAGACTTGACATTTGGAACCTTTGACCACAATGTCCCGACGGTCAATATCTACGATATTCGAGATGTCATTTCCAAGGCACAAATTGATAAACTGGCTGAAAATGTTGAGGAGTTTGGGATTGAACATGCGGCCCACGGTTCTGAAAAACAAGGAATTGTTCACATGGTTGGACCAGAAACTGGAAGAACTCAACCAGGAAAATTCATCGTCTGTGGAGACAGCCATACCGCAACCCACGGAGCTTTCGGAGCAATCGCCTTTGGGATTGGGACCAGTGAGGTCGAGCATGTCTTCGCTACCCAAACACTCTGGCAGGTCAAACCCAAGAAAATGTTGGTAGAATTCACTGGAGTTCCTCAAAAAGGAGTTTATTCCAAGGATTTCATTTTAGCCTTGATTGCCAAGTACGGCGTTGCTTGCGGTGTAGGCTACGTGGTGGAATATAGAGGACAGGCTATTGATGCACTGAGCATGGAAGAGCGAATGACCATCTGCAATATGTCCATCGAGTTTGGGTCCAAGATGGGAATCATGAATCCGGATCAAACCACCTATGATTATCTCAAGGGACGCGAGTGTGTTCCAGAGAATTTTGAAGAGGCTGTGGCGGATTGGAAAACAATTGTCAGTGATGATGATGCTGTTTACGATAAGGTTATCCAGATGGATGTCTCAGACTTGGCTCCCATGGTGACCTGGGGGACCAATCCTGCTATGGGTGTTGACTTTGACAGTAGCTTCCCAGAAATTAAGGACATGAATGATGAGCGAGCCTACAACTACATGGACTTGGAACCAGGTCAAAAGCCAGCGGATATTGAACTAGGCTATATCTTTATCGGTTCTTGTACCAATGCTCGTCTCAGTGACTTGCAACTGGCTGCGCGATTTGTCAAAGGGAAGAAAATAGCCCCTAATCTAACAGCTATCGTGGTTCCAGGCTCTCGTCCTGTCAAACGAGCTGCGGAGAAATTAGGCTTGGATAAAGTTTTCTTAGATGCTGGCTTTGAATGGAGAGACCCAGGTTGCTCTATGTGCCTAGGGATGAATCCTGACAAGGTTCCAGATGGCGTTCACTGCGCCTCAACCAGCAACCGCAACTTTGAAGACAGACAGGGATTTGGGGCTAAGACCCATCTCTGCAGTCCAGCCATGGCGGCTGCAGCAGCTATCGCAGGGCGCTTCGTAGATGTTCGGCAAATGCCAGAAGCCCAGTAAGGAGAGGATATGGAGAAATTTACAGTTTATACGGGAACGACCGTTCCTCTCATGAATGATAATATCGATACCGATCAAATCCTACCTAAGCAGTTTCTCAAGTTAATAGATAAGAAAGGCTTTGGTAAGTACCTCATGTATGCTTGGCGTTATCTGGACGACAAGTATACTGAGGACCCAGACTTTGTCTTTAACCGACCTGAATATCGGAAAGCCAGTATCCTCATCTCAGGTGATAACTTTGGGGCAGGTTCTTCGAGGGAACACGCGGCTTGGGCTCTAGCAGACTATGGTTTTAAAGTCGTGATTGCAGGATCTTTCGGTGATATTCATTACAATAATGAACTCAATAATGGCATGTTGCCCATTGTCCAGCCTAGAGAGGTTAGAGAGAAACTAGCTCAGCTACAACCAAGTGACCAGGTAACTGTGGACTTGGAACAACAGAAAATCATCTCACCAGTTGGAGAATTCACTTTCGAAATCGATAGCGAGTGGAAACACAAGCTCTTAAATGGTTTGGATGATATCGGAATTACCTTGCAGTATGAAGATTTGATTGCTGCTTATGAAAAACAACGACCAGCCTACTGGCAGGATTAGAAGAAAATTAGAAAAGGAAATAGAACTATGACAAAACACATTCAATGGAACGGAACACTTTCACAAGAAGGCTATGACATTTTAAAAGGTGAGGGCGGATGTATCGTTTGCCCAACAAAAGTTGGTTATATCATCATGACTAGTGACAAGGCTGGTCTTGAACGTAAGTTTGAAGCCAAAGAACGTAACCGTAACAAACCAGGTGTCGTGCTCTGTGGTAGCATGGATGAGCTTCGTGCTTTAGCACAACTCAATCCAGAAATTGAAGCCTTCTACCAAAAACATTGGGACGAAGACATTCTTCTTGGATGTATCCTTCCATGGAAACCAGAAGCCTTTGAAAAACTCAAAGCGTATGGAGATGGCCGTGAAGAACTCATGACTGACGTGCGTGGTACTAGCTGTTTTGTTATCAAGTTTGGGAAAGCTGGTGAACAATTGGCTGCCAAACTTTGGGAAGAAGGCAAGATGGTTTATGCCTCATCAGCTAACCCATCTGGAAAAGGAAACCGTGGTAAGGTAGAAGGAATTGGAGAACGTATCGAAGGAGCAGTTGACCTTGTTATCGAGGCAGACGACTATGTGGCCTCTATCCAGCCTGACAAAACGATTGAAACTCGCTACGAGCAAGGCGTGATGGTGTCTATGGTCGATAAGGACGGCAAACTCATCCCAGAACAAGGAGGAGCACGTTCAACTTCACCAGCGCCAGTGGTAATCCGTAAAGGGCTTGACATTGATAAGATTATGATGCACCTGTCAGACACCTTTAATTCATGGGACTACCGTCAGGGTGAGTATTATTAGGATGTAGAAGAAGTGGGGAGACAATAATCTCTCCTCTTTTTTTTGTTTATTCATACAAGAAAATCCGAACGATATATTTTAATTTATAAAATAATTTGACAAAAACTGTACTTTGGTTTATAATAAATTAAGGAAACGTCGGAAAAGGCGTAGTGATGCGAGAGCATAGGTAGGTCATTATAAAAGAAACGAGACATCAATATGTTAAATGAATTTCCAATTTTTGATTACGAAGATATTCAATTGATTCCAAATAAATGTGTGATTAAAAGCCGTGCAGAAGCGGACACAAGTGTCACTTTAGGAAATCACACCTTTAAACTACCTGTTGTGCCAGCTAATATGCAGACGATTTTGGATGAAAATGTAGCAGAGCAACTGGCTAAAGGTGGTTACTTCTACATTATGCATCGTTTTGATGAAGCAGGACGCATTCCTTTTATTAAACTAATGCACGATCAAGGGCTTATTGCTTCTATCTCTGTCGGTGTTAAGGATTATGAGTATGATTTTGTTAGCCAGCTCAAGGCTGATGCTCCTGAATATATCACGATTGATATCGCTCATGGTCATGCAGATAGTGTGATTTCTATGATTCAACACATCAAGAAAGAATTGCCAGATACTTTTGTTATTGCAGGAAATGTGGGAACACCAGAAGCTGTGCGTGAATTGGAAAATGCTGGTGCGGATGCCACTAAGGTCGGAATTGGTCCTGGTAAGGTTTGTATTACCAAGGTCAAGACTGGTTTTGGTACAGGTGGTTGGCAGTTGGCTGCTCTACGCTGGTGTGCTAAGGCTGCGCGTAAACCGATTATCGCCGATGGAGGAATTCGTACTCACGGTGATATTGCCAAGTCTATTCGTTTCGGTGCTAGCATGGTCATGATTGGTTCCCTCTTTGCAGGACATATCGAAAGTCCAGGGAAAACGATTGAAGTCGATGGCGAACAGTTCAAAGAATACTACGGTTCAGCTTCCCAATACCAAAAAGGAGCTTACAAAAATGTGGAAGGCAAACGCATCTTGCTTCCTGCCAAAGGTCATCTGCAAGACACTTTAACTGAGATGGAACAAGACCTTCAAAGTGCTATTTCTTATGCAGGTGGACGTCAGGTTGCTGACCTTAAACACGTTGATTATGTTATCGTGAAAAACTCCATCTGGAATGGGGATGCTTCCCACTAGGACGGGCTATTTGACCAGAAAAAACTTGTTATTAGAGCAAATTTCTGTTATAATAAAACAAGTTTCCACCCTTAGTGTAATGGATATCACGTAAGATTCCGGTTCTTGAGATGGGGGTTCGATTCCCTCAGGGTGGATGTAAACATCCTAAAAAAAGCCTTTAATAGGGCTTTTTTTCTTTATCCTGCCCCAAATTTGCTCCGAAAACTGAAAACATCATTCTAAAGAATGCCCAAATCCTCTCCAGTCCCGTTTTAAAGTGACTCAGGGGGCTTTTTTTGATATAATAAAAAGGACTGTTATCAGTTAGAAAGAGGTTGGTATGAAAGAATTACAAACTGTACTAAAGAACCATTTTGCAATCGAATTTGCAGACAAAAAGTTACTGGAAACTGCCTTTACTCATACGAGTTATGCCAATGAGCACCGCCTCTTAAAAATTTCACACAATGAACGCTTGGAATTTTTAGGAGACGCTGTTCTACAGTTATTGATTTCAGAATATCTGTATAAAAAATATCCAAAAAAACCTGAGGGTGATTTATCCAAACTCCGTGCTATGATTGTCCGCGAGGAGAGTTTGGCTGGTTTTGCGCGTGATTGCCAGTTTGATCAGTTTATCAAGCTTGGTAAGGGGGAAGAAAAGTCTGGTGGTCGCAATCGTGATACCATTCTTGGTGATGCCTTCGAAGCCTTTCTTGGTGCCCTCCTTTTGGACAAGGATGTGGCCAAGGTCAAGGAATTTATCTACCAAGTCATGATTCCTAAGGTTGAAGCAGGCGAGTTTGAGATGATTACAGACTACAAAACCCATCTCCAGGAGTTACTTCAGGTCAATGGGGATGTGGCTATCCGTTATCAGGTAATTTCTGAAACGGGTCCTGCCCATGATAAGGTCTTTGATGTAGAAGTGCTTGTCGAAGGTAAGAGCATTGGTCAAGGTCAAGGTCGGTCTAAGAAATTAGCAGAGCAAGAAGCTGCCAAAAATGCTGTTGAGAAAGGGCTGGATTCATGTATTTAAAGGAAATCGAAATTCAGGGATTCAAGTCTTTTGCTGATAAGACCAAGGTCGTCTTTGACCAAGGTGTGACGGCAGTCGTTGGACCAAATGGATCTGGAAAGTCAAATATCACAGAAAGTCTGCGTTGGGCCTTGGGGGAGTCTAGTGTCAAGAGTCTCCGTGGTGGCAAGATGCCAGATGTCATCTTTGCTGGAACAGAGAGTCGCAAACCGCTCAATTACGCTTCTGTAGTTGTAACTCTGGATAATCATGACGGATTTATCAAAGATGCTGGTCAAGAAATCAGGGTCGAACGCCATATCTATCGTAGCGGAGATAGCGAATACAAGATTGATGGCAAGAAAGTCCGTCTGCGTGATATTCATGACCTCTTCTTAGACACAGGTTTGGGACGAGATTCTTTCTCCATCATTTCCCAAGGGAAGGTTGAGGAGATTTTTAATTCCAAGCCTGAGGAACGCCGTGCCATTTTTGAAGAAGCTGCTGGGGTTTTAAAATACAAGACTCGCAGAAAAGAAACCGAGAGTAAACTGCAACAAACTCAGGATAATCTGGACCGTCTTGAAGACATTATCTACGAGTTGGATAATCAAATCAAGCCTCTTGAGAAGCAAGCTGAAAATGCTCGTAAGTTTCTAGACTTGGAAGGGCAACGCAAAGCGATATACTTGGATGTATTGGTTGCTCAAATCAAGGAAAATAAGGTTGAACTAGAATCGACAGAAGAAGAGTTGGCTCAGGTTCAGGAACTCTTGACGAGC
The DNA here is from genome assembly GCF_946901985.1 of Streptococcus sp. Marseille-Q5855. NCBI lineage: Bacteria > Bacillati > Bacillota > Bacilli > Lactobacillales > Streptococcaceae > Streptococcus > Streptococcus sp. Marseille-Q5855. Next base: position 19,864 of record NZ_CAMPPR010000010.1, read on the forward strand.
TATTACCAAAAGCGTGAAAAATTAGAAGAAGAAAATCAGAATCTTAAAAAGCAACGTCAAGATTTACAGGTTGAAATGGCCAAAGACCAAGGCAGTTTGATGGATTTGACCAGCCTGATTAGTGATTTAGAGAGAAAATTAGCCCTATCGAAATTAGAAATTGAGCAAGTAGCCCTGAATCAACAGGAGGCACAAGCCCGTTTGGCTGCTTTAGAGGATAAGAGAAATTCACTCAGCAAAGAAAAATCTGATAAAGAAAGCTCTTTAGCTCTGTTAGAGGAAAATCTAGTCCAAAATAATCAAAAACTCAATCGTTTAGAAGCTGAATTGCTGGCTTTTTCAGATGATCCTGATCAGATGATTGAGCTTTTGCGTGAACGCTTTGTGGCGCTTTTACAGGAAGAAGCCGATGTCTCAAACCAGTTGACCCGTATCGAGAATGAGTTGGAAAATAGTCGTCAGCTTTCTCAAAAACAAGCAGATCAACTAGAAAAGCTGAAAGAACAGTTGGCTACAGCTAAAGAGAAGTCTAGTCAGCAAAAAGACGAGCTTGAAACTGCCAAGGAGCAGGTTCAAAAATTATTGGCCGACTATCAAGCTATTGCCAAGGAGCAAGAGGAGCAGAAATCTTCCTATCAAGCTCAACAAAGTCAACTATTTGACCGTCTGGATAATCTCAAAAACAAGCAGGCCAGAGCTCAGAGTTTGGAAAATATCCTGAGAAATCATAGTAACTTTTATGCAGGTGTTAAGAGTGTTCTCCAAGAAAAAGAACGTCTTGGTGGTATTATTGGTGCTGTTAGTGAGCACCTGACCTTTGATGTGCATTATCAAACAGCCCTAGAGATTGCCTTAGGGGCAAGTAGCCAGCATATTATTGTGGAAGATGAGAACGCGGCGACTAAGGCTATTGATTTCCTCAAACGCAACAGAGCCGGTCGTGCAACCTTTCTTCCTTTGACAACGATCAAGGCTCGTACGATTTCAAGTCAGAACCAAGATGCTATTGCTGCAAGTTCAGGATTTCTGGGCATGGCAGATGAGTTGGTGACATTCGATACTAGACTGGAAGCCATTTTCAAGAACTTGCTAGCTACGACGGCTATCTTTGATACAGTAGAACATGCGCGTGAAGCTGCTCGACAAGTTCGTTATCAGGTTCGCATGGTGACATTGGATGGGACAGAGCTGCGTACAGGTGGTTCCTATGCAGGTGGAGCCAATCGTCAGAACAACAGCATCTTCATCAAGCCAGAACTGGAGCAATTACAAAAAGAAATTGCTGAAGAGGAAGCAAGTCTTCGTTCAGAAGAAGTGGCTTTGAAGACCTTACAAGACCAGATGGCTAGATTGACAGAAAGATTAGAAGCTATTAAATCTCAGGGAGAACAGGCACGTATTCAGGAGCAAGGCTTGTCCCTCGCTTATCAGCAGACCAGTCAGCAAGTTGAAGAACTGGAAACTCTTTGGAAACTCCAAGAAGAGGAATTAAATCGTCTTTCTGAGGGAGATTGGCAAGCAGATAAGGAAAAATGCCAAGAGCGCCTTGCTACCATTGCCAGTGATAAGCAAAATCTGGAAGCTGAGATTGAAGAGATCAAGTCTAACAAAAATGCCATCCAAGAACGCTATCAAAACTTGCAGGAAGAGGTGGCGCAAGCTCGTTTGCTTAAGACAGAACTGCAAGGGCAAAAACGTTATGAAGTAGCTGATATTGAGCGTTTAGTCAAGGAATTGGACAATTTAGATATCGAACAAGAGGAAATTCAGCGCCTTCTACAAGAAAAAGTTGACAATCTTGAGAAAGTTGATACAGAGCTTCTAGCTCAGCAGGCTGAAGAAGCCAAAACTCAGAAAACAAATCTCCAACAAGGTTTGATTCGCAAGCAGTTTGAGTTGGATGATATAGAAGGTCAACTGGATGATATTGCCAGTCATTTGGATCAGGCTCGCCAGCAGAATGAGGAGTGGATTCGCAAGCAAACACGTGCTGAAGCCAAGAAAGAAAAGGTCAGCGAGCGCTTACGCCATTTACAAAGCCAATTAACAGACCAGTATCAGATTAGCTATACTGAAGCACTAGAAAAGGCACATGAATTGGAAAACCTCAATATGGCAGAGCAAGAGGTGCAGGATTTAGAGAAGGCTATTCGCTCACTGGGTCCTGTCAATTTGGAAGCTATTGACCAGTACGAAGAAGTTCACAGCCGTCTGGATTTCCTCAATAGCCAGCGAGATGACATTTTGTCAGCGAAAAATCTGCTCCTTGAGACAATTACAGAGATGAATGATGAGGTCAAAGACCGCTTTAAATCAACCTTTGAGGCTATTCGTGAGTCCTTTAAAGTGACCTTCAAGCAGATGTTTGGTGGAGGTCAGGCAGACTTAATCTTGACTGAAGGAGATCTGCTGACAGCTGGGGTTGAGATTTCTGTTCAACCTCCAGGTAAGAAAATCCAGTCGCTTAATCTGATGAGTGGTGGTGAAAAAGCATTATCAGCTCTTGCTTTGCTTTTTTCTATCATTCGAGTCAAGACCATTCCATTTGTGATCTTGGATGAGGTAGAGGCTGCACTGGATGAAGCTAATGTTAAGCGTTTTGGGGATTACCTCAATCGATTTGACAAGGACAGCCAATTTATCGTCGTAACCCACCGTAAGGGAACTATGGAAGCGGCTGATTCCATCTATGGAGTTACCATGCAAGAATCAGGTGTCTCAAAAATTGTTTCGGTTAAGTTAAAAGATTTAGAAAGTATTGAAGGATGACAATTAAACTAGTAGCAACGGATATGGACGGAACCTTCCTAGATGAGAATGGACGCTTTGATATGGACCGCCTCAAGTCTCTCTTGGTTTCCTATAAGAAAAAAGGGATTTACTTTGCGGTAGCTTCGGGTCGAGGATTTCTGTCTTTAGAAAAATTATTTGCTGATATTCGTGATGACATTATTTTCATCGCGGAGAATGGCAGTTTGGTAGAGTATCAAGGTCAAGACTTGTATGAAGCGACCATGTCTCGTGACTTTTATCTGACGACTTTTGAAAAGCTGAAAACGTCACCTTATGTAGATATCAATAAACTGCTCTTGACGGGGAAAAAAGGCTCTTATGTGCTAGATACGGTTGATGAGATCTATTTAAAAGTGAGTCAGCACTATAATGAAAATATCCAAAAAGTAGCGAATTTGGAAGATATCACAGATGACATTTTCAAATTTACAACCAACTTCACAGAAGAAACGCTAGAAGCTGGAGAAACTTGGGTTAATGAAAACGTTCCTGGTGTTAAGGCCATGACAACTGGCTTTGAATCTATTGATATTGTTCTGGATTATGTCGATAAGGGTGTGGCTATTGTTGAATTAGCTAAAAAACTTGGTATCACAATGAATCAGGTTATGGCTTTTGGAGATAATCTAAATGACTTGCATATGATGCAGGTTGTGGGACATCCTGTAGCTCCTGAAAATGCACGACCAGAAATTTTAGAATTAGCAGAGACTGTGATTGGTCACCATAAGGACCAGTCGGTTATAGCTTATATGGAGGGCTTATAATGGCAGATATAAAATTGATTGCATTGGACTTGGATGGGACCTTGCTGACTACTGATAAAAGGCTGACAGATCGAACCAAGGCAACCCTGAAAGCTGCACGTGATCGTGGTATCAAGGTCGTTTTGACAACTGGTCGTCCCTTAAAAGCTATGGATTTCTTTCTCCATGAGCTAGGGACTGACGGCCAAGAAGATGAGTATACGATTACTTTTAATGGTGGTTTGGTTCAGAAAAATACAGGAGAAATCCTTGATAAAACAGTCTTTTCATATGATGATGTGGCACGCTTGTACGAGGAAACAGAGAAATTATCACTGCCTCTTGATGCTATCTCAGAAGGAACTGTTTATCAAATCCAATCCGACCAAGAAAGTCTTTATGCCAAATTTAATCCAGCTTTGACTTTTGTTCCAGTGGACTTTGAAGACTTATCTAGTCAAATGACTTACAATAAATGCGTGACTGCCTTTGCTCAAGAACCCTTGGATGCAGCCATTCAGAAGATTTCGCCAGAATTGTTTGACCAATATGAAATCTTTAAATCACGTGAAATGTTGCTAGAGTGGTCACCAAAGAATGTTCATAAAGCAACAGGTTTGGCAAAACTAATCAGCCATCTTGGAATCAATCAAAGCCAAGTCATGGCCTGTGGTGATGAAGCCAATGACCTTTCTATGATTGAATGGGCAGGGCTCGGTGTTGCCATGCAAAACGCTGTTCCTGAAGTCAAGGCAGTCGCAAATGTGGTAACTCCAATGACCAATGATGAGGAAGCTGTCGCCTGGGCTATCGAAGAATATGTGCTAAAGGAGAACTAAGATATGGGATTATTTGACCGTCTATTCGGAAAAAAAGAAGAACCTAAAATCGAAGAAGTTGTAAAAGAAGCTCTGGAAAATCTTGATTTGTCTGCAGATAATGAGCTTGCCCTTGCAGAAGCTGAGGAAGTTCCTCAAGAAGAAGCAGAGGTTGAAAGTTCTGAAGAAGCTGTGTTTGAAGAAGAGGAAATCCAAGTCACAGTTGAAGAAAGTACGGATTCAGAACCAGTTGTAGAAGTTCAACAAGAAGAAGTCCCAGAGGAAGAGAATACTGAGCTCCTAGAAACTGTAGAAGAAAATAGTTCTGAAGTTCTTGAAGCAGAAACGCCTCAAGCAGAAGAAACTGTTCAGGAAAAATATGACCGCAGTCTTAAGAAAACTCGTACAGGCTTCGGAGCCCGCTTGAATGCCTTCTTTGCAAATTTCCGCTCTGTTGATGAAGAATTTTTCGAGGAACTGGAAGAACTGCTGATCATGAGTGACGTTGGTGTACAGGTCGCTTCTAACTTAACAGAGGAGTTACGCTACGAAGCCAAGCTTGAAAACGCCAAGAAACCTGATGCACTTCGCCGTGTCATCATTGAGAAATTGGTTGAGCTTTATGAAAAGGATGGTAACTACGATGAAAGCATCCACTTCCAAGATGGCTTGACAGTCATGCTCTTTGTTGGTGTTAATGGTGTTGGGAAAACAACTTCTATTGGGAAACTAGCTAACCGCTATAAACAAGCTGGTAAAAAGGTCATGCTGGTTGCGGCAGATACCTTCCGTGCAGGAGCAGTAGCCCAGCTTGCTGAATGGGGCCGTCGTGTTGACGTTCCAGTTGTGACTGGACCTGAAAAAGCTGACCCAGCCAGTGTGGTCTTTGATGGTATGGAACGAGCTGTAGCAGAAGGAATTGATATTCTCATGATTGATACTGCTGGTCGTCTGCAAAATAAGAATAACCTTATGGCCGAGCTAGAAAAGATTGGTCGTATCATCAAACGTGTTGTGCCAGAAGCGCCGCATGAAACTTTCTTGGCTCTGGATGCATCAACAGGTCAAAATGCTCTTGTACAGGCCAAGGAATTTTCAAAAATTACCCCTTTGACAGGAATTGTCTTGACTAAGATTGATGGAACTGCTCGAGGTGGTGTTGTTCTAGCCATCCGTGAAGAACTCAATATTCCTGTAAAATTGATTGGTTTTGGTGAAAAAATCGATGATATTGGAGAGTTTAACTCAGAAAACTTTATGAAGGGTCTCTTGGAAGGCTTAATCTAATCAGAAGCAAAAATCCTGCAAGGTACAAACTTGCAGGATTTTTTTTATTCTAAACGACCATCTTGACGATAAGCGATATCTGGTTGCCAAGTCCATTTGGCACCGAATTTTTCAAGTAGGTCAAAGCTGGCTTGAGGTCCCATGCTTCCAGCTTTATAGTCATGAAGTGGGGCACCATTTTCAGCCCAGAGCTCTTCGATACGGTCAATCAATTTCCATGACGCACCAACTTCATCCCAGTGGCTAAAGTTAGTTGAGTTATTATTTAAGACATCATAAATCAATTTCTCGTATGGTTCTGGAGAAGCACCAGTTGCGGTCGCATCTGTACGGTAATCCAGTGAGTTAGGAGCCAAGTTAAATTCTTCTCCTACTTGTTTCCCATTTAGGCTAAGAGAGAAGCCTTCTGTTGGTTGGATATAGATGGTCAAAATATTTGGAGCAAGTGGCTCACCAAAGATAGAGTCCATTTGTTTAAAGACGATGTTGACATGAGTTCCTTTTTCAGTCAGACGTTTACCAGTACGGAAGAAGAAAGGAACACCATGGAATCGATCGCTGTCTACAAAGAAAGCACCAGATGCAAAGGTTTCAGTTGTAGATTCTGGATTTACATTTGGCTCGCTACGATAAGAGATGTATTTCATGCCATCAATCTTACCAGAGCGGTATTGACCACGGATAAAGTGTTCTTTAAGTTCTTCATCAGTTGGATGATAGAGGTTTTTAAAGACCTTAATCTTCTCAGCACGAATCTCGTCTTTTGTGAAGCTTGCTGGTTTGTCCATGGCAAGGAGGGAAAGCAGTTGTAGAGTATGGTTTTGTACCATGTCACGGAGGGCACCAGATTGGTCATAGTAGCCACCACGTTCTTCTACACCCAAGCGCTCTGCAAAGGTAATTTGAACATTGTCGATAAAGTCCTTGTTCCAAACATTTTCAAAAATCAGGTTGGCAAAGCGAACTGCAAAGATGCTTTGGATCATTTCCTTACCAAGATAATGGTCGATACGGAAAATTTGTTCTTCGTCAAATGTTGCTAGGAGTTCGTCATTTAACTTGCTTGCGCTTGCGTAATCTGTACCAAATGGTTTTTCAACGATTAAGCGCTCAAAACCTTTACCGTCAACAATGTTTTCAGACTTGAGGTGTTTGGCAATGGTTCCAAAGAACTGAGGTGCCATCGACAAGAAGAAGAGCTTGTTGTGTTCAGCTTGGTACTTGTCATTGAGTTCGGCCTGCAATTGACGCAAAGCAATATAGTGCTCTGTATCATTGACATCATGACTTTGATAGTAGAAGTGGCTAGCGAATTCTTGAGCCTGTTCGGCACTATCTGCCAAATCAAGGATAGATTCAACTACTACAGATTCAAAATATTCCTTGCTCCAAGGACGACGAGCAGTTCCAATGACGGCAAAATGTTTGGAAAGATTGCCGGATTTATATAGTCTAAATAGGGAAGGGTAGAGCTTGCGTTTAGCCAGGTCTCCACTCGCACCGAAAATTGTAACAATAACCTTAGATGACATCTAGCTACCTAATTTCTATTTTTATTCCTAGTCTTGCTAGGTATGAGGAAACCTCATTTCATAAATTTAATTCTAACATAATTTTCCGAAAAATCAAAAATTCCAATACGAGGTAGAAAAAAACTGCAAGGAAATCCTTACAGTTTGAGTTTAGACGTTTAAGACCTTGTCCAAGAACTCTTTCAGACGTGGGTGTTGTGGGTTATCAAAGATTTGATCAGGTGTGCCGTCTTCTAGGAATTCACCGTCTGCAGTAAAGATAACGCGGTTGGCAACTTGACGAGCAAATCCCATCTCATGAGTTACGATAATCATGGTCATACCTTGCTCAGCCAATTCCTTCATAACGTTTAGTACGTCTCCGACCATTTCAGGGTCAAGGGCAGAAGTTGGTTCATCAAAGAGCATGATGTCTGGATTCATTGCAAGGCCACGAGCGATGGCTACACGTTGTTTTTGACCACCTGACAGGCTATCTGGACAGGCCTTAGCCTTATCTGCTAGCCCAACCTTGTCAAGCAACTCCATTCCCAATTTTTCAGCTTCTTCCTTAGTCATCAACTTGTGCTCAATAGGAGCAAAGGTGATGTTGTCCAAAACGGACATGTGTGGGAAGAGGTTGAAGTGTTGGAACACCATTCCGATATTTTCACGGACGTGGTCAACGTTGGTTGTTTTTTCAGTTAAGTCATAACCGTTCACAGTGATGTGACCGCTAGTAACTTCTTCCAAAAGATTTAGGCTACGAAGGAAAGTTGACTTACCAGAACCCGAAGGACCGATGATACAAACAACATCTCCTTCATAGAATTTAGTCGTAATTCCTTTTAGGACTTCATTTTTTCCGTAGCTTTTGTGTAAATCATTTACATCAATTTTTAATTTTGCCATTAACGAATCCTCTTTTCTAAGCGTTTCGCTAGTTTAGTCAAAAGTGTGATAATTACAAGATAGAAGATAGCAAGGATTGCATACATCTTGAAACTTTGGTAGTTACGGGCAATGATAATCTTACCAGTTTGGAAGAGTTCAACCAAACCGATAGCAGATACGATAGTTGTATCTTTAAGAGCGATAACGAATTGGTTAACAAAGTTTGGCAACATCAATTTAGTTGCTTGTGGCAAGATAATCTTACGCATGGTTTTTCCATAAGAGATACCCAAGCTTCGGCTGGCTTCCATTTGGCCAACTGGAACGGCCTGAATACCACCACGAACGATTTCAGCGATATAAGCAGCCGCATTGAGTGAGAGGGCAATTGTTCCAGCTACAAAGTCGTTAATTGGGCTTTGTTGGCCTGTGATAGACTCGATGAAGTTTGGAATTCCCCAGAAGATGAAGGCTGCAAGAATCATCAATGGAATACCACGAATAACGTCAACGAAAATCTCAGAGATGACGCGAAGAGATTTGTAGGGGCTAACGCTAAACATACCGAAGATAATCCCGATAACAATGGCAATAGCAAATGAGATAAGAGCTAGAGCAAGAGTGATACCAAGCCCGCTAAGGAGTTGTTTATAGTTGTTTTGAAGCAAGCCCCAGATAGTTGTCTCATCAACAGTGCTTGTTGAAGCAGTTGAAGATTCGCTAGCTAGGTATTTATCAAGAATCTTTTGGAATTCTCCGTTTGCTTTAAGGTTTGCAAGTCCGTTGTTGAACATTTCAATCAATTCTGGATTTGCTCCTTTTTTAACGGCAAAGGCTGTTTCACCGATTGGAGTTCCAGCGATTGGTGTTTTCAATTTTTGGCCTTGGCTGATAGAATATTTGAGAACAGGCTCATCATCCATAACGGCATCGATTGCCCCAGTATTTAAACTGTCATACATTGAAGAACCATCAGCGAAGGTTTTGATTTTGTAGCCGTATTTGCTTTGATTTTCTGTTAGGAAGGTTTGAGAAGCAGTTCCGTTTTTAACACCAACTGTCTTTCCTTTCAAATCCTCATAAGAAGCAATGGTGCTTGATTCTTTGACACCAAGGATAGTATTAGCAGTGTAGTATGATTCTGAGAAGTCAAAAGTTGCCTTACGAGCATCTGTGACAGACATACCAGCAATGATACCGTCAGCTTGACCAGCTTGAACAGCACTGATAGCGGCATCGAAACCAGGGTTGGTGATTTCAATTTCAAAACCTTGGTCTTTAGCGATTGCCTTAATCAATTCCATATCAATACCAGTAAATTGGTTACTTGAGTTTTGGAAAACAAAAGGTGCAAAAGAAGAATCGCTGGCAATAATGTATTTAGCTTTAACAGGAATGGCTTTTAAGCCTGCTATAGTAGTTGTAGTTGGCACTGCTGAAGATGATGAAGCAGTCCATTTCTTGATGATTTTATCAAGACTACCATCTTTTTTCATTTCAGCCAAGGCTTGGTTAAATTCAGTAACCAGGTGCTCGTATTTGCTACCTTTTTTCACACCGAAAGCAAAACTTCCTACAGCTTCCCCATCCATTTCAATATGAAGGTCTTGACCTTGGTTAATGGCATACTCGATAACAGGTTTGTCATCCATCATGGCATCGATGGCACCAGCACTCAAGCTGTTGTTCATCAAATCACTAGTGTCAAATGTTTTAATAGTAAAGCCGTATTTATCTTTGATTGTTTCAAGAAAACGTTGAGCAGCAGTTCCGTTTTTAACACCAACGGTTTTGCCAGTTAATTGGTCATATTTACTAATCTTGTGTGATTTTGTAGTAGCAATGACAACTTTTGTATCATAGTAAGTATCAGACATGGTGAAGACTTTTTCACGTTCTTTCGTCTTTGTCATCCCTGCCATGATAGCGTCAGCTTGACCAGCTTGAACTGCATTGACCGCTGCATCAAATCCAGGATAGGACATCTGAATGTTCCATCCTTTAATCTCAGCGACTTTGTTGATAATGTCAACATCAATTCCTTTATAAGTTTGATCTGAATCTTTAAACTCAAAAGGCGCATAGGCAGTATCAGACACAATCTTAATCGTCTCTGCTTTTGCAATACCTAATGAGAAAATTGGGAATAAAATTAGCAAAAATGCTAGAAATTTTTTCTTCATTTTTAGTCTCCTTTTCCGAATATTTTTCCATTATATCAGAAAAATTAAAAAAATGCAAATCGCGAGGTTTTTATGTCAGAAAATATAACATAGATTCTTTTTGTTTCTTGATTGAATTGCTACTATAAAGTGCTATAATGGTATAAATAGAAGAAAAGAGGACAGGAATATGAAAGACAAAAGAATTTTTAAAGACTTCCAAGCTTCAAAAATGAGTTTAAACATTTACACAAGCCCCTTGTTAGCTCTATTTTTCGTCTATATATCTGAGTTCATATCTTCTCTATTTTTGGGCCTTAGTTTTTTAGCATTGATCGGGCTATTTAGCAATCTTGGTATGGGTGGTCAAAGAATTGCAGATTTCCTTCAAATGTTATTTCAGAATTTATCTGATAAATCAAGTGACATCCATTTGATATTTGAATTACTGTCCTTTGGTTTTATCATCTTAACTGTGTTTAGATGGACTAGAAAAGTAGAGAAAAGACCGATTCGAACCTTGGGATTCTATAAAGAAAATTTTTTAAGTGCCTTATTTAAAGGATACGGTCTTGGTCTATCCCTCTTTATACTTGCTTTGGCTGGACTAGTAGTGTTGGGGCAGTATCAATTTGATTCCATTCACTTGGATACTTATTCGCTAGCTTTTACTTTATTTACAATACCTTTTTGGATTTTACAGGGAACGGCAGAAGAATTGGTTACTCGTGCTTGGTTGATTCCACAATTGGCTAAGAGAACCAATCTTAAAGTCGCTATTATCATATCTAGTAGTCTCTTTACCTTACTTCATTTAGGAAATTCAGGCATAACCTTCTTATCTGCAATTGATCTCTTTTTATTTGGGGTTGCCATGTCTCTATATCTTCTTAAAACAGATACTATATGGGGTATAGGTGGTATTCATGGAGCTTGGAATTTCGCACAGGGAAACCTCTTTGGAGTATTAGTTAGTGGTCAGTCTTCAGGAACATCAATCATGAAATTTACTCCACAAGGCAATCAAGACTGGCTATCTGGTGGGTCTTTTGGTATTGAGGGTTCCATCGTGTCCAGTATTATTTTGTTTCTGCTGATTCTTTATCTCGCTTATCAATTAAAGAAAGAAAATGAAAGGATGTGACTTCGGTCCGTCCTTTTCTTCGTGAAAATGCTACAAGTATGCTAAAATAGGAATAGCACATCGAGAGAGGATTCTTATGATCAATCGCATTACAGATAATCAATTTAAACTAGTATCAAAATATCAACCATCAGGAGATCAACCCCAAGCTATCGAGCAGTTGGTTGATAATATCGAGGGTGGAGAAAAAGCTCAGATTCTGATGGGGGCGACTGGAACAGGGAAGACCTATACCATGAGTCAGGTCATTTCCAAAGTCAATAAACCCACTCTGGTCATTGCCCACAATAAAACGTTAGCAGGACAGCTCTATGGGGAGTTTAAGGAATTTTTCCCTGAAAATGCAGTTGAGTATTTCGTATCCTACTATGATTATTACCAGCCAGAGGCCTATGTCCCTTCTAGCGATACATATATTGAGAAGGATAGTTCTGTCAATGACGAGATTGACAAGCTTCGCCACTCAGCTACCTCAGCCCTTTTGGAGCGTAATGATGTTATTGTCGTGGCCTCAGTCTCTTGTATCTATGGTCTGGGTTCGCCCAAGGAATACGCTGATAGTGTCGTTAGTCTCCGTCCAGGTCTTGAAATTTCCCGTGATAAACTCTTGAATGACTTGGTGGATATCCAATTTGAGCGAAATGATATTGATTTCCAACGGGGAAGATTTCGCGTTCGTGGGGATGTGGTGGAGATTTTCCCAGCTTCCCGTGATGAACACGCCTTTCGAGTAGAATTTTTTGGAGACGAAATTGACCGTATCCGTGAGGTTGAGGCTCTGACAGGTCAGGTGTTGGGAGAAGTGGATCATTTGGCGATTTTCCCAGCTACTCACTTTGTGACCAATGACGACCATATGGAAGTTGCCATTGCCAAGATTCAGGCCGAGTTGGAAGAACAATTAGCTGTCTTTGAAAAGGAAGGTAAACTGCTTGAAGCCCAGCGTTTGAAACAGCGGACAGAGTATGATATCGAAATGTTGCGTGAGATGGGCTATACCAATGGGGTTGAAAATTATTCTCGCCACATGGATGGACGGAGCGAAGGAGAGCCTCCTTATACGCTTCTCGACTTCTTCCCAGATGATTTCTTAATCATGATTGACGAGAGCCATATGACTATGGGACAAATCAAAGGCATGTACAATGGAGACCGTTCGCGTAAGGAAATGCTGGTTAATTATGGTTTCCGTTTGCCGTCTGCTCTGGACAATCGTCCTCTCCGTCGTGAAGAGTTTGAAAGTCATGTGCATCAGATTGTTTACGTTTCAGCGACACCTGGTGACTATGAAAATGAACAAACCGAGACAGTGATTGAGCAAATCATTCGTCCGACAGGGCTATTGGATCCTGAGGTGGAAGTACGTCCGACAATGGGACAGATTGATGACCTCTTAGGTGAAATCAATGCCCGTGTTGAAAAGAATGAACGAACATTTATAACCACTTTGACCAAGAAAATGGCAGAGGACTTGACCGACTACTTTAAGGAAATGGGCATCAAGGTCAAGTACATGCACTCGGATATTAAGACCTTGGAACGGACGGAGATTATCCGTGATCTGCGCTTGGGTGTCTTTGATGTCTTGGTCGGAATCAACCTCCTTCGTGAAGGAATTGACGTTCCTGAAGTGAGCCTCGTAGCCATTCTCGATGCTGACAAGGAAGGTTTCCTTCGTAACGAACGTGGGCTCATCCAGACCATTGGCCGTGCTGCTCGTAACAGCGAAGGGCATGTCATCATGTATGCGGACACGATGACTCAGTCTATGCAACGTGCCATCGATGAAACGGCCCGCCGTCGCAAAATCCAGATGGCCTATAATGAAGAACATGGTATCGTGCCACAAACCATTAAGAAAGAAATTCGTGACTTGATTGCCGTGACTAAGGCAGTTGCCAAGGAAGAGGACAAGGAAGTCGACATCAACAGCCTCAACAAACAAGAGCGCAAAGAACTAGTCAAGAAACTAGAAAAACAAATGCAAGAAGCCGTCGAAGTGCTTGACTTTGAACTAGCAGCACAGATTCGTGATATGATGCTAGAAGTCAAGGCGTTGGGGTAGGAGAAGAAAATAAATGACGGTTATTATCAAATCAATGGAAACTCCTGAAGAAATAGAAGGTAAATCCTTCGTTCACTGGCAAACGTGGAGAGAGGCTTATGATGACCTTTTACCTGCAGAATTTCAGGAGACGATGACATTAGAAAGATGTCGATTCTTTAGTCAAAAATATCCAGAAAATACATTGATTGCGATGGATGGTATGAAGGTAGTTGGCTTTATAAGTTATGGCAACTTTCGTGATGAGACTATTCAAGCTGGTGAAATTATTGCTTTATATGTTTTAAAAGACTATTATGGAAAAGGAATCGCACAAAAGTTAGTGAAAGCAGCTTTGACTGCTCTGGATCATTTTTCTGAAATTTTCTTATGGGTATTGAAAGATAATAAGCGAGCCATTGCTTTCTATCAAAAAATGGGTTTTACTTTTGATGGTCAAGAAAAAATACTTGAACTTGGAAAGCCTATAAAGGAAAAACGAATGGTATTTCAATACTAAACAATTTTAAAAAGTAAAAGCTAATGTCTCTGGTAGTAAGTCTGAAAATTTAATAAATTAGAAAGCGAGTAAATTTATGTCCCGTTCCCAATTAACGATTTTAACAAATATTTGTCTGATTGAAGATCTAGAAACCCAGCGCGTGGTGATGCAGTATCGCTCTCCTGAAACCAATCGCTGGTCTGGTTATGCATTTCCTGGAGGTCATATTGAAAATGGTGAGGCTTTTGCGGAGTCTGTCATTCGTGAAATATATGAAGAAACAGGGTTGACTATCCAAAATCCTCAACTTGTCGGCATTAAAAATTGGCCACTGGATACAGGTGGGCGCTACATTGTCATTTGTTATAAGGCGACTGAGTTCTCTGGTACCCTTCAATCCTCAGAAGAGGGAGAAGTTTCTTGGGTGCAAAAAGACCAGATTACAAACTTGGATCTGGCCTATGATATGTTACCCTTGATGGAGATGATGGAAGCTCCGAACAAGTCAGAGTTTTTCTACCGTCATCGTACAGAAGATGGCTGGGAGAAAGAAACTTTTTAGTTCTATGATTAGTCTATAGGTGTTATCTTTTAAAGTAAGGTACTGAAATATAGGCTAAGTATGGTGGTGTAAGTCAACTGAATATCTCTAAATTTCTTATTATTCTTTTCGACCTATATTTTGAACAATCTCCACCTTCAATTTTGAAATCGGAGATTGTTTTATTTTATGGTATAATCTTAAAATATGAAAGGAAGGACTAGAAAATGGATGATAAAGTAATTGAACAATATGCAAAACAAGATAATCTTGATATTAGAGTAAAAATACATAAGAAGTATTCAAAAAATAAATTAGGATTTAACAATTGGATATTTTCCAACTACCAAATCACTGATGAAGTAAAGGTTCTAGAATTGGGATGTGGTACAGGAGAACTGTGGAAAAGTAACAGTGATTCTATAGATAAAATGAAGCAGTTGGTTATTACAGATTTTTCTAAAGATATGGTGAAAACAACGAGATCAGTGATTGGAAATAGAGACAATGTTAACTATGAAATAATGGATATTCAAAAGATTTCTTTTGAGGATGAAACGTTTGATATTGTTATTGCTAATATGCTTCTACATCATGTAAATGATATTCCTAAAGCGCTCTCTGAGGTGAATAGAGTCTTAAAAACAGGCGGAATTTTTTACTGTGCTACATTTGGTGAAAATGGAGTTGTAGATTATTTGGCAAGCTTATTTAAAGATGAGGTCAATCAAGATTTGGAAAATAAAACTTTTACTTTACAAAATGGTAAAAGGTACCTGAGTAGGTGTTTTAACTCTGTCGATACATTGCTCTATGATGATGAGTTACAGGTAACTAGTATAGATGACCTAGTTAAATACATCCAATCCTTTAAAGGAATTTCAGAAATAGGTTCGCTAGAAGAGGAAATAATTCGTAAAAGGTTGGAAACTGAGTTTAATAATGGTATGTTGATTATTCCTAAAGAATATGGAATGTTTATCGCTCGAAAATAAAGTTAAGGGAAAGAATTGTGAAAAATTATGGAGAAGCTTTTCGATATAAAATCAAGCGGATAGTCTTTAGAGCATGCTATAGCTGATTCTATATAAAAATCTCAATCTTTTGGATTTGGAGAAGTTTCTTGGGTGCAAAAAGACCAGATTCCAAACTTGGATCTGGCCTATGATATGTTACCTTTGATGGAGATGATGGAAGCTCCTGACAAATCAGAGTTTTTCTACCGTCATCGTACAGAAGACGATTGGGAAAAGAAAATTTTCTAGTCTTTTACTAAATAACCAAGTTGGTCCAAGGCCTCCTCGATATAGTGGAGGCCTTGTTGTATTTCCTGTATAATAGTAATAATGGATTTGGAAAAAATATATGTACTCTGAAATAAATTTAAAATATTTTTAGAAAAGTATTGACAAATCAAAAGAAAACGTTTACTATAGAATAAGGGAACGGTTCCACAACGTAAGAAGGAGGAATGATGACTACAATAAAACAGGTTGCTGAAGAAGCTGGAGTATCAAAATCAACGGTTTCAAGATATATATCAAAAAAAGGTTATGTTGGAGATGATGCGAGAGAGAAAATAAAAAATGCGATTAAAAAATTAAATTACACACCAAATGTATTAGCACAATCTTTGAAAACCAAAAAAAACCAAATGGTGGGACTCTTATTGCCAGATATTTCAAATCCCTTCTTCCCAAGATTGGTTCGAGGAGCTGAATCATATTTGAAAGATAAAGGTTATAGAATTATGGTTGGTACGATTTCAGACCAAGAATCTTTGAGTGAATATGTTAATTTACTGTTGAAAACAAATGCTGCTGGAATTATTACTACACATGACTTCACAAAAGAATATCCAGATTTATCATTACCTGTTGTTGTGGTTGATCGAATTAGTAAAGATACAGGTTACGGTGTTTTTTCTGATAATCAGTCAGGTGGTCGTTTGGCTGCTGAAGCAATCTGTAATGCAGGTGCTAAACAAGTTCTGATTATTAAAGTTTTAGATGATAAAGCCGAGAATATCGCGGAACGGTTTGAAGCAAGTTTAAACTATTTGAGGAATAAATCTTTAGAAATTTGTATTGAAGAAAGTGAAACGTTTGACTTTGAAAAAATTCAAAAAGAAGCTAAAGAGAATCTAAAAAGAAATCCCAATATCGATAGTATTATAGCACCTTCAGATATTCATGCGATAGCTTATATTCATGAAATTTTAGCAATTGGTAAAAAAATTCCAGATGATATTCAAATCATTGGTTATGACGATATTGTACTTAGTCAATTTATTTACCCTTCTTTATCAACTATTCACCAATCATCATATAAAATGGGAGAACAGGCTGCAAAGCTAATCTATAATATGGCAAATAAGTTCTCTATAGATGAAGCTAAAATTAAACTACCTGTTAGATACGTAGAAAGAAATACATTAAGGAGAAAGTAATGAGTAAAATTGTTGTTGTTGGAAGTATTTCAATGGACTTAGTTATGAGAACAAAAAGGATTCCAGAAGGAGGTGAAACGATTTTTGGGGATTCATTTAATATAGTTCCAGGTGGAAAAGGTGCAAATCAAGCTGTAGCTATTGGTAGATTATCCAGTGTAGAAGATAATATTTACATATTTGGAAACGTCGGAGAAGATATTTTTTCAGAAGATTTACTAAGTAATTTGCAAAATAATAATATTTCTACAGAACATGTGGGAACGGTACCACAATCTACAGGAGCTGCACAAATTACTTTATATGGAGGTGATAATAGGATTATTTATTATCCCGGAGCGAATAATTTAGTTAAAACAAATGATTGGAAAAATGAGTGGGAATTGATTAGTGATGCAAGTATTGTTGTATTACAGAATGAAATACCACATGAAGCCAACCTATCTATAGCTAAATTTTGTCAAGAAAATCAAGTTAAGGTGCTTTACAATCCTGCACCAGCTAGAGAAACAGACATAGAGATGATTCCTTTTTGTGATTTTATTACTCCTAATGAGCATGAATGTTCAGAGCTTTTTCCAGATAAGAAATTAGAAGAAATTATTAAAATTTATCCTAATAAAATGATTGTGACATTAGGAGTTGAAGGTTCTATTTATTATGATGGGACAGCAGTTCAGAAGATTCCTGCTATAAAAGCAGAAGTAGTTGATACTACAGGAGCAGGAGATACGTTTAATGGTGCTTTTGCTTATGCTATCTCAAAAGGAAAAGAGATGAATGTTGCATTGTCCTTTGCAACGATTGCTTCACATCTTTCTGTTCAAAGATTTGGAGCGCAAGGAGGCATGCCGAGTTTGAAAGAAATAAAGGAGCATTCAGGATATGAAGAAATATGGGATTTTAAATAGTAATATAGCAAAACTAGCTGATGATTTAGGTCATATGGATTTGGTTTGTATCGGAGATTTAGGATTGCCAGTTCCAAAAGGTGTTGATAAAATTGATTTAGCATTAAGAAAAGGTAGTCCAAGTTTTTTAGAGGTTTTAAAAGAATATTCAGATCATGTACTTATTGAAAAAATTTTCTTAGCAGAAGAAATTAAGGAAAAAAACAAAGAACAGTGGCATGCAGTTCTAGATCTTTTAGGATCGAATATAATTATTGAATATATTAGTCATGAAGAATTGAAAGCTATGAATACTAAAGTTAAAGCAGTTATTCGCACTGGGGAAGATACACCATATTCGAATATAATCTTGCAATCAGGAGTTATTATTTAGAAGGGGGTTGCCTATGAAAATTGAAATGAAGAACATTTCAAAATCTTTTGGGAATAATCGTGTTTTAGAAAGTATTGATTTGGTTCTTAATTCAGGAGAAGTTCATGCTTTAATGGGGGAGAATGGTGCAGGCAAATCAACCTTAATGAATATTTTAACTGGACTTTTTCCAGCTACTTCAGGAACTATTTTTATTGATGGAAAAGAAAAAACATTTTCTAATCCTCAAGAGGCAGAACGGTTTGGATTGAGTTTTATTCATCAAGAAATGAATACTTGGCCAGATATGACTGTACTTGATAATCTTTTTTTAGGAAGAGAAATAAAAAATTCGATTGGGTTTCTAGATAAGGCTAGTATGGAAAGGAAAGCTAAAGAAGCATTTAAACGTCTTAATATCTCTATTCCTCTCGATGCAATCATTGGTCAATTATCAGTCGGACAACAACAAATGATAGAAATAGCAAAATGTTTATTATCAGAAGTTTCCTTGTTAATTATGGATGAACCCACAGCAGCTTTAACTGATCGTGAAACTGAAACACTTTTTAAAGTGATAGAAGGATTAAAATCTGATGGTGTAGGTATTGTGTATATTTCACATCGGATGGAAGAAATCTTTAAGATTACAGATCTTATAACTGTTATGAGGGATGGGTTTGTAATTGATACCAAGAAAACGAAGTTAACCAATGCGGATGAATTAGTTCAGAAGATGGTAGGTCGTGAATTAGAAGATTATTATCCAGAAAAAAAGGCTGAGATTGGGAATATTGTTTTTCAAGCTAAGAATCTTTCTGGTGATGCTTTTACGGATATTTCTTTCTATGTACGTCAAGGGGAAATTCTTGGTTTTTCTGGTTTGATGGGTGCTGGTCGTACTGAAATAATGCGAGCAATTTTTGGAATTGATTCTTTAAAATCTGGTCAAATTATAATAAACGAAGAACAACTGATAATTAAAAATCCTTTTGAAGCAATTAAGCATGGAATTGGTTTCTTAACAGAAGATCGTAAAGATGAGGGATTGATTTTAGATTTTTCTATTAAAGATAATATGACTTTACCTAGTACTCGAGATTTTGTTAAAAATGGTATTTTTGATAATAAAACAAGTGATATATTTGTACAACGTTTAATTGATAGGCTACGAATTAAATCAGGTTATCCAGATAAGGAAGTTGGAACACTTTCTGGTGGTAATCAACAGAAAGTAGTTTTAGCAAAATGGATAGGTATTGCTCCAAAAGTACTGATTCTAGATGAGCCAAGTCGTGGGGTAGATGTTGGTGCTAAGCGTGAAATTTACCAATTAATGAATGAATTGGCTGAACGAGGTGTGCCGATTATTATGGTATCTTCAGATTTACCAGAAGTGATCGGAGTCAGTGATCGCATTATGGTCATGCATGAAGGAAGAATTAGTGGAGAATTAACACGTCAAGAAGCTACACAAGAAAAAGTTATGCAACTAGCTACAGGAGGACAATAGTGTGAAAAATACTATGAAGTATATGTCAGAATTGACAACAGTAATAGCATTGATAATTTTAATGGCTGTCATCACTATTATTAATTCAAATTTTTTAACAGCAAATAATCTGTTAAATTTACTATTGCAAGTAACATCAAATGCACTGATTGCTTTTGGAATGACTTTTGTTATTCTAACAGGTGGAATCGATTTATCAGTAGGATCAATTTTAGCCTTATCCAGTGCGCTAACAGCTGGTTTATTAGGATCTGGAATGCCTGTTACATTAGCAATTCTCATCTCTTTAATTTTGGGTTGCATTCTGGGGATGATGAATGGTTTGTTGATTTCCTACGGGAAATTAGCTCCATTTATCGTCACTTTAGCGACTATGACTATTTTTAGGGGAGCAACACTTGTTTATACAAATGGGAATCCTATTACAAAAGGATTAAGTGATACATTCTTATTTCAATTTTTGGGGCAAGGTTATATAGTCGGAATTCCATTTCCTGTAATTATTATGTTTATTGTATTTATTGTTTTATATGTTTTACTTCATAAAACAGCATTTGGTAAATCTGTGTATGCTATAGGGGGGAATGAAAAAGCAGCATATATATCAGGTGTGAAACTAAATAAAGTGAAAATTATCATTTATTCAATTTCAGGTATAATGGCTTCAATTTCTGGATTGATTATAACATCACGCTTAAGTTCTGCTCAACCAACAGCAGGTGCTAGTTATGAAATGGATGCTATTGCAGCTGTTGTTCTTGGGGGAACCTCATTATCAGGAGGTAAAGGTCGTATACTGGGGACTCTAATAGGTGCTTTAATTATTGGAGTTTTGAATAATGGACTTAATATTATTGGTGTTTCAGCATTTTGGCAGCAAGTAGTAAAAGGAGTTGTAATTTTAATTGCTGTTCTGATTGATCGTTTTAAAGTTGTAAAACAGTAGAATCATTTTCAATTTTTTTGGAAATAGTAATAATTTATTAGATGACGAACAATAGTCGGGATGGAAACTATCCCTATAGATATATATTACGAGGAGTAATAACATGAAAATTATTAAAAAAATTAGCATTTTTGCTTTGTTTGTAACATTTATTTTTGCTTTAGTAGCTTGTGGAAAAACTGGTTTAGGAAATTCATCAAATGATAATAAATCTACGACTCAAAAGTCGGCAAAAGAATTAAAATTAGGAGTTTCTATTTCGACTACTAACAATCCCTATTTTGTAGCTATGAAAGATGGTCTTGAAAAAGCCGCAAGAGAAAAAGAAGTAACTTTGAAGATAGCAGATGCACAAGATGATGCTGCTAGACAAGCAGATGATATTCAAAATTTTATTAGTCAAAATGTAGATGCTTTACTAATTAATCCAGTTGATTCTGATGCAATTGTAACATCTATTAAAGCTGCTAATAATGCAAATATTCCAGTAATCTTAATTGACCGCGGTAGTAATGGCGGTGAAGTCTTGACAACTGTTGCTTCTGATAACGTAGAAGCAGGTAAAATGGCTGCAGAATTTATTACCAAGCAATTGGGAGAAAAAGCAAAAACTTTTGAATTATCAGGAGTCCCTGGAGCTTCTGCAACTGTAGATAGAGGTAAAGGATTTGAACAAATTTCAAAGACAAATTTAGATGTTCTTTCTAGTCAATCCGCTAATTTTGATCGCGCAAAAGCTTTGAATACAGCGCAAAATATGATTCAAGGAAACAAAGAAGTACAAGCAATCTTTGCACAGAATGATGAGATGGCGTTAGGAGCTGCACAAGCAGTAAAAGCAGCTGGTCTTAGCAATGTATTAATTGTTGGTATTGATGGTCAACCAGATGCACATGATGCTATTGCAAAAGGTGATATTACTGCCACTATTGCTCAGCAACCAGCTAAGATGGGTGAAATTGCTATTCAATCAGCAATCGATCATTATCAAGGGAAAAAACTGGAAAAAGAAACAGTTTCTCCAATTTATCTTGTGACTAAGGATAATGTTGATCAACATAACTGGTGATATATTTTTAGTAAGTAGGTAGTTGTTAATTTTCATTCAATGTAGTTTTTAAATATCATTGTTACTATTTGAGCTTTTGGGTGCAAAAAGACCAGATTCCAAACTTGGATCTGGCCTATGATATGTTACCCTTGATGGAGATGATGGAAGCTCCTGACAAGTCAGAGTTTTTCTACGGCCACCGTACTGAAGATGGCTGGGACAAGAAAATTTTCTAGTCTTTTACTAAATAACCGAGCTGATCCAAGGCCTCCTCGATATAGTGGAGGTCTTGTTGTGTTTCAGCTTCGACTAGGTGGTAATGGATGCCATCTGTCAATTCAGACAGAGGTCTAAAGTCAGAATGCTCGACTTGTTCTAGAAAATGTTGCACATCTCTGCGACAAGACAGTTTCAGCAAGGTTTCAATTTCTCCATAAACGGGATGGTCAATCAAGGTATTCTGGACACGCCCTCCATTATCTACGATAGCAAGGAGTTCTTGACCGATTTCTTCAACTTCATGTTTCACTTTGAAAAGTTTGTGGACGTATGGATTGACATCAACTTGCTTATAGACGTAGCCACGATTAGTGGATAGGATAGGAGCGCCATCGGCTCTCAAAATTGCAATGTCTTGTACAATGACCTGACGTGTGACATGAAAATGTTCAGCCAAACTTTGGCCGTTGAGGGCTTTAGGAGCTTCTTTCAAGAGTTGGAGCAGGGCTTGTTTGCGATTTTTTGTCATAGTTCTTCCTTTTAACGGCGTTTTCGAAGCACTTTATAGACAGCTAGTGCTAATGTATAGTCTACCATACTATGGATAATTGTACCAAATCCAACTAGCACAAATAGAACATAAAACATATTTTCTACATTGGTACCAGAAGTTGCGTAAAAAACGACACAGGCCAATACTTCAGCAAGGGCATGGATAAGCGCTAAAACAAAGTTAAAAATCCAGGAAGATTTTGGTTTATCAAGGGTTTCGGGGAATTTTTGTAGGTAAAGAGCTCCTAGAGTCCCAAAAAAGATATGGGAAAAAGCTCGAAATACGATAACCATGGGATAGCCAGCCATCAAAAATCCAAAACTAGAGGCTAGGATGACAAAAACAGCCATCAAGGGCGATAAGAACATGGCAATAAAAATAGCAATGTGGCTTCCCAAAGTGTAAGAAGCAGGTGGAATGACAATCTTAAAAGGCATAACAATTGGAATCAAAATCGCAATAGCCGTTAAAAGAGCAGTCATTGTCATAAATTGTGTCTTTTTCCGTGTATTCATAAGAATCTCCTTTTTGTCTGTATATACACTAGTATAGTACAATAAACAAGACAATAAAGCAAGGATTTACTTAAGTTTATAGGTCGTTTTTAAGTTAAAAGTTAGTAAAGATTTCACTAAAAAGAAACTACCTCAAACAAAATCTCCACCTTCAGGTTTGAAAGCGGAGAATGTTTTTATTTTTTCAAGGTTTGTAGTCGTGGAACAATAGCTAGGGTTAGAACTGCGGAAATAACTAATTCAGCAATCGAATTTGTAGAGATAACAGTTGCTAGGAGTTTTTGGATATTACCATCAAAGACATTTCCAAAAAGGTAGAAAATTCCACCAAGTACAAAGACTGTATTGGTAAGTGAACCAAGGGCACCAGCTAGAATCAGACCAGTTTTATTTTTCATCAGTTTATAAACTAGATACGGAGTCAAACCAATCAAAATACGTGGGACGATGGCAATGATAGCTGAGTAGATGTTTCCGTTTGGTACAAATGGGGAGAAGAGGTAACTTGTCGGTAGAATTGTAATCGTGTTAACAGTTAAGCTAAGTAGCCCCATCAAAAATCCAAGTGTAACTCCAACGCGTGGACCGTAAATAATGCTGGCAATAATGACAGGAATATGAACGATAGTCGGTTTGATTGGAAATGGAAAAAGGTTAAAGATAAGTGAGCTCAGAAAGTGTATCACGAGCATGGTTGCAAAAAAGATAGCAATAGGTGCAATATTAGAGCGTTTTTTCATCGAGAGTTTCCTTTATTCTTTCTAAAATAATTGTGAGGTCAGCTAAAGCTCCTCGTCCGTGGTCTCCACAAGCTAGTAGGGATTCCTTAGGAGCAATCAGCTGATAGCCGTAGGTTTCTAATGTTTTCAGATTAGCCTGAGTTGCTGTATGGTCATACATTTTTGTATTCATAGCAGGAGCTATTAGTTTAGGAATATGACTGGGCAATGCTAGAGCCGTACAGGTTACCATGTTGTCCGCAAAGCCGTGGGCTAGCTTTGCAATTGTGTTAGCTGTTGCAGGGACTACGATAAATAAATCTGCCTTTTTTCCAAGTTCGATATGATTAATCTGATTAGGATAGGGTTCCTTCATGACATCAAGGTGGACAGGATTCTGTGATAAGACCTGTAGTGTCAAAGGTTGGATAAACTCTGTAGCGGCCTGAGTCATTAAAACCGTGACTTGATGACCTTGTTTTTTTAGAGAACTGACTAAATCTGCCGACTTGTAAGAGGCGATTGACCCTGTTACAGCCAAGAGAATATGTGACATATCTTTCCTTTCTAAGAATGGTAGGCTTGAATTTTTTCAAGGAGGAGTTCTGCAATTTCTTCCTTAGTATTAACTGATTGAAGTTGATTTTTCTCAACAAAGATAGCACGATGCTTGTCTGTTGAAATTTGAGTCTGGTCATTTGCAATGATTAAGTCTGCTTGATTATTGATAAGACTGTTTCTAGCAGTGTCAATTAGATGATTTTCAGATACATCAACTAGTAGTTTAAAACCAATCAGATGAATAGCAGGATTCCATTCCTTGACTAGAGAGATGATCTTGGGTGTTTTTTTCAGGAATAAGACCTGAACCTCGTCGGTTGAAGAAATCTTAGCCTGATGATTCTGCTTGCTTAAAAATTCTTCTAGATTGGAGCTAGCCTGAACTTCCTCAAGTCCTGTCATATAAACAGAAGTGTAGTCGGACACCGCCATTGAGTGAATCAAGACCTGATAATCCTGAACACGTTCTTGCATTTCTAGTAGAAGGTCCTTGGTATTGTTAATTTCTCGAATACTTAGGTTAGGATGGGCTTCTGGCTTCACAGCTCGTTTTGTTGTTATCAAACAAACTTCATGCCCTGCAGCAAGCAAGGTTTCTGTGATGATTTTCCCTAAACAACCTGTAGAATGGTTAGTGATAGAGCGGACGCTATCGATAGCTTCACTGGTACCGCCCGATGTAACTAAAATTTTCATAGGACTATTGTACACAAAAATAAACGGTAAGTAAAATGAAAGTGATAAATTTTTGGTAAAAACGAAGATTAACTATAGTTTTAAACTATAAAGCCATATAAAATTTAAGAAAGGACTCTAAAAACCTAAAAAATAGGGATATTTACGAACGTTTAGAGAGTTTTAGGATGTTAAAAATCTTGTTTTGTGTTATAATGAATTATCATATAAGAGGTTAGAGGAGTTTTGAATGAAAACAGATATTGAAATCGCACAGAGTATTGAGCTGAAGCCAATCGTTGATGTTGTAGAGAAACTTGGTATTTCTTACGACGATTTGGAGTTGTACGGAAAGTACAAGGCTAAGCTCAGCTTTGATAAAATTCGTGCAGTTGAGAGCAATCCAGTTGGAAAATTGATTCTGGTTACTGCTATCAACCCAACACCTGCAGGTGAAGGAAAATCAACCATTACCATTGGTCTTGCGGATGCCTTGAACAAGATTGGCAAGAAAACCATGATTGCTATTCGCGAACCATCTCTTGGTCCAGTAATGGGGATTAAGGGTGGTGCTGCTGGCGGTGGGTATGCACAAGTTCTGCCAATGGAAGACATCAACCTCCACTTTACTGGAGATATGCATGCGATTACAACTGCCAACAATGCACTTTCTGCCTTGATTGACAACCACTTGCACCAAGGGAATGAGTTGGGAATTGACCAACGTCGTATCCTCTGGAAACGTGTAGTGGACTTGAATGATCGTGCCCTTCGCCATGTGACCGTTGGACTTGGTGGTCCTCTAAACGGTATTCCTCGTGAGGATGGCTTTGACATTACCGTTGCTTCCGAAATCATGGCAATTCTTTGCTTGGCAACAGACATCGAGGACTTGAAACGCCGTTTGGCTAATATCGTTATCGGTTATCGTTACGACCGTACCCCTGTTTCTGTAGGTGATTTGCAGGTTGAAGGTGCCTTGGCTTTGATTTTGAAGGATGCGATTAAGCCAAACTTGGTTCAGACAATTTACGGTACACCTGCCTTTGTACATGGTGGTCCATTTGCCAATATTGCTCATGGGTGTAATTCAGTCTTGGCAACAAGCACAGCCCTTCACTTGGCTGATTACACAGTTACTGAAGCTGGTTTTGGTGCGGACCTTGGTGCTGAGAAATTCCTTGATATTAAGACACCAAACTTACCAACATCTCCAGATGCAGTAGTTATTGTAGCAACTCTTCGTGCCCTTAAGATGAATGGTGGCGTGGCTAAGGATGCTCTGACAGAGGAAAATGTGGAGGCGGTTCGTGCAGGTTTTGCTAACTTGAAACGCCATGTAGAAAATATTCGTAAGTTCGGTATTCCAGCAGTCGTAGCTATTAACGAATTTGTATCTGATACAGAAGCTGAAATTGCAGCCTTGAAAGAACTTTGTGCCTCAATCGATGTACCAGTTGAATTGGCTAGTGTCTGGGCTGATGGTGCAGAAGGTGGAGTAGCACTTGCTGAAACGGTTGTCAAGACTATCGCTGAAAACCCATCTAACTATAAACGTTTGTATGATAATGACCTTTCTGTTCAAGAAAAGATTGAAAAGATTGTTACTGAAATCTACCGTGGTAGCAAAGTGAACTTTGAAAAGAAAGCTCAAACGCAAATCGCTCAAATTGTTCAAAATGGTTGGGACAAATTACCAATCTGTATGGCTAAGACTCAGTACAGTTTCTCTGACAATCCAAATGCACTTGGAGCACCTGAAAACTTTGAAATTACCATTCGCGAATTGGTGCCAAAATTAGGTGCAGGCTTCATCGTTGCCTTAACTGGTGATGTCATGACCATGCCAGGACTTCCAAAACGACCTGCTGCTCTCAACATGGATGTTGAAAGTGATGGAACCGTTCTAGGCTTGTTCTAGTATATTGAAATTGACTTTAAATGAGTTTGGAAATAATATCCAAACTCATTTTTTCTCAGACTGCAAGCAGTTCATCAATAAGATTTATATAGTGTATTGAATTTAGAATAGTACATCATAGTTTCTAAAGCATTATTAGGAATTACTTTAAAATTTCCTTATCAATTTGTTCACAGTCTATTTCAATCTACTATACTCTTCGAAAATCTCTTCAAACTACGTCAGATTCACCTTGCCGTATAGATGTTACTGACTACGTCAGTTCTATCTGCAACCTCAAAACGGTGTTTTGAGCTGACTACGTCAGTTCTATCCACAACCTCAAAACAGTGTTTTGAGCAACCTGCGGCTAGCTTCCTAGTTTGCTCTTTGATTTTCATTGAGTATTAGTCCTCTTTCTCTTGGGAAGAGGCTTTTTAATACTAGGAAAAGGACAGTTAGAGTCTTCTGTGTTATACTAGAGATATGTTAGATTTGAAAGAATACGGTATCGTTCTGTGGCCGGAGGAGAAGATTGTTTCTTTTCGTCAGAAACTCCTCACTTGGTATGATGAAAACAAAAGAGATTTACCGTGGCGTAGAAGTAAAAATCCTTATCACATCTGGGTATCTGAAATTATGCTCCAGCAGACTAGGGTGGATACGGTTATTCCTTACTACGAACGATTCTTGGACTGGTTTCCAACAGTAGAATGTTTGGCGAATGCGCCTGAAGAGCGTTTGTTGAAGGCTTGGGAAGGTTTGGGTTATTATTCTCGAGTACGCAATATGCAGGCTGCAGCCCAGCAGATTATGACTGACTTTGGTGGTCAATTTCCAAACACCTATGAAGGAATTTCCAGCTTGAAAGGGATTGGTCCTTACACTGCAGGAGCCATTTCCAGTATTGCTTTTAATTTGCCTGAGCCGGCTGTAGATGGTAATGTTATGCGTGTTTTGGCCCGTCTGTTCGAAGTCAACCATGATATTGGGATTCCAAGTAATCGCAAAATTTTTCAGGCAATGATGGAAATCTTGATTGATCCAGAACGTTCGGGTGACTTTAATCAAGCCTTGATGGACTTAGGATCTGATATTGAGGCTCCTGTAAATCCCAGACCAGAAGAAAGCCCAGTTAAGGACTTTAGTGCGGCATATCAGAATGGCACAATGGACCGTTATCCAATCAAGGCTCCCAAGAAAAAGCCAGTTCCCATTTATCTAAAAGCCTTAGTTGTAAAAAATGCTCAGGGACAATTTTTACTTGAAAAAAATGAAAGTGAAAAGTTGTTGGCAGGATTTTGGCATTTTCCCTTGATAGAAGTAGATGACTTTTCGCAAGAGGAGCAGTTTGACCTCTTCCATCAGGTCGCAGAAGAAAGTATAAACTTTGGCCCCAGTCCAGAAGAGAGTTTCCAGCAGGACTATGACCTAGAAGTTGATTGGCTTGATGTTTGTTTTGAGACTGTCAAGCATGTCTTTAGTCATCGAAAGTGGCGTGTTCAAATTGTAGCAGGTCAGGTAAGTGACTTCCATGACTTTTCAGATAGGGAAGTTCGCTGGCTTTCACCAGAAGAGTTCAAGGATGTTCCGCTTGCTAAACCCCAACAAAAAATCTGGCAGGCTTATGCAAAAGCTAACTTAGACAGTAGTAAAGACTAGCTATTGTGTCTTCTTGCTATTTTTTTGGTATAATAGTAGAGAAAAAGGTGAACAAATGAAAAAAATATTAATTGTAGATGATGAAAAACCAATCTCGGATATTATCAAGTTTAATATGACCAAGGAAGGTTACGAAGTTGTAACTGCTTTTAATGGTCGTGAAGCATTAGAGCAATATGAAGCAGAGCAGCCAGATATTATTATTCTGGATTTGATGCTTCCAGAAATTGATGGTTTAGAAGTTGCTAAGACCATTCGCAAGACCAGCAGTGTGCCTATTATCATGCTGTCGGCTAAAGACAGCGAATTTGATAAGGTCATCGGTTTGGAGCTTGGGGCAGATGACTATGTGACAAAACCCTTCTCCAATCGTGAGTTGCAGGCGCGTGTTAAAGCTTTGCTGCGTCGTTCTCAACCTATGCCAGTAGATGGGCAGGAAGCAGAAAGTAAACCTCAACCTATCCAAATTGGGGATTTAGAAATTGTTCCAGATGCCTACGTGGCTAAAAAATATGGCGAAGAACTAGACTTAACCCATCGTGAGTTTGAGCTTTTGTATCATTTGGCATCGCATACAGGTCAAGTCATTACGCGCGAACACTTGCTTGAGACTGTCTGGGGTTATGACTATTTTGGTGATGTCCGTACAGTTGATGTGACTGTCCGACGTCTGCGTGAGAAGATTGAAGATACGCCTAGCCGACCAGAGTATATCTTGACGCGCCGTGGTGTAGGGTATTACATGAGAAATAATGCTTGATTTACTGAAACAAACCATTTTTACCAGAGATTTTATCTTTATCCTGATTTTGTTAGGTTTCATCCTTGTTGTGACCCTTCTATTACTAGAGAATAGACGTGATAATATTCGATTGAAGCAAATCAATCAAAAGGTTAAAGATTTGATTGCAGGAGATTATTCCAAGGTTCTTGATATGCAAGGTGGGTCTGAAATCACCAACATTACCAATAATTTGAATGACTTGTCGGAGGTTATTCGTCTCACTCAGGAAAATCTAGAACAAGAGAGTAAGAGGCTAAATAGTATCCTGTTTTATATGACGGATGGGGTTCTTGCGACCAATCGTCGGGGTCAGATTATCATGATTAACGATACAGCCAAGAAGCAACTGGGGTTGGTTAAAGAAGATGTTCTGAATAGAAGCATTTTGGAAGTACTCAAGATAGAAGAAGACTATGAATTGCGTGATTTGATTACCCAAAGTCCAGAATTGTTGCTAGATTCCCAAGACATCAATGGCGAATATCTAAGCCTTCGAGTTCGCTTTGCCTTGATTCGTCGAGAGTCTGGTTTTATTTCGGGTCTGGTGGCTGTTTTGCATGATACGACGGAGCAGGAGAAGGAAGAACGCGAACGAAGACTCTTTGTTTCCAATGTTAGCCATGAGCTACGGACACCCTTAACCAGTGTTAAATCTTATCTTGAAGCCTTGGATGAGGGAGCTTTGTGTGAAACTGTAGCACCAGACTTCATCAAGGTGTCTCTGGACGAAACCAACCGTATGATGCGCATGGTAACGGACCTCCTTCATCTCTCTCGGATTGATAATGCTACCAGTCACCTAGATGTGGAACTGATTAACTTTACTGCTTTTATTACCTTTATCCTCAATCGTTTTGACAAGATGAAAGGACAGGAAAAGGAGAAAAAATATGAGTTGGTGAGAGATTATCCTATCAATTCTATCTGGATGGAAATTGATACAGATAAGATGACGCAGGTTGTCGACAATATTTTAAATAATGCCATTAAGTATTCGCCAGATGGGGGTAAAATCACTGTCAGAATGAAGACAACTGAAGACCAGATGATTTTATCCATTTCTGACCACGGTTTGGGGATTCCTAAGCAGGATTTGCCACGTATTTTTGACCGTTTCTATCGTGTGGATCGTGCTAGAAGTCGTGCACAAGGTGGTACAGGTCTAGGACTGTCTATTGCCAAAGAAATTATCAAACAACATAAGGGCTTTATTTGGGCCAAGAGTGAATACGGTAAGGGATCAACCTTTACCATTGTGCTCCCTTATGATAAGGATGCAGTGAAAGAAGAAGTATGGGAGGATGAAGTAGAAGACTAGAATGAGTGAAATAGGCTTTAAATACAGTATTTTAGCGTCGGGTTCCAGTGGAAATTCCTTTTATCTGGAAACCCCAAAAAAGAAGCTTTTAGTGGATGCAGGCTTGTCTGGTAAGAAAATTACCAGCCTACTTGCTGAAATAAATCGCAAGCCAGAAGACTTGGATGCCATCTTGATTACACATGAGCATTCAGACCATATCCATGGAGTGGGTGTTTTGGCTCGCAAGTATGGTATGGATCTTTATGCCAATGAAAAGACCTGGCAAGCTATGGAAAATAGTAAATATCTTGGCAAGGTGGATTCTTCGCAAAAGCATATCTTTGAGATGGGCAAAACCAAAACCTTTGGAGATATTGACATCGAGAGTTTCGGTGTAAGCCATGATGCAGTCGCACCGCAGTTCTATCGCTTTATGAAAGATGATAAAAGTTTTGTCCTTTTGACAGATACAGGTTATGTCAGTGACCGTATGGCAGGAATTGTCGAAAATGCGGACGGCTATCTTATCGAGTCCAACCATGATGTAGAGATTTTGCGAGCAGGATCTTATGCTTGGCGACTCAAACAACGAATCCTATCGGATCTCGGTCATCTTTCTAATGAGGACGGTGCTGAAGCTATGATTCGCACCTTAGGAAATCGCACTAAGAAAATCTACCTAGGACATTTGTCTAAAGAGAACAATATCAAGGAGCTGGCTCACATGACCATGGTCAACCAGCTAGCACAAGCTGATCTGGGAGTTGGAGTAGACTTTAAGGTTTATGATACCTCACCAGATACCGCAACACCATTGACAGATATATAGAAAGAACGCTGAGAAGGTGTTCTTTTTATATTGACTGAACACCTAAAAAGTAATACAATAGTGTTACCGTTAAAAAAGGGAGTACAAAAGATGGCTACTATTACATTAAAAGTTTCTGAAGCTGATAAAACATTTATGAAAGCAATGGCTAAGTTTGAAGGAGTTTCCCTGTCGGAACTGATCCGCACCAAAACTCTCGAAGCTCTAGAAGACGAATACGATGCTCGTGTGGCAGATTTAGCCTATCAAGAGTATTTAGAAGACTTGGAAAAAGGAGTTGAACCCATTACTTGGGAAGAAATGATGCATGATTTAGGCTTGGAGGATGAATAATTTGTATAAATTAGTTCCAACAAGACGTTTCATCAAGCAATTGAAAAAATTGGATCGTTATACGCAGAAGCTAATTACAAACTATTTACAAACCAATGTTTTGGAGGATCCAAGACGACACGGAAAGGCTTTGGTTGGTAATCGCGTTGGTCAATGGCGCTATAGAATTGGTAATTATCGAGTTATCGTACAAATTGTAGATGATGAATTAGTCATTGCTACTTTAGAAGTTGGTCATCGGAGAGATATTTATTGAATTACTTTTCCAAGTAAATTTTTATTCTTTAAAATATGATATAATAGGGCTTACAATATAAGAAAGGTTGCTTATGACAATAGATATTAGTGAAGAAAGTTTAGCTAAAGAATCGGCTGACTTATTAAAAATTCTTTTAAAAGATCGAACGACAAAGAAAAATATTGTTTGGGCGACACATTCTTATGAATTGTTGGGAAAGGGATTTGCTCCAAGTAATCGTATCACTCCGAGTAGGGTGACAGGAGCCTATGCAAACTTGATTCAACCCAGATCAGAAAAGTCTAAGTATGAGCAAAAAGACCGAACCAAGATTAGAGCCGAAGTTTTTACGCCAACTTGGTTAGTTGAAAAGCAAAATGGCTACGTGGAAGCTGAACTTGAAGCTCTGGATCTTGAAGATTATATCCAAGTGCGCTGGCTAGAAATTACCTGTGGTGAAGCACCTTATATGGTAACGCGTTATGATACAGTAACTGGTGAGGAAATTCCATTATCTGAGCGTGTTGGTTTTGTAGATAGAAAACTACAACGGATTAGTCGTGAGGTTTCAGATGAAGTCGCCTTTTATGAACTTATAAAAGAAGCTTATCGTGCTTCGTATGGTTATGAGTACCAAGGGGACTCTCTACTTTTGGCGCGTGAAAATCTTTTGGCAACTTTTGAGGACTATTATCTTGCAAAGATTGGAAATCAACCAACATTAGAGCAAAAGAAAGAAATTGCGACTATTATCTCTTACAATGTCTTTCAGATGGATGGATTGGAAAAAAATAGTCCTTATTCAGCTAGCCAAGGACAATCTCAACAACTAAGCTTGTTTACAGATGAGCTAGAAATTCAAGAAGTAGAAGAATCTAAAACTCAAATCAAAGACTGGAAAAAGAATAGAATGATAGGTTTTGAGTGCCTATCTAGCGAGGAAAGTGAAATGAAATTTGATGTCGTGATAGGAAATCCGCCATATCAGGAAACAGGGGAAGCTAGAGATGAACCAATTTATCACTTTTTTATTGATGAAGCTATTAAAATCGCAGATAAATCGATACTAATCACCCCAGCAAGATTTTTATTTAAAGCTGGTCAAACTCCTAAAAATTGGATGGAAAAGATGCTTGAAGATAAGCATTTAAAAGTTCAATTCTATGAACTTAAAAGCGGTAAAGTATTTACAGGAACAGATATTAAGGGTGGAGTAGCAATAACTTATCGTGATGCCGATAAAGATTTGGGACCAATCGGAGTATTTACTATTTTTGAATCTTTGAATAGTATTGTAAAAAAAATAGAAAAACATCCAGACTTTGAAACTTTTTCTGATTTAGTTTATCCTCAAGGTATTTATAGATTTTCAAATCAACTTTTTTCTGATTATCCAAATGCTGAAAAGCTGCAAGGAAAAGGGACAAAAAATAAAATTGTTTCGAAATCACTAACTCAGTTAGATTTTGTTTTCAAAAACAAAGAAGAAAAAGACCATGTTGCTCTACTTGGAAGAATTGGCTCCGAACGTGTTTATCGATATATCAATAAAAAATATTTAGATTTACCAGAAACATTCGAAAATTATAATGTTTTTGTACCAGAAGCTAATGGAAGTGGTGCCTTAGGTGAAGTCTTATCAACACCCCTAATCGGGGAACCCCTAATCGGGCATACAGATACTTTTTTATCTATTGGTAATTTTAAAACAAAATTTGAAGCCGATGCTTGTATTAAATTTATTAAAACTAAATTCGCTAGAGTATTATTAGGTGTTTTGAAAGTTACTCAGCATAATTCACGCAAAACTTGGTATTACGTCCCTCTCCAAGACTTTACGGTCAATTCGGACATTGATTGGACACAATCAGTGGCTGATATTGACCGTCAGCTCTATCAAAAATATGACCTTTCTCCTGAGGAAATTGCCTTTATTGAGACACATGTAAGGGAGATGGATTAGAGAAGTATTTTTATTTGACAAATAGCGCTCAGTGATCTATAATAGATATATAGGATTAGGTCAGGAAGCATACGATGCCCTGACCCTTTTTATTTTATAGGAGATAAGTTTGAAGGAACATAAAACATTTAATCAACAGTTAACAATCTTAAGAAATAGGGGTGTTGTAGTCCCAACGAATGGAAAGCCAAAGAGATTTTTAGAACAAGAAAACTATTACAATGTTATAAACGGTTATAAAGATTTATTTTTAGTAAAGGACAGCAATAATCGACCTGTTGAACCTGAAATTTATCAAAAAGGAACCCACTTTAACGAACTAAAGGCCTTGTTTTTATTTGATAGAGAGCTAAGGATATTATTATTGAAATATTTATTGATATTCGAAAATTCAATAAAGACCACAGTTGCATATGAATTCTCTAAAAAACACCCTCGTAAGAATGCTTATTTAGATATTGCAAATTTTGTAGACAATGATCCTAAAAAAGTTCTTCAACAAATCTCTATCTTAACCAAGACGATTCATGATAAGGTAGATAGAACTGGCGCTATTAAACATTACATTGAGGAACATGGGGAAGTACCACTTTGGGTTTTAGTTAATTTTCTTACAATGGGAAACATTGCTAATTTTTACAATATTTTAACGGATAGTACAAAGAATATCATTGCAAAATTTTATACAGATAAATATAGAATACAAAATAAAGACAATACATTTAGACTATCTAGTGCAGATTTAAGTGCATGTTTGAAAGTGGCTAATCTAGTTAGAAATATCTGTGCACATGATGAACGACTGTATAATGTTAATTTAAGAAATGTCAGAATATCTCAAATAGCAAATCATTTTGGGATAAGGAGATATGATAATAAACGTTTCATAGTGGTTATTCTATTTTTAAAAATTGTACTTGATAAGAAAGATTTTCAAAGATTATATAAAGCTTTAATGAATTTATTCAATCAGTATGCTGATGAATTTAAAACTGTAGTATTTGATGATATTTTAAACACGATGGGAATCGATTTAACAGAGTTAGAAAAATTATCTTAGTTTTTTAAAAAAGGAATACTTATGCCAGTAGAAATTAAAACCTCGAAAGAAATTCATCCTAAAATCTATGCTTACACCACCCCTACGGTAACTAGCAATGAGGGCTGGATTAAGATTGGTTATACGGAGCGTGATGTCACACAACGGATTAAAGAGCAAACGCATACTGCTCATATAGATACAGATGTTTTATGGACTGGAGATGCAGCTTATACGGAAGAACCTGATAAGGGAAAGACTTTTAAGGACCATGATTTCCACCATTTCCTTTCTTTCCATGATGTGGAACGTCGTCCTAAGACGGAATGGTTCTATTTTAATGGAACTCCTGAAAAATCTAAAAATCTCTTCGATAAGTTTGTTCAGCATGATTTGTCAGGTTATCAGCCTGGCCAAGGACAGGACTATACTCTGCGACAAGAGCAAGAAGAAGCAGTTTCTAAGACATTAGCTTATTTCAAGAATCATCTAGGAGGTAAGTTCCTTTGGAATGCCAAGCCACGCTTTGGTAAAACCTTGTCTACCTATGATCTAGTTCGTCGAATGGAAGCTGTTAATGTCCTGATTGTAACAAACCGCCCTGCCATTGCTAACTCATGGTATGATGATTTTGAAAAATTCATAGCAGGTCAAACGACTTACAAGTTTGTTTCAGAATCAGACAGTCTTAAAAATCGTCCAACCTTGTCACGTAAAGAATTTGTTGGTATTTTAGATGACGATGTAAGACAACTTGCTTTTATCAGTCTCCAAGATTTGAAAGGATCTGCTTATCTAGGTGGAGAGCATAATAAACTCAAATGGGTTACAGATATCCATTGGGATTTATTGGTTATAGATGAGGCTCACGAAGGAGTAGATACCTTTAAGACAGACCAGGCTTTTAACAAGATTCGACGGAATTTTACTCTGCATTTGTCAGGTACACCATTTAAAGCATTGGCTAAAGGAGATTTTACAGAGGAGCAGATTTACAACTGGTCTTATGCGGATGAACAGTCTGCCAAATCTACTTGGTCTCCTGAGCAAGAAGAGGAAAACCCTTATGAAAGCTTGCCTCAGTTGAATCTCTTTACCTATCAAATGTCTCAGATGATTGGTGAGGAGTTAGAAAAAGGTGCTCAACTTGATGGAGAGAATATAGACTATGCTTTTGACTTGAGTGAATTTTTCGCTACAGATGATAAAGGGAAATTTATCCATGAGCAAGATGTCAGAAATTGGCTAAATACTCTATCAAGCAATGAAAAGTATCCATTTTCAACCAAAGAACTTCGTAATGAACTCAAGCATACTTTTTGGCTGTTAGAACGTGTAGCCTCAGCTAAAGCTTTAAAAGCTCTACTAGAAGAACATCCCATCTATGAAAATTATGAGATTGTGTTAGCTGCTGGCGACGGGCGTATGTCTGAGGATGACGATAAAGTCAAACTCAAATCCTTGGACTTGGTTAGAAAAGCGATAGCAGAGAATGACAAAACCATTACCCTCTCCGTTGGTCAGTTGACGACAGGGGTCACCATACCTGAATGGACAGGTGTATTGATGTTATCAAATTTGAAATCACCAGCTCTTTATATGCAAGCTGCATTTCGTGCTCAGAACCCATATTCATGGACCGATAACAAAGGAAATCATTTCCGCAAAGAAAAATCCTATGTATTTGACTTTGCGCCGGAAAGAACCTTGATTCTCTTTGATGAGTTTGCCAACAACTTATCGCTTGCGACTGCAGGAGGCGGCGGGACTTCGACAACTCGTGAAGAAAACATCAGAGAGTTACTAAATTTCTTCCCTGTCATAGCTGAAGATCGTGCTGGTAAGATGGTTGAAATTGATGCCAAGGCGGTTCTAACTATCCCTCGCCAGATTAAAGCTAGAGAAGTTCTT
Source organism: Streptococcus sp. Marseille-Q5855 (assembly GCF_946901985.1). Taxonomy (NCBI): domain Bacteria; kingdom Bacillati; phylum Bacillota; class Bacilli; order Lactobacillales; family Streptococcaceae; genus Streptococcus; species Streptococcus sp. Marseille-Q5855. The sequence continues at coordinate 56,729 of NZ_CAMPPR010000010.1, forward strand.
AAACGAGGCTTTATGTCCAATCTATTATTTGATAATATCAGCGGTATTTTCCAAGCTAGTCAAACAGTTCTAGACATTTTAAATGAACTCCCAGTTGAAAAGGAAGGCAAGTTACAAACATCTTCTGAACTATTAGACTTTTCAGATGTTACAGTAGATGATGAGGGCAATGCAGTAGTTGACCATGAAATTGTAGTTAATCAGCAAATGCGACTTTTTGGTGAAAAAGTCTATGGACTTAGTCAATCCGTTTCAGATTTGTTCACTAAGGATGAGGACAGAACTCAAAAACAGCTGGTTAATGATTTGAGTAAGACAGTTTCTCCAGTGATTGTAGAAGAATTGGAAGCAGGCTATGACCTTAAAACGAGGGAAAAAGAACAAATCAAGAAAGAAATTTCCAAAACATTTGAGAATGAAATTCGAAAAAATGAGATAGAACGTAAAATTTCTGAGGCTCATATCAAGGAAGAGTTGAAAGAACAACTCAAGGAAGCAAATGATAAGGAGCAAAAAGATAAGATTCAAGAAGATTTGGATAAACGTTTAGAAGAAAATAATCTCATTCACAAAGAAAAACTAGAGCAAACACTCAAAAAAGAAGTGGAAAAAATGCCTGAGAAGTTTATCGAACAGGTTGAGATAAAACGGGTTGAACAGTTAAAACAATCAGCTCAAGATGAGATTCGTGACCATCTTCGTGGATTTGCAAGAACCATTCCAAGTTTTATTATGGCCTATGGTAATCAATCTCTAATACTTGATAATTTTGATACCTTTGTTCCTGAGCAAGTCTTCTTTGAGGTGACTGGTATTACGATTGACCAATTTCGTTATTTGAGAGATGGTGGACAAGATTTTGCAGGGCATCTCTTTGATAAAGCAACATTTGACGAAGCTATTCAAGAATTTCTCCGCAAGAAAAAGGAGTTGGCAGATTATTTTAAAGATCAAAAAGAAGATATTTTTGATTATATTCCACCGCAGAAGACCAACCAGATTTTCACGCCTAAACGTGTGGTAAAAAGGATGGTAGATGATTTAGAAAAGGAAAATCCAGGGATATTTGAAGATTCATCTAAAACTTTTATTGATTTATATATGAAGTCAGGTCTCTATATTGCAGAATTGGTTAAACGCCTCTATAATAGTGATGGTTTGAAACAATTATTTCCAGATTCTGAAAAACGTTTGAAGCATATTTTAGAGAATCAGGTTTATGGATTTGCTCCGTCTGAGATTATCTATAATATCTCGACTAATTTTATTTTTGGAAATCTTTCTAAAGATATTAGTAGGAAGAATTTTGTTTTAGAAGATACTATTCCAGCGGCTAAAGAAGGAAGAGTTCAGGAGTTGGTTGATTCCTATTTTGAAGATAATTAAAAAGAAGGCCGAGTCAAAATTCTTTGAAATCAGAAAAAACGCATAAGATAAGGTATTGACAATCCTTGGTATTATGCGTTTTATTGTGGGAAGATGTATAATGAATTGAAATAAGATATGAACAAATTGATTAGGGATTTAAAGCATTTTATAACAACGTTTTAGAGTAATGGGGTGCTATTTCAACTTCAACCTACTATAATACAGAAAAAAACAACTCCCTGATGATTCAAGGAGTTGTCTATAGTTAAATTAGTTTTTAGAAGCTTCTTGGAATTCTGGGTTTTTCCATGCTTCGTCAATGATAGCTTGCAATTCTTTAGCAGATGCTTGCATTTTTTGAGTTTCTGCGTCGTTCAATGGAATGTTTACTGGACGAACGATACCATGTGCACCAACAACAGCTGGTTGACCGATAAAGACATTCTCAACTCCGTATTGCCCTTCTTGGAATACTGAAAGTGGAAGTACTGCATTTTCATCGTCAAGGATTGCTTTAGTGATACGAGCAAGGGCTACTGCGATACCGTAGTATGTTGCACCTTTTTTGTTGATGATTGTGTAAGCTGCATCACGAACACCTTCGAACAATTCAATCAATTCAGCTTCTTGAACATTTTGAGTGTCTTTAAGGAATTCTTCAAGGTTTACACCAGCGATGTTTGCGTGTGACCAAACAGCGAACTCAGAGTCACCGTGTTCACCCATGATGTAAGCGTGAACTGAACGAGCATCTACATCCAATTTTTCAGCAAGTGCTTGACGGAAACGAGCTGAGTCAAGTGAAGTACCTGAACCGATAACGCGTTCTTTAGGGAAACCAGAGAATTTCCAAGTTGAGTAAGTCAAAACGTCAACTGGGTTAGCAGCAACAAGGAAGATACCTTTGAAACCTGATTCAACAACTTGAGTTACGATTGATTTGTTGATAGCAAGGTTTTTACCTACAAGGTCAAGACGTGTTTCACCTGGTTTTTGAGGAGCACCTGCAGTGATTACAACAAGGTCAGCGTCTGCACAGTCAGAGTATTGAGCTGCATAGATTTTTTTAGGTGAAGTGAAGGCAAGGGCGTGACTAAGGTCAAGCGCGTCACCAACAGCTTTTTCATGCAATTGTGGAATTTCGATAATTCCAAGCTCTTGTGCAATTCCTTGGTTAACAAGTGCAAAAGCGTAAGATGAACCTACAGCACCATCACCGACAAGAATAACTTTTTTGTGTTGTTTAGTTGAAGTCATTGTTCTAAACATCTCCTTAATTTTATTAGGGGATTTCCCCAGACAACTTCATTCTATCACTTTTAAAAAACTTTGTCACGAATATGCCTTATAGTTCTCGATGTAAACGTTTTAGTGGGTTAGAGTCTGAAATAGATGGGAATTTATGGTATAATGTTGTTACTTACTAATTGTGAAATGAGGCATTTATTAATGCAGGATAAAAATTTAGTGAATGTCAATCTGACAAAGGAGATGAAGACGAGCTTTATCGATTACGCCATGAGTGTTATCGTAGCCCGGGCTCTTCCTGATGTTCGAGATGGCTTGAAACCTGTTCACCGTCGCATTCTCTACGGAATGAATGAATTGGGTGTGACTCCAGACAAACCTCATAAAAAATCTGCTCGTATTACAGGGGATGTCATGGGTAAATATCACCCTCATGGAGATTCCTCTATCTATGAAGCCATGGTCCGTATGGCTCAATGGTGGAGCTACCGTTACATGCTTGTAGATGGGCATGGAAACTTTGGTTCCATGGATGGTGATGGTGCTGCCGCCCAGCGTTATACTGAGGCACGTATGAGCAAGATTGCTCTGGAAATGCTTCGTGATATCAACAAAAATACAGTTGATTTCGTTGATAACTATGATGCCAATGAACGGGAACCCTTGGTCTTGCCAGCGCGTTTTCCAAACCTTTTGGTTAATGGAGCAACTGGTATTGCTGTTGGGATGGCAACCAATATTCCACCTCATAATCTGGGTGAAACCATTGATGCAGTGAAGTTGGTCATGGATAATCCTGAAGTGACTACCAAGGACTTGATGGAAGTCTTGCCTGGGCCAGATTTTCCAACAGGTGCCCTTGTCATGGGGAAATCAGGTATCCATAAGGCTTACGAAACAGGTAAAGGTTCGATTGTTCTTCGTTCTCGTACTGAAATCGAAGAAACTAAGACTGGCCGTGAGCGCATTGTTGTAACAGAATTTCCTTATATGGTCAACAAAACCAAGGTGCATGAGCATATTGTTCGCTTGGTTCAGGAAAAACGCATTGAGGGTATCACAGCGGTTCGTGATGAGTCAAACCGTGAAGGGGTTCGTTTCGTGATCGAGGTCAAGCGCGATGCCTCAGCCAATGTTATCCTCAATAACCTCTTTAAGATGACCCAGATGCAAACCAACTTTGGTTTCAATATGCTGGCTATCCAAAATGGGGTACCGAAGATTTTATCCCTTCGTCAGATTTTGGATGCTTATATCAAGCACCAAAAAGAAGTGGTTGTTCGTCGTACCCGTTTTGATAAGGAAAAAGCGGAAGCACGCGCTCATATCTTAGAAGGTCTCTTAATTGCGCTAGACCATATCGATGAAGTGATTCGTATTATCCGTGCTAGTGAAACGGATGCGGAAGCACAAGCTGAGCTGATGAGCAAGTTTAAGCTTTCTGAACGTCAAAGTCAGGCTATCCTAGACATGCGTCTTCGCCGTTTGACGGGATTAGAACGTGATAAGATCCAGTCTGAGTATGATGACCTCTTGGCTCTGATTGCGGATTTGGCGGATATTCTTGCTAAGCCAGAACGTGTTTCTCAAATTATCAAAGACGAATTAGATGAAGTTAAACGTAAATTTTCCGATAAACGCCGTACAGAGTTGATGGTCGGTGAAGTCTTGAGTCTTGAAGACGAAGATTTGATTGAAGAATCGGATGTCTTGATTACCCTTTCTAACAGAGGCTACATTAAGCGTTTGGATCAGGACGAGTTCACTGCTCAAAAACGTGGGGGTCGTGGTGTCCAAGGAACGGGAGTGAAAGATGACGACTTTGTTCGTGAGTTAGTGTCAACTAGCACCCATGATCACCTGCTCTTTTTCACAAATAAAGGGCGAGTTTATCGTTTGAAAGGTTATGAAATTCCTGAGTATGGTCGGACGGCCAAAGGACTACCAGTAGTTAATCTCTTGAAATTGGACGAAGGCGAAAGTATTCAGACTATTATCAATGTTGAGTCTGATCGCAGTGATGATGCCTATCTCTTCTTTACAACCCGTCATGGTATTGTGAAGAGAACCAGTGTTAAGGAATTTGCTAACATTCGCCAGAATGGTCTCAAGGCTTTGAACCTCAAGGATGAAGATGAGTTAATCAATGTCTTATTGACAGAAGAAGATACGGATATTATCATTGGTACCAAGTTTGGTTATGCAGTTCGCTTTAATCAATCAGCCGTTCGCGGCATGAGTCGTATCGCCACAGGTGTGAAAGGTGTTAACCTTCGTGAAGGAGATACAGTTGTTGGTGCCAGCTTGATTACTGATCAAGATGAGGTTCTTATTATCACAGAAAAAGGATATGGTAAGCGTACAGTCGCTACTGAATACCCAACAAAAGGTCGTGGTGGTAAGGGAATGCAGACAGCTAAAATTACCGAAAAAAATGGCTTGCTGGCCGGTCTTATGACTGTTCAAGGGGATGAGGATTTGATGATTATCACTGATACAGGTGTCATGATTCGAACCAATCTTGCCAATATTTCACAAACAGGACGCGCAACTATGGGAGTTAAAGTAATGCGCCTGGATCAAGATGCTCAGATAGTGACCTTCACAACGGTTGCAGCGGCAGAAAAAGAAGAAGTTGGGACAGAAAATGAAACAGAAGGTGAAGCATAATGTCTCAAAAAAATAATAAAAAGAAAAATAAAAGAAAAAATCTGCTGACAAATATCCTAGCAGGATTTCTGATAGTACTGTCACTGGCTTTGATTTTTAATGCGCAAATTCGAAATATTTTCATGGTCTGGAATACCAATAAGTATCAAGTTAGCCAGGTATCAAAAGAAAAAATAGAAGAAAATCAGGATACAGAAGGAAATTTTGATTTTGATTCGGTCAAAGCGATCTCTTCGGAAGCTGTTCTAGCTTCTCAATGGGATGCTCAAAAATTACCAGTTATTGGGGGAATTGCAATTCCTGAATTGGAAATGAATTTGCCGATTTTTAAAGGACTTGATAATGTTAATCTCTTCTACGGCGCTGGTACAATGAAACGCGAGCAAGTAATGGGAGAAGGAAATTATAGTTTAGCTAGTCACCATATCTTTGGTGTTGATAATGCTAATAAAATGTTATTTTCTCCTTTAGATAATGCTAAAAATGGTATGAAGATTTATCTAACCGATAAAAATAAAGTTTATACTTATGAAATACGAGAAGTCAAACGTGTGACACCGGATCGTGTTGATGAGGTTGATGATAGAGATGGGGTCAATGAAATCACATTAGTAACCTGTGAAGACCTTGCTGCTACAGAACGTATTATTGTAAAAGGTGATTTGAAAGAAACAAAAGATTATTCACAAACATCTGATGAAATCCTAACAGCTTTCAATCAACCATATAAACAATTTTATTAGTACAAATCAGTGAAATCTAGAATTTCACTGATTTTTTTTTAGATTTTCATAAAAATAAACTGTTATGAAATACAGAAAACGCTTCCTAAAATCTAAAGTTTGTGATATAATTATCAAGAAAAAAGATTTAGGAGTTTATTATGGTTTCTTCAGAATTTATCTCAAAGATTGAATTTGCTTGCAAGAAGAAGGAAAGTCTTTATAGTCAAAGCAAATTTAAGTATGCGATTCGTTCTATGTTTGCAGGTGCATTCTTAACTTTCAGTACAGCTGCTGGTGCAGTTGGGGCTGACTTGATTAATAAAATTGCACCAGGTAGTGGACGTTTCCTCTTCCCATTTGTCTTTGCTTGGGGCTTGGCCTACATTGTTTTCTTGAATGCCGAGTTGGTAACATCAAACATGATGTTCTTGACTGCAGGTAGTTTCTTGAAAAAAAATCTCTTGGAGAAAAACAGCTGAGATTTTACTTTACTGTACCTTGTTCAACCTTATCGGGGCTTTGATAGCAGGTTGGGGCTTTGCCCACTCAGCAGCCTATGCACATCTGACTCATGATAGTTTCATCTCAGGGGTTGTTGAGATGAAGTTAGGCCGCTCAAATGAATTAGTCTTACTTGAGGCGATTTTGGCAAATATTTTCGTTAATATTGCGATTCTTTCATTTGTTTTGGTCAAAGATGGTGGTGCCAAACTTTGGCTTGTTTTATCAGCGATTTACATGTTTGTATTCTTAACAAACGAGCACATTGCCGCAAACTTTGCTTCTTTCGCGATTGTGAAATTCAGTGTTGCTGCTGATTCAATTGCTAACTTCGGTGTTGGAAATATGCTTCGCCACTGGGGTGTAACCTTCATCGGAAACTTTATCGGAGGAGGCCTCTTGATAGGTCTTCCATATGCCTTCCTCAATAAAAATGAAGATACTTATGTAGATTAAGAAAATGAGCACGATTGAGTCGTGCTTTTTTCGATTTTGTAAGAAGTAATAGCCACTCCTTATATCAAAATATAAAAAGAGGTATTAGTCAAGATAGGTCGATAGTGCTACAATATCCTTAATGAAACTATATGGAGGTCGCCTTATGACTCGTGATTTTAAATTTGAAACCTTGCAACTACATGCTGGTCAAGTAGTTGATCCAGTAACTAAGTCTCGTGCGGTGCCGATTTATCAAACAACATCTTTTGTTTTTGATGATACGCAGGAAGGTGCCGATTTGTTTGCCTTGAGGAAACCAGGGAACATTTATACTCGTATTACAAATCCTACAACGGCTGCTTTTGAAGAAAGAATTGCAGCTCTCGAAGGTGGTGTCGGAGCTCTTGCAACAGCATCAGGTATGGCAGCAGTGACTTATACGATTTTGGCGCTTGCCCATGCTGGTGACCATGTAGTGGCTGCTTCGACTATTTACGGTGGAACCTTCAATCTCTTGAAGGAAACCCTTCCTCGTTATGGTATCACAACAGCCTTTGTCGATGTGGATAATTTGGAGGAAGTAGAAGCAGCGATCAAAGACAATACCAAGCTTGTCTTGATTGAAACCTTGGGGAATCCCTTGATAAACATTCCTGACTTGGAAAAATTGGCTGAGATTGCGCATAAACACCAGATTCCACTCGTTTCGGATAATACCTTTGCTACACCTTATTTGATTAATGTCTTTTCTCACGGTGTAGATATTGCCATTCACTCTGCGACTAAGTTTATCGGTGGCCATGGTACGACTATTGGTGGAGTGATCGTTGATAGTGGTCGTTTTGACTGGGCAGCTTCAGGAAAATTCCCTCAATTTGTTGAGGAAGACCCAAGCTACCACAATTTGAGCTATACTCGTGATGTGGGTGCAGCAGCCTTTATTATCGCTGTTCGTGTTCAATTGCTTCGTGATACAGGTGCAGCCTTGTCACCATTCAATGCTTTCCTCTTGCTACAAGGACTTGAAACCCTTTCACTTCGTGTGGAACGCCATGTTCAAAATGCTGAGAAAATTGTTTATTTTCTTGTCAACCATCCTAAGGTAGAAAAAGTAAATTATCCAAAACTTGCAGATAGTCCTTATCATGCCTTGGCTGAGAAATACTTGCCAAAAGGTGTGGGCTCCATCTTTACCTTCCATGTCAAAGGTGGGGAGGGAGAAGCACGCAAGGTAATTGATCATTTAGAAATCTTTTCTGACCTAGCAAACGTAGCAGATGCTAAATCGCTTGTTGTCCATCCAGCTACAACCACTCACGGTCAATTGTCAGAAAAAGATCTGGAAGCAGCAGGTGTCACACCAAACCAAATTCGTTTGTCAATCGGACTTGAAAATGTAGAGGATTTGATCGAAGATTTGCGCTTGGCCTTGGAAAAAATTTAAAGCAACAGAAGATAAACAGTGGGTTTCGACTCGCTGTTTTTGATTTTCCCTCAGGCATGATATAATGGTTACAGAAGTCTAGAAAGAGGAACGATATGAACGAAATCAAATGCCCCAACTGTGGGGAAGTCTTTACAGTAAATGAGAGCCAGTATGCTGAACTCTTGTCTCAAGTGAGAACGGCAGAGTTTGATAAGGAATTGCACGATCGGATGAAGCAGGAACTGGCCTTGGCTGAGCAAAAGTCCATGAATGAACAACAGTCTAAACTAGCTCAAAAAGACCAAGAAATCGCTCAATTGCAGAGTCAAATTCAAAACTTTGATACAGAAAAAGAATTGGCCAAGAAAGAAGTTGAACAGACAAGCCATCAGGCCTTATTGGCTAAGGACAAGGAAGTACAGGCTTTGGAGAACCAATTGGCCACTTTGCGTTTGGAGCATGAAAATCAACTGCAAAAGACCCTTTCTGACCTAGAAAAAGAACGGGATCAGGTTAAAAACCAGCTTCTTTTACAAGAAAAAGAAAACGAGCTTTCTCTTGCTTCAGTTAAGCAAAACTATGAAGCCCAGCTTAAAGCAGCTAGTGAACAAGTCGAGTTTTATAAGAATTTTAAGGCTCAACAATCTACAAAAGCCATCGGGGAAAGTTTGGAACACTATGCAGAGAGTGAGTTTAACAAGGTTCGCAGCTTTGCCTTTCCAAATGCCTACTTTGAGAAGGATAACAAGGTTTCTGCGCGTGGGTCTAAGGGGGACTTTATCTTCCGTGAGTGTGATGAAAATGGAGTGGAAATCATTTCCATCATGTTTGAGATGAAAAATGAAGCAGATGGAACAGAGAAGAAGCACAAGAATGCAGATTTTTACAAGGAATTGGACAAGGACCGTCGGGAGAAGAACTGTGAGTATGCGGTTTTGGTGACCATGCTTGAGGCCGATAATGACTACTTTAACACGGGGATTGTTGACGTCAGCCACGAGTATGAAAAGATGTATGTGGTTCGTCCTCAATTCTTTATTCAGTTGATTGGGCTCTTACGTAATGCGGCGCTTAATTCCCTAAAATATAAGCAGGAGTTGGCGCTTGTTCGCGAGCAAAATATTGACATTACGCATTTTGAAGAAGACTTGGATGCCTTTAAATTAGCTTTTGCTAAGAACTACAACTCAGCTTCGACCAACTTTGGTAAAGCAATCGATGAAATCGACAAGGCCATCAAACGCATGGAAGAGGTTAAAAAGTTCCTAACCACATCTGAAAACCAACTCCGTCTTGCAAACAATAAATTGGAAGATGTTTCAGTAAAAAAACTAACTCGAAAAAATCCAACCATGAAAGCAAAGTTTGAAGCGCTGAAGGAGGAGTGAGAAAGTAAAAATGAACGGTATTATCAACTTAAAAAAAGAAGCGGGGATGACATCGCATGATGCGGTTTTTAAACTGCGTAAGATTTTGGGAACTAAGAAGATTGGTCATGGTGGGACCTTGGATCCGGATGTGGTGGGTGTTTTGCCCATTGCGGTTGGTAAGGCGACACGCATGGTCGAGTTTATGCAGGACGAGGGCAAGGTCTATGAGGGGGAAATCACTCTGGGCTATTCCACGACGACTGAGGATGCCAGTGGGGAAGTGGTTGCAGAGACACCTGTTTTATCGCACTTGGATGAAAAGCGTGTCGATGAAGCGATTGCTAGCTTGACTGGGCCTATTATCCAGATTCCACCTATGTATTCGGCTGTAAAGGTCAATGGTCGCAAGCTCTATGAGTATGCGCGTGCTGGTCAGGAAGTGGAGCGTCCAGAACGTCAGGTGACTATTTATCAGTTTGAGCGGACAAGTTCGATTTCTTATGAGGGTCATTTTGCACGTTTTACTTTTCGTGTGAAATGCAGTAAAGGGACTTATATCCGTACCTTGTCAGTTGACTTGGGAGAGAAGCTTGGCTATGCGGCCCATATGTCTCAGTTAACTCGTACTAGTGCAGCTGGTTTGCAACTAGAAGATGCTCTTACCTTGGAAGAAATTGCTGAAAAAGTGGAGGCTAGCCAATTGGACTTTCTCCATCCTATAGAGATTGGAACAGGGGATCTTGTTAAAGTTTTCCTAAGTCCAGAAGAGGCTACAGAAGTGCGCTTTGGTCGTTTTATCGAACTCGAACAAACAGAACAAGAATTAGCTGCTTTTGAAGGAGATAAATTGTTAGCTATTCTAGAAAAACGGGACAATCTCTATAAGCCAAGGAAGGTTTTTAGCTAGTCTAACTGGGGTGTAGGGAGTGTTGTTTCCCCTAGACTATCCAAATCAGACTATAAATTTTGCAAAAAATGTGATAGAATAGACGACGGATAAAAAAACGGAGGATAGCATGCAAAATAGACCAATCATTATCGGAGTGACAGGTGGTTCTGGTGGTGGTAAGACCAGTGTTTCAAGAGCCATTTTATCGCATTTTCCTGATGAAAAGATTTCCATGATTGAGCATGATTCATACTATAAGGATCAGTCTCATTTGACCTTTGAAGAGCGTGTCAAAACCAACTACGACCATCCTTTTGCCTTTGATACAGACTTGATGATCGAGCAGATTAAGGAATTGTTGGCAGGGCGTCCGGTGGACATTCCGACTTATGACTATACAGAGCATACACGAAGTAGCAAGACTTATCGTCAGGAGCCTCAAGATGTCTTTATCGTTGAGGGGATTTTGGTCTTGGAGGATAAGCGTCTGCGTGATTTGATGGATATCAAAATTTTTGTGGATACGGATGATGATGTGCGCATTATTCGTCGTATCAAGCGTGATATGGAGGAGCGTGGCCGTAGCCTTGATAGCGTCATTGACCAGTACTTAGGTGTGGTTAAACCAATGTACCACCAGTTTATCGAGCCAACTAAGCGTTATGCTGATATCGTCATTCCTGAAGGAGTTAGCAATACAGTGGCTATCGATCTTTTGACAACCAAGATTGCTAAGATTTTGGAAGAAGCTCGAAACAGCAAATAATCAGATGTGGAGGCCTTGCCTCCTTTTTCTATTTTTCCCTCATAATGGTACATAAATGGAGATTTTTAGGCATATTTTTGGTATAATAATACCCATGAAAGAGCAAGTAAATGAATAGTAGGTGGAGATGGAAAAGTATTTATCGGTAACAACTTTGACCAAGTATCTGAAAATGAAATTCGATAAAGACCCTTACTTGGAACGGGTCTATTTAACTGGTCAAGTTTCCAACTTTCGTAAACGACCTACTCACCAATATTTCTCCCTAAAAGATGACCATGCAGTTATTCAAGCGACCATCTGGTCTGGAATTTATCAGAAATTAGGGTTTGACCTGGAAGAAGGGATGAAAATCAATGTGATTGGGCGTGTGCAGGTCTATGAACCAAGTGGTAGCTACTCCATCATCATTGAAAAGGCTGAGCCTGATGGGGTTGGGGCGCTTGCGATTCAGTTTGAACAACTCAAGAAAAAATTGACAGAAGAAGGCCTGTTTCAAGAACGTTTCAAGCAACCTCTGCCCCAATTTTCTAAGAGAATTGGTGTAGTGACCAGTCGCAGTGGAGCCGTGATTCGAGATATTATCACGACCGTCAGCAGGCGATTTTCAGGTGTTGACATTCTTCTCTATCCGACCAAGGTTCAAGGAGATGGAGCAGCAGAGGAAATAGCACGGAATATTGCGCGTGCTAATCAACGGGACGATTTGGACTTGCTCATTATTGGTCGTGGTGGAGGTTCCATAGAGGATCTCTGGGCCTTTAACGAAGAAATTGTGGTACGAGCCATTTTTGAATCTCGTTTACCAGTTATCTCTAGTGTGGGGCATGAGACGGATGTGACCTTGGCAGATTTTGTGGCAGATCGACGAGCTGCGACACCAACGGCTGCTGCTGAACTAGCAACACCTGTGACCAAGTTGGATCTATTAGCTCATTTGCAAAATCAGGAAAAACGGATGGCAACGGCAGTCCGAAATGTCCTATCTAAGAAACAAGAAGCTTTGAAAAAATGCAGTCAGTCTGTTATTTTTAGACAACCAGAGCGCTTGTATGATGGTTATTTGCAACGCTTGGATCAATTGCAACTGCGCTTAAAACAAAGTTTGCGAACACGGATTTCTGATAACAAACAAGTCGTCCAAGCAAGTACGCATCAGCTAGTCCAATTATCGCCTGTTACCAAAATTCAACGCTATCAGGACAGACTAGCTCAGTTGGACAAGCTCCTCCGTAGCCAAATGGCGCTGGTTTATGATGCTAAGGTTGCTGAAGTCAAGCGACTTTCGGAAGCCTTGCTGATGTTGGATACCAGTCGAATCGTGGCGCGTGGCTATGCTATTGTCAAGAAAGAAGAGTCCGTTGTAGATTCGGTTGAGAGTTTGAAGAAAAAAGACCAAGTGACGCTTTTGATGCGAGATGGTCAAGTAGAATTAGAGGTTAAAGATGTCAAAACAAAAGAAATTTGAGGAAAATCTAGCAGAACTGGAAACCATTGTCCAAAGTTTGGAAAATGGTGAAATTGCTCTGGAAGATGCGATTGCTGCCTTTCAAAAGGGTATGGTCTTGTCAAAAGAGCTCCAAGCGACGCTGGACAAGGCTGAAAAGACCTTGGTCAAGGTCATGCAAGAAGATGGAACAGAAAGTGATTTTGAATGAAGAAGCAAGAAAAATTAGCTCTTGTCGAGTCAGCCTTGGAAGACTTTTATGGAGACCAGCAGTTTGCCTCTAATTTGCGAGAGTCTGTTCTCTATTCCATTCATGCTGGTGGCAAGCGTATTCGACCTTTTCTCTTGTTAGAAGTTCTGGAAGCCTTGCAGGTCGCTATTAAACCTGCTCACGCACAGGTGGCTGCGGCTTTGGAAATGATTCATACAGGGAGCTTGATTCACGATGACCTTCCTGCCATGGATGATGATGATTACCGTCGAGGGCGTTTGACCAACCATAAGAAATTCGGTGAAGCTATGGCCATTTTGGCTGGAGATGCTTTGTTCCTAGATTCTTATGCCTTGATAGCGCAGGCAGATTTGCCAAGTCAGATCAAGGTGGACTTGATTGGCAACTTATCTCTTGCTTCAGGAAGTCTAGGCATGGTAGCAGGTCAGGTTTTGGACATGGAAGGTGAACACCAGCATTTGTCTTTGGAAGAACTTCAGACCATTCATGCTAATAAGACTGGAAAATTACTAGCTTATCCCTTCCAAGCAGCTGCTATCATAGCTGAATTGGCACCTGAAATTCAGGCAAAGCTGAAAACTGTTGGTGAATTGATTGGGCTTGCTTTTCAGGTCAGAGATGATGTGCTGGATGTGACCGCTAGTTTTGAGGAAATCGGCAAGACACCTCAAAAGGACCTACAGGCAGAAAAATCAACCTATCCAGCCTTGTTAGGCTTGGAAGAGGCCATTGCTTTTTGTAACCAGACTTTGGATCAAGCTAATGCCAAATTAGAAGAAATTGCCCAGCAGGTTCCCTTTGAGATAGAATCGATTGTAGAAGTAGTAGAAAGTTTGAGAATCAATGGCTAAGGAAAGAGTGGATGTACTAGCTTATAAACAGGGCTTGTTTGAAACGCGAGAACAAGCCAAGCGCGGTGTCATGGCTGGCCTAGTCGTAGCAGTTCTGAATGGAGAACGGTTTGACAAACCAGGAGAGAAAATTCCCGATGACACTGAGCTGAAACTCAAGGGTGAAAAACTCAAGTATGTCAGCCGTGGTGGCTTGAAATTAGAAAAGGCCTTGCAGGTCTTTGATTTGTCAGTGGATGGCGCGACCACGATTGATATCGGTGCCTCTACTGGTGGCTTTACCGATGTTATGCTACAGAATGGTGCTGAGTTGGTCTTTGCAGTCGATGTTGGTACCAACCAGTTGGCTTGGAAATTACGCCAAGACCCACGAGTTGTCAGCATGGAACAGTTTAATTTCCGCTATGCTGAAAAGACTGACTTTGAAAAGGAACCGAGCTTTGCCAGTATTGATGTGAGTTTCATTTCCCTCAGTCTGATTTTGCCGGCCTTGCACCGAGTCTTGGCAGATCAAGGTCAGGTTGTGGCTCTAGTTAAGCCACAGTTTGAGGCAGGTCGTGAGCAGATTGGGAAAAATGGAATTATTCGCGATGCTAAAGTTCATCAGAATGTCCTTGAATCTGTCACAGCTATGGCAGTAGAGGAAGGATTTTCAGTCCTTGGATTGGACTTTTCTCCCATCCAAGGTGGACATGGAAATATTGAGTTTTTAATGTATTTGAAAAAAGAAGATTCAGCAAGCAATCAGGTTCTTGCTGAGATTGAAGAAGTAGTAGAGAGGGCGCATAGTCAATTTAAAAATGAATAAAAAAGAGAGACTTGAAAAAATTAGACGATTTGTGACGGATTATCAAATCGGTACGCAAGAAGAAATCGTAGAACATCTGAAAGAAGCAGGCATCAGTGCCACTCAGGCAACGGTATCACGAGATATCAAAGAGCTAGGTATTGTCAAAATTCCTTTGAGAGACAACACCTATGTCTATGAATTACCAAAATCAATCGTAAAAAGTTTGCAACTGGCTGAAGACAATATCGAATCGGCTGAATTGATGGATAAGATGATCAATCTCCAAGTTATTCCAGGAAATACAGCCTTTGTAAAAGCTCAGTTAATCGAGACATTTGCTGACAAGATTTTTAGCTGTTTAGCTGATGATAGCTCGATTTTAGTCATTGCCAGAAGTGAAAGTCTAGCTGAGGAAATCTTTGAACAAGTAAAAAATTGGTAGGTCTATATGTTACTTGAAATTTCGATAAAAAACTTTGCCATTATTGAGGCTATTTCCCTCAATTTTGAAAAGGGGATGACAGTCCTGACTGGTGAAACGGGTGCAGGGAAGTCGATTATCATTGATGCCATGAATATGATGTTGGGAGCTCGTGCGACGACAGATGTTATTCGTCACGGTGCGCCAAAGGCAGAGATTGAGGGGCTTTTCTCAGTTGAAAATAGTCGCCTTTTACAGGAAATTTTTGATGAGCAAGGTTTGGAAATGGGTGATGAAATCATCATCCGTCGAGAAATTCTGCAAAATGGTCGTAGTATCAGCCGTGTGAATGGCCAGATGGTCAATCTGTCTGTTTTGCGTGCTATTGGGCAACATCTGGTGGATATTCATGGTCAGCATGATCAAGAGGAGTTAATGCGTCCTCAACTGCATATCCAGATGTTGGATGAATTTGGTGATACAGCCTTTTGGGCCTTGAAAGAAACCTATCAAACGAGTTTTGATGCCTATCGTAAAATGCGTAAGCAGGTTCTGGAAGTCAAGAAAAACCAACAGGAACACAAGGCTCGTATTGAAATGTTGGAATTTCAAATGGCAGAGATTGAGGCGGCAAACTTGCAGGCTGGAGAAGATCTGGCTCTCAATCAAGAGCGTGATAAACTTCTCAATCATAAAAATATTGCGGATACACTGACCAATGCCTACAGCATGTTGGACAATGAAGACTTTTCAAGTCTGGCCAATGTTCGTTCGGCCATGAATGACATGGAAAGTGTCGAAGAGTATGACACCGAATACTGTGAAATTTCCAGCTCTCTGTCTGAGACCTACTATGTCTTAGAAGACATTAGCAAACGTTTGGAAGCTATCATTGAGGATCTGGATTTTGACGGCAATCGTCTTATGCAGGTTGAGAATCGTTTGGACCTCCTTCATACTATTACCCGCAAGTATGGTGGGACTGTAGACGATGTCTTGCTTTATTTTGCCAAGATTACGGAAGAATACAATCTCTTGACAGGCAATAATCTTTCGTCTGAGGACATGGAAACAGAGCTCAAGAAATTGGAAGTTAATCTTGTCGATTTGGCAGGTCAACTTGCTTCTGCTCGTCATGATTTGGCTCAGCAATTGGAAGCCGAGATTAAACAAGAACTGCAAGACCTTTATATGGAAAAAGCCCAGTTTCAGGTTCGTTTTAGCAAGGGTAAATTCAGCCGTGAGGGCAATGAAATGGTCGAATTTTACATTTCAACCAACCCTGGTGAAGACTTTAAACCCTTGGTTAAGGTTGCATCTGGCGGAGAATTGTCTCGCCTCATGCTAGCTATTAAGTCTGCCTTTTCACGTAAAGAAGGCAAGACTAGCATTGTCTTTGATGAGGTGGATACGGGAGTTTCAGGCCGTGTAGCTCAGGCTATTGCACAGAAGATTCACAAGATTGGTCAGCATGGTCAGGTTCTGGCTATTTCCCATTTACCACAGGTGATTGCGATTGCAGATTATCAATTCTTTATTGAGAAGATTAGTAATGAGCATTCAACCGTTTCAACTGTTCGTCTCTTGACGGTTGAAGAGCGAGTGGAAGAAGTTGCTAAGATGTTGGCAGGTGATGATGTGACGGAAGCAGCCCTGACGCAAGCCAGAGAATTGTTGAGAAACAGGGAGAAATAAGATGACAGACTATTATGTAATTGGAGATGTTCACGGAAAAGCTGGGATGCTGGAAGACCTTCTCAAAACATGGGATGGTCAGACCCAGCTGCTCTTTCTAGGGGACTTGATTGACCGTGGTGAAGATAGTCGCCGTGTTCTTGAAATGGTCAAGGACTTAGTGGACAATCAAGGGGCTATCTGTTTATCAGGAAACCACGAGTATATGTTTCTGACTTGGCTCGATGACCCAGAAGAAAGCTATGACCACTATCGTCGTAATGGTGGTGATACAACCATTAACTCTATCCTAGGTCGTCCCTTGGATGCACCGGTTGATGGAGTAGAAGATGCCAAGCGTGTTGCTACTGAAGCGGCAGATTTGGTCGAATTTATTCGTCAAATGCCTTTTGTGGTAGAGACAGATAAGTATATCTTTGTTCACGCTGGTATTGATTTGACCTTGGATGACTGGCATGAAACCACAGATTATAAAAAAGTATGGCTTAGAAAACCATTCCACGAAGCAGAAAATCATACTGGAAAAATCATTGTCTTTGGTCATACACCAGTTTATGGTTTATTACAGCAAGAACGCGGTACAGCTGAGCTTTGGGTGACAGAAGACGGTAAGATTGGAATGGATGGAGGAGCTGTCTATGGTGGTGTCCTTCACGGGATTGTCTTTACAGACCAAGGAATGACAGAACATCACTTTATCGAAAATGACGGCTTTGTCGCTGAAGATTAGTACTCCTAGCAGGGTATGGTCTTGTCAAAATGTCAAAAACAATTTATAATAAATAGATACCCTGAAAGGAAGAGAATCATGAACTTAGAAGAATTGAAAAAACGACAGGAGAAGATCCGTAACTTCTCTATTATCGCCCACATTGACCACGGGAAATCAACTCTAGCAGACCGCATTTTGGAAAAAACAGAGACGGTTTCAAGTCGTGAAATGCAGGCCCAGCTTTTGGATAGCATGGATTTAGAGCGGGAACGTGGGATTACCATTAAGTTGAATGCCATTGAGCTGAATTATACTGCAAAAGATGGAGAAACTTATATTTTCCACTTGATTGACACGCCAGGTCACGTGGACTTTACCTATGAAGTTTCGCGTTCGCTAGCTGCCTGTGAAGGAGCGATTTTAGTGGTTGATGCTGCTCAAGGAATTGAGGCCCAAACCCTTGCCAACGTTTATCTGGCCTTGGACAATGATTTGGAAATCATGCCAGTCATTAACAAGATTGACCTGCCAGCAGCGGATCCAGAGCGCGTGCGTACTGAGATTGAAGATGTCATTGGTTTGGATGCTAGTGAAGCAGTTTTGGCTTCTGCCAAGGCTGGTATCGGTATTGAAGACATCCTTGAGCAAATCGTAGAAAAAGTACCAGCACCAACGGGTGATGTGACGGCACCACTTAAGGCCTTGATTTTCGACTCTGTTTACGATGCTTACCGTGGGGTTATCCTCCAAGTGCGTGTCATGGACGGAGTGGTCAAACCTGGAGATAAGATTCAGCTCATGAGCAATGGTAAGACCTTTGATGTGACCGAAGTTGGTATTTTTACTCCGAAAGCAGTTGGTCGTGATTTCCTTGCGACTGGTGACGTTGGATATATCGCTGCTTCTATTAAGACGGTTCAAGACACTCGTGTGGGTGATACCGTTACCTTGGCAACCAATCCTGCGGCAGAGCCATTACATGGTTACAAGCAGATGAATCCTATGGTCTTTGCGGGTCTCTATCCTATCGAGTCAAACAAGTACAATGACCTGCGTGAAGCGCTTGAAAAATTGCAGCTCAACGATGCCAGTCTGCAGTTTGAACCAGAAACATCTCAGGCACTTGGATTTGGTTTCCGTTGTGGTTTCCTTGGACTTCTTCATATGGATGTTATTCAAGAACGTTTAGAGCGTGAGTTCAATATCGACCTCATTATGACAGCTCCGTCTGTTATCTATAAAGTCAATCTGACAGACGGCGAATCTATGGATGTGTCTAACCCATCTGAGTTCCCAGATCCAACTAAGATTGCGACCATTGAAGAGCCTTATGTCAAGGCGCAAATCATGGTGCCGCAGGAGTTTGTCGGGGCAGTAATGGAATTAGCTCAGCGTAAGCGTGGGGACTTTGTGACTATGGATTATATTGATGACAATCGTGTTAATGTTATCTATCAAATTCCACTTGCTGAAATCGTCTTTGACTTCTTTGATAAACTTAAGTCTTCGACACGTGGTTATGCAAGTTTTGACTACGAATTGTCAGAGTATCGTCCATCTAAGCTGGTCAAAATGGATATCCTTCTCAATGGAGACAAGGTGGACGCCCTCAGCTTTATCGTTCACAAGGATTTTGCTTACGAACGTGGAAAACTTATCGTTGATAAACTCAAGAAAATTATCCCTCGTCAACAATTTGAAGTTCCAATCCAGGCAGCAATTGGACACAAGATTGTCGCTCGTACTGATATCAAGGCCCTTCGTAAGAACGTACTTGCCAAGTGTTACGGTGGTGACGTTTCTCGTAAACGCAAACTCCTTGAAAAACAAAAAGCTGGTAAGAAACGTATGAAAGCTATCGGATCAGTAGAAGTTCCTCAAGAAGCCTTTCTCAGTGTCTTGAGCATGGATGAAGAATAAAATTTTTACTTAAAAATTAGAGCAGGTTTATAAGCCTGCTTTTTATTATGGGAACATTGTTAATACTCTTCGAAAATCTCTTCAAACCACGTCAGCTTCACCTTGCCGTAGGTATGATCACTGACTTCGTCAGTCTTATCTACAACCTCAAAAGCATGTTTTGAGCTGACTTCGTCAGTTTCATCTACAACCTCAAAATCATGTTTTGAGCTGACTTCGTCAGTTCTATCTACAACCTCAAAACTGTGTTTTGAGCAACCTGCGGCTAGCTTCCTAGTTTGCTCTAGTATTAGAACAGAAAAAATGCTGATAGTATTTGTTTGTGTGTTTATTTTTATATAACAAACTATAAACGCAACAAAAATATAAAAAAAGAGACAAAAATCAACAGAAAACTATTGACAACGATTTCATATAGTGTTATACTTATGGCATAAAGTTAATGGAAAGAAGGGAAAACCTTATGGGATTAGATCATTTCTTTGACAAAAACCTTGTGTTTTGCTTAGAAGCGGATAATCAAGAACATCTCTTTGATCAGGTTGCAACTTTATTGGAAGAACGAGAAATCGTGACTCCAACCTATCGTGAAGCCTTGATCACGCGTGAAAAATCATTTCCAACTGGCTTAGATATGGAATTTTTGGGTAAGGATTTGCCAAATGTGTCTATTCCTCATACAGATATTGTTCATAATCTAGCTGAAAAAGTTGTGGTCGTTCGATTAGATAAACCTGTGACCTTCCACAACATGATTGCACCGGATAAGGAAGTAGAAGTATCCTTGCTCTTCTTTATTATCAATAACTCGAGTTCAAGTCAAACCAATATTCTTGCTCAGTTGATGGACTTCTTCACAGGAAATGGTCATCTTGAAGACCTATCAAAAATTTCTGAACCAGAAGCCCTCTATGCTTATATCGCTGAAGCAATTGCTTAATCTTGTCTATTAAAAATATTAAATTGGAGGAAATCCATATGATTAAAATTCTTGCTGCCTGCGGTGCAGGTGTTAACTCAAGCCACCAAATTAAAAGTGCTCTTGAAGAAGAACTTTCAAACCGTGGTTACGATGTGCACTGTGATGCAGTCATGGTCAAAGACGTTAACGAAGACCTTATCAAAGGTTATGACATCTTCACACCAATTGCTGCTACAGACCTTGGTTTTGACCCAGATATTCCAGTTATCGAAGCTGGACCAATCTTATTCCGTATTCCAGCAATGAGTGCTCCAGTATATGATAATATTGAAGCAGCCATCAAAGAACACGGGTTAAGCTAATTTTAATTTGTTAACATTCATATAACATAAAAAAGGGAGGAACTGTTATGGATGCAATATTTGGTCTAATCAAAGACTTTTTCACACCTATCTTAGATATGGGTGGTCCTGTCATCATGTTAATCATTTTGACAGTATTGGCTTTACTTTTTGGAGTGAAATTCTCCAAAGCGCTTGAAGGTGGTATCAAACTTGCCATCGCTCTTACTGGTATCGGTGCCATCATCGGTATGCTAAACACTGCTTTCTCAGCGTCGCTTGCAAAATTCGTTGAAAATACTGGTATTCAATTGAGTATTACAGACGTTGGTTGGGCACCACTTGCTACAATCACTTGGGGTTCTGCTTGGACACTTTACTTCTTGCTCATCATGTTGATTGTCAACATAGTGATGCTAGCTATGAAGAAAACTGATACACTTGACGTTGATATCTTTGATATCTGGCACTTGTCTATCACAGGTCTTTTGATTAAATGGTATGCAGATAACAACGGTGTGAGCCAAGGGGTTTCACTCTTGATTGCTACAGCAGCTATCGTGCTTGTTGGTGTGTTGAAAATTATCAACTCTGACTTGATGAAACCTACATTTGATGACCTTCTTAACGCTCCAAGTTCATCACCAATGACATCAACTCACATGAACTACATGATGAACCCAGTTATCATGGTTTTGGACAAGATTTTTGAAAAATTCTTCCCAGGTCTTGATAAATATGACTTTGACGCTGCAAAATTGAACAAGAAAATCGGTTTCTGGGGATCTAAATTCTTTATCGGTTTCATTCTTGGTATTGTAATCGGTATTATGGGAACTCCACATCCAATTGCAGGAGTTGAAGATGCAGATAAATGGCGTCTTGTTATCAGAGGATGGTTGTCTCTTGGTTTGACTGCCGGTGTATCTTTGGAACTCTTCTCACTTATCGGTTCATGGTTCATCGCTGCCGTAGAACCTCTTTCACAAGGTATTACAAACGTTGCTACTAAACGTCTTCAAGGACGTAAATTCAACATCGGTCTTGACTGGCCATTCATCGCTGGTCGTGCTGAAATCTGGGCTTGTGCTAACGTACTTGCACCAATCATGTTGATTGAAGCTGTGCTTCTTTCAAAAGTCGGAAATGGTATCTTGCCACTTGCAGGTATCATTGCTATGGGTGTTACTCCAGCTCTCTTGGTTGTAACACGTGGTAAATTGCTCCGTATGATTATCTTCGGAACACTCTTGTTGCCACTCTTCCTTCTTTCAGGTACACTTATTGCACCATTTGCAACAGAACTTGCTAAAGGTGTAGGTGCCTTCCCAGCAGGTGTGAGCGAAACTCAATTGATTACTCACTCAACTCTTGAAGGACCAATCGAAAAACTTCTTGGTTGGACAATTGGTAACACTACAACAGGTGATATCAAAGCAATCCTTGGTGCAGTAGTCTTCCTTGTATTCTATATCGGTATCTTTGCTTGGTACAGAAAACAAATGATCAAACGTAACGAAGAGTACGCAGCAAAAGCAAAATAATGCGCTCCTATAAAATGTAAATTGTTGAAACTAGGTTGTCATACCTTCTAGGAGTGACAGCCTAGTTTTTTATAAACTATCAAGAAATCGGAGAAAATAATGGTAATTGAATTAAAATCAGAACAATTAAGAGTTCAATTTAACAGTTTTGGTGGGGCTCTTTCTTCTATAAAAGATGTTGAGGGACTTGAGTATTTGTGGCAAGGGGATGCTACTTATTGGAGTGGACAAGCTCCTGTTCTCTTTCCTATTTGTGGTTCATTGAGAGAGGATACAGCACTTTATATAAATGATAATGGACAAGAAAGCAAAGGAATCATCCCTCGTCATGGTTTGGTTCGTAAGAAAGAATTTGAATTAGTTGAACAGACAGACAAGAGTGTAACTTTTGCAATTGAAGACGATGAGAATAGCTATCAGAACTACCCTTATCATTTCCGCCTAGAAATCACTTATAGCCTTACTGGCAAGACAGTACGGACTCAATACAAAATATTTAATAAAGAAACTAGCAAGGTCATGCCTTACTTTATTGGTGGCCATCCAGGCTTTAATTGTCCTCTACTGGATGATGAGGTCTATGAAGATTACTATTTAGAGTTTGAGAAAGAAGAGACTTGCTCTGTTCCACGTCCTTTCCCAGACACGGGTATGCTGGATTTTCAAGATAGAAGTCCATGGTTAGAGAATCAAAAAGAAATAGATCTTAGTTATGATCTTTTCAGCACAGATGCAGTGACTTTGGATGAATTGCAATCTCGAACAATTGCCCTTCGTTCTCGTAAACATGATAAGGGATTGAAAGTGCACTTTGCAGAGTTTCCAAACCTCATCATCTGGTCAACTTTGAACAAGGGACCTTTCATTGCCTTTGAACCATGGTCTGGCTTGTCAACATCCCTTGAAGAAGGAGATCATTTAGAAGATAAGAAGAATGTTCGTCTCTTAGAAGCCAATCAGGTTGGAGAATTAGGGTTTGAGATAGAAGTTTTATAAAAAAAGTAAAAAATAAATAACAAAAACAAACATAAACTGTTGACTTTTTCAAACAATAGTAGTATATTATGTTTGTGAGGACTAATTGACTGTTTTTTAAAGACAGCCAATACACTGCTGGAATCCAGCATAGAAAAAATAAAAAGGAGTATACAATATGTCTATTGTTATCGGTGCAGATGCTGCAGGTTTGAGATTGAAAGAAGTTGTGAAAGACTTCTTAGAAAAAGAAAATTTCCACGTTGTGGATGTTACAGCTGAAGGTCAAGACTTTGTTGATGTGACTCTCGCTGTTGCTGCAGAAGTAAACAAAGAAGAACAAAACCTTGGTATCGTGATTGATGCTTACGGTGCTGGTCCATTTATGGTCGCAACAAAAATCAAAGGAATGGTTGCTGCAGAAGTATCTGACGAACGTTCAGCCTATATGACTCGTGGCCACAACAACTCACGTATGATCACTATGGGTGCACAACTTGTTGGTGATGAATTGGCTAAAAACATCGCTAAAGGATTTGTTAACGGTAAATACGATGGTGGACGTCACCAAATTCGTGTCGACATGTTGAACAAAATGTGCTAATTAGATTACAGTAAGAAAGGTAAGATAAAAATGAGAATTGCAATTGGATGTGACCACATCGTAACAGATGAAAAAATGGCGGTTTCAGAATTTTTGAAATCAAAAGGATATGAAGTCATTGACTTTGGTACATATGACCATACACGTACTCACTACCCAATCTTTGGTAAAAAAGTAGGGGAAGCTGTAACTAGCGGTCAAGCTGATCTTGGGGTATGTATCTGTGGTACTGGTGTTGGTATCAACAATGCTGTAAATAAAGTTCCAGGTGTCCGTTCTGCCTTGGTTCGTGATATGACAACAGCCCTTTATGCTAAAGAACAATTGAACGCCAACGTTATCGGTTTTGGTGGTAAGATTACTGGTGAATTGCTCATGTGTGATATCATCGAAGCTTTCATCCATGCTGAATACAAACCATCTGAAGAAAACAAAAAATTGATTGCGAAAATTGAACACCTTGAAAGTCACAATGCTAAACAAACAGACGCAAACTTCTTCACTGAATTCCTTGAAAAATGGGATCGCGGAGAATACCACGACTAAGAGGTGACCTATGATTTTAACAGTCACAATGAACCCATCCATTGATATTTCTTATCCCTTGGATGAGTTGAAGATTGATACTGTCAATCGTGTGGTGGACGTAACCAAAACGGCTGGTGGTAAGGGACTCAATGTTACCCGAGTACTTTCAGAATTTGGGGATTCTGTTCTTGCTACTGGTTTAGTGGGTGGCAAACTTGGTGAGTTTTTGGTTGAACATATCGATGATCAAGTAAAGAAAGATTTCTTTTCAATTCAGGGAGAAACCCGGAACTGTATCGCTATTCTCCACGGAGACAACCAAACAGAAGTTCTTGAAAAAGGTCCTGAAGTATTGGAACAGGAAGGTCAAGACTTTTTGGAACATTTCAAAAATCTCCTAGAGTCAGTTGAAGTAGTAGCCATCTCGGGTAGTCTGCCAGCTGGTCTTCCAGTTGATTACTATGCGAGCTTGGTAGAACTTGCTAATCAAGCTGGTAAGCCTGTAGTCTTGGACTGCTCTGGTGCAGCGCTTCAGGCGGTTCTTGAATCACCACATAAACCAACAGTCATCAAACCAAATAATGAAGAATTGTCTCAACTTCTAGGAAGAGAAGTTTCTGAGGATTTGGATGAATTAAAAGAAGTCCTTCAAGAGCCTTTGTTTGCAGGTATTGAATGGATTATCGTTTCACTTGGTGCCAACGGTGCCTTTGCCAAACATGAGGACACTTTCTACAAGGTAGATATTCCTAGAATTCAGGTAGTCAATCCTGTTGGATCTGGAGATTCTACTGTGGCAGGAATTTCTTCAGGACTTCTTCACAAAGAATCGGATGCAGAATTACTCATCAAGGCAAATGTCCTTGGTATGCTCAATGCTCAAGAAAAAATAACTGGTCATGTCAACATGGCCAACTATCAAGCTCTATATGATCAAATAATAGTAAAAGAGGTATAAAATGGCTTTAACAGAACAAAAACGTGCACGCTTAGAAAAACTTTCTGATGAAAATGGTATCATCTCAGCTCTTGCATTTGACCAACGTGGTGCGTTGAAACGCCTCATGGCTCAACACCAAACAGAAGAACCAACTGTGGCTCAAATGGAAGAACTTAAAGTTTTGGTAGCAGATGAATTGACTAAATACGCTTCATCTATGCTTCTTGACCCTGAGTATGGACTTCCAGCGACTAAAGCTCTTGATGAAAAAGCTGGTCTTCTCCTTGCTTATGAAAAAACAGGTTATGACACAACAAGCACAAAACGCTTGCCAGACTGCTTGGATGTTTGGTCTGCAAAACGTATTAAAGAAGAAGGTGCAGATGCAGTTAAATTCTTGCTTTACTATGATGTAGATAGCTCAGACGAACTCAACCAAGAAAAACAAGCTTACATCGAACGTATCGGTTCTGAGTGTGTGGCTGAAGATATTCCATTCTTCCTTGAAATTCTTGCTTACGATGAAAAAATTGCTGACGCAGGTTCTGTAGAATACGCGAAAGTAAAACCACACAAAGTTATTGGTGCTATGAAAGTCTTCTCCGACCCACGCTTTAACATTGATGTATTGAAAGTAGAAGTTCCTGTTAACATTAAATATGTTGAAGGCTTCGCTGAAGGTGAAGTGGTTTATACACGTGAAGAAGCAGCAGCCTTCTTCAAAGCTCAAGATGAAGCAACTAACTTGCCATATATCTACTTAAGTGCTGGTGTATCAGCTAAACTCTTCCAAGATACTCTTGTATTTGCTCATGAATCAGGTGCAAACTTCAATGGTGTTCTTTGTGGCCGTGCTACATGGGCTGGATCAGTTGAAGCATACATCAAAGATGGTGAAGCAGCAGCTCGCGAATGGCTTCGCACAACTGGTTTTGAAAACATTGACGAACTCAACAAAGTTCTTCAAACAACAGCGACTTCATGGAAAGAACGCGTGTAAGAAAGTCCTCCTAGGTTAGGAACATGAATCTAAAAATTTTTAAAAAAAGTTGTATGTAAGTGGTAAGAGTTTTTAGAAAATCAAATAATTCAATATTTTTAGGAGAACAGAGAAATCTGTTCTCTTTTTTGTTCGCTTAAAATTCTATTTGAGAGGAGTTCAACGATGGTAGGATTAGAGAT
>NZ_CAMPPR010000011.1:0-3092 GCF_946901985.1 Streptococcus sp. Marseille-Q5855
TTCATCTACCTTATCGTTAGTTGTCGCGTCGTCAATAGCTTTCTTAGCTTTTTCTGCTGCTGTTTCAACATCAGATTTCGCTTTGTCCTTCTCTTCTTTCGTCAAGTCGGTACGCTTATCAATCTCAGCTTTCTTAGCTTCAGCCGCTTTGTCGATTTCTTTCTTAGCGTCAGATTTCTTATCACCAGTTGGATTGATGTTATCGATAGCTGTATTGCCATTATTCTTCGCTTCATCTACCTTATCGTTAGTTGTCGCGTCGTCAATAGCTTTCTTAGCTTTTTCTGCTGCTGTTTCAACATCAGATTTCGCTTTGTCCTTCTCTTCTTTCGTCAAGTCGGTACGCTTATCAATCTCAGCTTTCTTAGCTTCAGCCGCTTTGTCGATTTCTTTCTTAGCGTCAGATTTCTTATCACCAGTTGGATTGATGTTATCGATAGCTGTATTGCCATTATTCTTCGCTTCATCTACCTTATCGTTAGTTGTCGCGTCGTCAATAGCTTTCTTAGCTTTTTCTGCTGCTGTTTCAACATCAGATTTCGCTTTGTCCTTCTCTTCTTTCGTCAAGTCGGTACGCTTATCAATCTCAGCTTTCTTAGCTTCAGCCGCTTTGTCGATTTCTTTCTTAGCGTCAGATTTCTTATCACCAGTTGGATTGATGTTATCGATAGCTGTATTGCCATTATTCTTCGCTTCATCTACCTTATCGTTAGTTGTCGCGTCGTCAATAGCTTTCTTAGCTTTTTCTGCTGCTGTTTCAACATCAGATTTCGCTTTGTCCTTCTCTTCTTTCGTCAAGTCGGTACGCTTATCAATCTCAGCTTTCTTAGCTTCAGCCGCTTTGTCGATTTCTTTCTTAGCGTCAGATTTCTTATCACCAGTTGGATTGATGTTATCGATAGCTGTATTGCCATTATTCTTCGCTTCATCTACCTTATCGTTAGTTGTCGCGTCGTCAATAGCTTTCTTAGCTTTTTCTGCTGCTGTTTCAACATCAGATTTCGCTTTGTCCTTCTCTTCTTTCGTCAAGTCGGTACGCTTATCAATCTCAGCTTTCTTAGCTTCAGCCGCTTTGTCGATTTCTTTCTTAGCGTCAGATTTCTTATCACCAGTTGGATTGATGTTATCGATAGCTGTATTGCCATTATTCTTCGCTTCATCTACCTTATCGTTAGTTGTCGCGTCGTCAATAGCTTTCTTAGCTTTTTCTGCTGCTGTTTCAACATCAGATTTCGCTTTGTCCTTCTCTTCTTTCGTCAAGTCGGTACGCTTATCAATCTCAGCTTTCTTAGCTTCAGCCGCTTTGTCGATTTCTTTCTTAGCGTCAGATTTCTTATCACCAGTTGGATTGATGTTATCGATAGCTGTATTGCCATTATTCTTCGCTTCATCTACCTTATCGTTAGTTGTCGCGTCGTCAATAGCTTTCTTAGCTTTTTCTGCTGCTGTTTCAACATCAGATTTCGCTTTGTCCTTCTCTTCTTTCGTCAAGTCGGTACGCTTATCAATCTCAGCTTTCTTAGCTTCAGCCGCTTTGTCGATTTCTTTCTTAGCGTCAGATTTCTTATCACCAGTTGGATTGATGTTATCGATAGCTGTATTGCCATTATTCTTCGCTTCATCTACCTTATCGTTAGTTGTCGCGTCGTCAATAGCTTTCTTAGCTTTTTCTGCTGCTGTTTCAACATCAGATTTCGCTTTGTCCTTCTCTTCTTTCGTCAAGTCGGTACGCTTATCAATCTCAGCTTTCTTAGCTTCAGCCGCTTTGTCGATTTCTTTCTTAGCGTCAGATTTCTTATCACCAGTTGGATTGATGTTATCGATAGCTGTATTGCCATTATTCTTCGCTTCATCTACCTTATCGTTAGTTGTCGCGTCGTCAATAGCTTTCTTAGCTTTTTCTGCTGCTGTTTCAACATCAGATTTCGCTTTGTCCTTCTCTTCTTTCGTCAAGTCGGTACGCTTATCAATCTCAGCTTTCTTAGCTTCAGCCGCTTTGTCGATTTCTTTCTTAGCGTCAGATTTCTTATCACCAGTTGGATTGATGTTATCGATAGCTGTATTGCCATTATTCTTCGCTTCATCTACCTTATCGTTAGTTGTCGCGTCGTCAATAGCTTTCTTAGCTTTTTCTGCTGCTGTTTCAACATCAGATTTCGCTTTGTCCTTCTCTTCTTTCGTCAAGTCGGTACGCTTATCAATCTCAGCTTTCTTAGCTTCAGCCGCTTTGTCGATTTCTTTCTTAGCGTCAGATTTCTTATCACCAGTTGGATTGATGTTATCGATAGCTGTATTGCCATTATTCTTCGCTTCATCTACCTTATCGTTAGTTGTCGCGTCGTCAATAGCTTTCTTAGCTTTTTCTGCTGCTGTTTCAACATCAGATTTCGCTTTGTCCTTCTCTTCTTTCGTCAAGTCGGTACGCTTATCAATCTCAGCTTTCTTAGCTTCAGCCGCTTTGTCGATTTCTTTCTTAGCGTCAGATTTCTTATCACCAGTTGGATTGATGTTATCGATAGCTGTATTGCCATTATTCTTCGCTTCATCTACCTTATCGTTAGTTGTCGCGTCGTCAATAGCTTTCTTAGCTTTTTCTGCTGCTGTTTCAACATCAGATTTCGCTTTGTCCTTCTCTTCTTTCGTCAAGTCGGTACGCTTATCAATCTCAGCTTTCTTAGCTTCAGCCGCTTTGTCGATTTCTTTCTTAGCGTCAGATTTCTTATCACCAGTTGGATTGATGTTATCGATAGCTGTATTGCCATTATTCTTCGCTTCATCTACCTTATCGTTAGTTGTCGCGTCGTCAATAGCTTTCTTAGCTTTTTCTGCTGCTGTTTCAACATCAGATTTCGCTTTGTCCTTCTCTTCTTTCGTCAAGTCGGTACGCTTATCAATCTCAGCTTTCTTAGTCTCAGCCGCTTTGTCGATAGTCCCTTTAGAAGCATCTGTGACTTTGTATTTGGCTGGTACATTTTCCGTACTACCATCTTCATATGTCACTGTAAGTTCAATATCATGGAAACCATCTGTTGTAGGATAACTTGTTCCATCTTTCAGATTAACAGTCTGTTTGTGTTCAGCATTTACAGCGT
>NZ_CAMPPR010000012.1:0-2636 GCF_946901985.1 Streptococcus sp. Marseille-Q5855
CCAAAAACTGCTAGGTCATAGCAAGATTGACACAACCCTGGCCTATGCCATGGTCAATCAAAATAATGTCAAGCATTCACACCAAAAATTCATCTCTTAAAAGCAAATCCCGATTTAACGAGATGTTCGAAGAGTATCCTGACTCAGTATTCTTAGATACATATATAAAAGAACTAAGAGCAGGTAAAAGTTTAGCTGGTGAGGAAAATAATAAGAATAAAGTATTAAAAACAGGAGCTGTATCGTACGATTATTTTAATTCATCTGAAGTAAAAAATTTACCAATTGACTATATTCCCTTAGATGAACATAAAGTTGAAATAGGGGATGTAATTATTAGTCGTATGAACACTTCTGAACTAGTTGGGGCTGCTGGGTATGTTTGGACTATCAATAGTGATAATATATATTTGCCAGATAGATTATGGAAGGTTATTTTGAATGATCGAGTAAATCCAGTTTTCTTATGGAAGCTTATTACAAATGAGAAAACAAAATTAAAAATTAAGAGAATTGCCTCTGGAACTAGTGGGAGTATGAAAAATATTTCGAAATCAAAATTTTTACAAATTAGAGTCCCCCTCCCCCCTCTTTCCCTCCAAAATGAGTTCGCAGACTTTGTAGCCCAGGTCGACAAATCACAATTGGCAATCCAAAAATCTCTGGAAGAGCTTGAAACTTTGAAGAAATCTCTGATGCAGGAGTATTTTGGCTGATATTCTGCCATTGTAATTACGGTAATGATTTGTTATAATACAACAAAGGAGGAAGTCAGATGGTAGTAAAAACAAGAAAACAAGGTAATTCAATCACCATTACGATTCCAAGTGAATTTAATATTCCAAGTGGTGTAAAATACGAAGCGAAATTGTTACCAAGTGGTGAGATTATCTTTACTCCTGAAGAATTGGGGCAGCAGGTTTCTTATGTATCTGATGATGCCTTTGACTTAAATTTAGATAAAATATTTGACGAATACGACGATGTTTTCAAAGCTTTGGTGGAAAAATGACAATCTATTTGACAGAAAAGCAAATTGAAAAAATAAATGCCTTAGCAATTCAACGGTATTCTCCAAATGAGAAAATTCAAACAGTTAGTCCTTCTGCCTTAAATATGATTGTGAACTTACCAGAACAATTTGTCTTTGGGAAGCCTCTTTATCCAACAATTTTTGATAAAGCAACGATACTATTTGTCCAATTGATAAAGAAGCATGTTTTTGCTAATGCTAATAAAAGAACTGCTTTCTTCGTTTTGGTCAAATTTTTACAATTAAACGGCTATCGTTTTTCTGTAACGGTAGAAGAAGCAGTAAAAATGTGTGTAACCATCGCAGTAGAAGCTTTAACTGATGAAAAAATGACAAGCTACTCCAAATGGATTTCTGAACATTCTGTTAGAGAAAAGGTCAAAAAGTAACCTAGTATGCTGGATTTGAATGAGCACAAGAAAATAAATGAACAGACAATATTAGAATTCTGTAATGCAGAAACTGATATTGTCTCTTTTTATTGATGAATAAGAAAGTGAAAAATTATGGAATCAAAAGTTACAATTATCATGCAAGAAATGTTACCTCTTTTAAATAATGAACAATTACTAGCATTGAGAGAGAGTTTAGAACATCATCTAGTAGACGGAAAAAAGCAGCAGAAGTATTCGAATAATAACCTGTTGCAACTCTTTATCACTGCCAAACAGGTAGAGGGCTGTAGCTCAAAAACAATTCGTTATTACCAGAGGACGATTGAAAACTTGTTTAATGGTATTAAGGAGTCTGTGACACAACTCACAACAGATGATTTAAGGAGTTATTTAGCAAATTACCAGTCTGAAAAGGATTGTAGTAAGGCAAATTTAGACAATATTAGGCGTATATTGTCTTCTTTTTTTGCTTGGCTTGAGCAAGAGGAATATATCATTAAAAATCCCATTCGACGGATAAAGAAAATTAAGACTGAGCAAAATGTGAAGGAAACTTATACTGATGAACATTTGGAAATTATGCGTGATAACTGTGAAAATTTGAGAGATTTGGCAATAATAGACCTACTAGCATCGACAGGTATGCGTGTAGGGGAGCTTGTACAGTTGAATCGTTCAGATATTGATTTTGAAAACAGAGAGTGTGTTGTCTTTGGTAAAGGAAAGAAGGAGAGACCAGTATATTTTGACGCTCGGACGAAAATTCATTTAAGAAACTATCTTAACGACAGAAAAGATAGTCATCCTGCTCTTTTTGTAACGTTAGTTGGAAAAGTCCAGAGGCTTGGAATTGCTGGTGTAGAGATTCGCTTAAGAAAGTTAGGAGACAAACTCGGCATACAAAAGGTTCACCCACATAAGTTCAGAAGAACTTTAGCGACTAAGGCAATTGATAAAGGTATGCCTATCGAACAAGTCCAAAAACTGCTAGGTCATAGCAAGATTGACACAACCCTGGCCTATGCCATGGTCAATCAAAATAATGTCAAGCATTCACACCAAAAATTCATCTCTTAAAAGCAAATCCCGATTTAACGAGATGTTTGGGGATCCTTTAAATAATAACAAGAAATTTGCAGTAAAAACGGGACAACAGTGTTTTAAATTTTCAAGTGGAAAATTTCTTGATAAACATGATAGAGTTTTTG
>NZ_CAMPPR010000013.1:0-1756 GCF_946901985.1 Streptococcus sp. Marseille-Q5855
AAACCTCCTGTTAACTATTTGAACAATAGAACAAGAGGCTACTAGTAATTTTATTTTCATGCTCAAGGCATATTCGAGTTATCTCATGACTCTTGTTCATCCAGTTTTTTTAACAGGCTAGGAAAAGTCCTATTAGACACCACGGATTTGTATTGTTCATCTTCATTATAAGCTAAACTTCTTTTTCTGTCATGAGTTAGCAGGCTCTGCCTGCTTAGAGTTTTTTTAGTTCTTAGTTATGATGGTCTTTCAATAATTCTTCAAACTCAGAGACAGTCATGCCTAATTGCTGACTGGCAACCTCGGAAGTCAGAAGACCTTGATGGACTAGATTTACTAAACCTACTTTTAATCCCTCTTCAATGCCTTCTTCTCGTCCTTGTTCACGACCCTCTGCACGACCACGTTCAAGTCCAAGTTCTAAGCCCTTTTCCTCTGCTTGTTCCAAGGCATAGTCCTGTGCTAACAAGGCTTGTTCTTCGCGCATACGTAGTTGACTAAACATTTTCCTGTCCTCCTCGGACCAGCTCTTATAGTCTAGCAGTTGGTCTGCTTGGCTGATAGCTCGCTCGGGTTGTTGAGTAAAGGGTTTGTTCCCGAAAAACTCCAACCACGGTTTACGAACCTCGTCTTTGCTGGTTTCTCTGTATTTTTTAGGTCTTATGTATGATAGTTTTTCAATAGTACCTCAAACTCAGCGACGGTCATGCCCAATTGCTGACTGGCAACCTCGGAAGTCAGAATGCCTTGACGGACTAAATTTAGTAGCATGGACAAACTTCCTTCAATTTTCCCTCGCTCCAGTCCCTGTTCAATACCTTCTGCACGACCACGTTCAAGACCTCTCTCTAAACCTTTTTCTTCAGCTTGTTCCAAGGCATAGTCCTGAGCTAACAAGGCCTGTTCTTCGCGCATACGTAGTTGACTAAACATTTTCCTGTCCTCCTCGGACCAGCTCTTATAGTCCAGCAGTTGGTCTGCTTGGCTGATAGCTCGCTCGGGTTGTTGGGTAAAGGGTTTATTCCCAAAAAACTCCAACCATGGTTTGCGAATACTATCTTTGCTGGTTTCTCTGTATTTTTTTAATTCCAAGAATGCCATCTTAACTAAATGGTTTTCTTGACCATTATTGGTTATGGTTAAAACCTCACCTGTCGTATCCTCGCGCATGCTAAAACTGTGGAAAGCCAAGTCATCTTGGAAATAATTACTATCCACAATTGCAATGGCGTAAACAGGTGCAATGTGTTTGTAACTCTGGTGTGTATCACCTTCTCGTTGGCGAATTTTTTCAAGATTTTGATTAACCTGACTGCACAAGTAAGCCCACAGGCGATTGATGAAAAAATTCTGATGATGAACCTGAATTTCAATGATTACTTGGGTTCCATTATCTAGCTCCGCCAAAACATCTATACTTGTATAGAAATCCTGCGCCGAGTACGGCAGGGAAGGCAAGACGTGAATATTGCTCCCCTCCAAAATGGTCACATTTTTAGCTGGCAAGTCCAGCATATCGCGAATAAATTGACAAGTGATTTCTGGATTGCTAAAGATTTTCTTAGCAACCAAGTCATTGGTTGGGCTGATGCCCGGATGACGTACAGTCATATTTCTTCTCCTTTCATTATAGCACATTTTTAAATCTAGGTTTACTAGATTCACTGCTACTATCTATTTATTCGCAAAAGAGACGAAAAAAACCTGAGAATTATCTCAGGCTTGGTCATTAAATCTTTTTCTCAATACTGAAAAG